>NZ_JBIYCY010000006.1:0-313448 GCF_044908235.1 Rhodococcus sp. 27YEA6 | reverse complement strand
CAGGCTATGGGAGGTGCACTGTAATGGCTGTTCTCAGTGCTGAACGTATCAAGATCACCACGACCAAGTCGCCGCTGTGGTGCTCGGTCATCATCGTCGTGCTCGCGCTCGGCTTCGCGGCCATCATGGGCGCGGTTGCCAAGTCGGCTCTGACGTCCTCCGACGTCCAGGGAGCACCGGACCTCGACACCGCCGTTGCCACGGCCGGCATCTCGGGTTTCGGAATCATGGTTCTCATGATCATGGCGGCCCTCGCGGTCACCAGTGAGTACCGCTTCGGGACCATCCGCACCACCTTCCAGGCCGTTCCGAACCGTGCCTCGGTTCTGATCGCCAAAGCCGGCCTCATCGGTGCTTTCGGTGCTGTACTGACATTTGTTCTCGCCTTCGGCGCGTACGCCATGGCCAAGGCCATCGCCGGTACCGAGGCGAGTGCCGGATTGACTCTGTCGAGCGGCAGTGACTGGCGCGCGATCTACGGCATCCCGATCTACGCCTTCCTGTGCGTGATTCTCGCTGTCGGCGTCGGATCGATCATTCGCCAGTCGGCCGGCGCTATTGCGTTGCTCCTGCTCTGGCCGCTGCTCATCGAGAGCCTGTTCGGACTGTTCGGCAGCTTCGGCGAGAAGATCACTCCGTTCCTGCCGTTCGCGAATGCAAACCACTTCCTCAGTGCGAGCAGCGGTGGCGTCGACTTCCACTGGGGACCCTGGGGCAGCCTGATTTACTTCGCGGCCTTCGTTCTGGTGATTTTCGGAGCAAGTATCGTCATCGTGAATCGTCGCGACGCCTGATCTTGTCGCTCCCTCGGTAGGTGTTGTCGGGAGACCTACCGAGAACAAGGAGTGACAGCAGAGTAGGGACCCAGTACGAAAAACCATTCGTACTGGGTCCCTTTCCTGTGCTCCGGCCGATATCCTCCGAAGATGAGACTCTTCGGTGTGGTTGTGGTCGCAATGGCTGGAGCACTCGTGGTGAGTGGATGCGCGTCGGGAAGTGAAGCGGCCGTCCCGACAGACCCGGTTGCATTCTCCGAGACCGTCACGGTCGACGCCGTGACCGGGCATCTGGAGCAACTCGAGAAGATCGCCGCCAACAACGAGGGCAATCGATCGGCCGGTACCCCCGGCTACGACGCCAGTGTCGACTACGTGGCAAACCTGCTCGAAGACAAGGGTTTCGAGGTCAGCACCCCGGAATTCGACTTCAGCTCCTTCGATCCCGGCACCGAATCCCTGAAAGCCGCTGACGGCTCCGATGTTCCGGTGCGGGCGCTGACATATTCCACCTCCACGGGACCGACCGGAATCACGGCGCGTCTGGTGGCGATTCCCGCCGACGAGACCCCCGGTTGCGAGGCCACCGACTACGACGGCCGCGACGTGAACGGTGCAATCGTGCTGGTCACCCGCGGAGTGTGCCCGTTCGGCGACAAGCAGAAGATCGCCGCTGATCGCGGCGCGGCGGCGTTGCTGGTTGCCAACAACGAGGACGCAATGCTGGGCGGGGCTACCTTGGGTGAACCCGAAGACGCCCGCATTCCGACCGGCGGGGTGAGTAAGGCGTCGGGCGAGGCTCTTGCCGCAGCGCCCGGAGACCTCACGCTGATTCTCGACACGTCGACGGAAACGACGAAGTCGCGCAACGTGATTGCGCAGACCAAGACCGGCGCGACCGACAACGTGGTTGTCGTGGGCGCCCACCTGGACAGTGTGCCGGAAGGTCCCGGAATCAACGACAACGGAAGCGGTACCGCAGCCGTACTGGAAACCGCGCTGCAGATGGGAAGCTCACCGAGCATCGAGAATGCCGTGCGTTTCGCTTTCTGGGGAGCGGAAGAAGTGGGATTGGTCGGCTCCACCCGCTACGTCGAGGGTCTGAGCGATCAGGAACGGGCCGACATCGCCCTGTACCTGAATTTCGACATGCTCGGTTCGCCCAACGCCGGATACCTGGCTTACGACGGCGACAACTCGGATGCCGTCGGGGAGGGGCCCGGGCCCGAGGGGTCGGCGGGCATCGAGCGCACCTTCGTCGATTTTCTCGCCGGGCGAGGGATTGCGGCGGACGGAACGGACTTCGACGGGCGCTCCGACTACGGCCCGTTCATCGAGATCGGGATCCCGGCGGGTGGCGTGTTCAGCGGCGCGGACGAGCGCAAGACGCCGGCACAGGCCGAGAAGTGGGGCGGAGAAGCGGAGGAGACCTTCGACCCGAACTACCACAGTGCCCAGGACAACCTCGCGAACATCGATCGCGAAGCGCTCGCTGCCAACGCTTCTGCAGTAGCCTTCGGAGTTGCGACGTATGCCCAGGATTTGAGCGGGCCGAACGGAGTTCCCGTCGGCGATGCCCGGACACAGGCCAGAACCGAATGATCGACTGACCGAATGATCGACTGACCGAATGATCGACTGCGCGAGCGACCAGGAGGCCACTGTGCGAGAACCGCGGCAGCACACTGTCTGTAACTCTGAGTTACGCTTGAGTTATGGCTGATCTGTCCCCGGAGAGCACCGACACGACAGGTGCTTCTTCCTCCTCGGTTCGAGGCGTCGTCGACGTCGTCTTGAATTCTGCGGCAGAACTGAACCGTCGACAGCAGCTCATCGATGCGCTACGGCGGCTCAGGCGGGCATTACCCGGCGATCCCGGGTTCGGGGACCCGCTCTCGCTCGCCGGCCCCGGCGGTGCCCGCGCCGTGGCCCGCGTCGCTGACAGATTGCTCGATCAGAAACCGGCAGCCACTCGCGAAGTGAGCCTCGGAGCACTGCAGGTCTGGCAGGCAGCGCTGGAAAAGATGGGCCGCGGCCGCGGGGATCAAGAACTGACCATCGTCTTCACCGATCTGGTGGGCTTCTCCACCTGGTCGCTCGCAGCCGGTGACGGCGCGACGCTGACCCTTCTGCGTGCGGTGGCGCAGGCCGTGGAAACTCCGATCACCGACAACGGCGGACACGTCGTCAAACGGATGGGCGACGGTCTGATGGCAGTGTTCATTCGCCCGGATGCGGCTTTGAAGGCGGTGTTCACCGCGCAGGACGCGCTCGCGGAAGTCGATCTCGACGGATACACCCCACGCATGCGCGTCGGCCTACACACGGGTACCCCGCGTCAGATCGGTGACGACTGGCTCGGCGTCGACGTGACCATCGCCGCCCGCATGATGGGCCTGGGCGGCGACGGCAACGTCATGATGTCGGCGACGACTCTCGAGGAACTCGAAGCCGGCACCCTCGAGGATCTCGATCTCACGATCCGGCCATGGCGACGAGGGTTTTTCGCCACGACGCCCAACGGGGTTCCCGTCGACCTGGGAATCTGGCGCGTGCGCCGGAACTAGCGCCCTGGACCTCGAGCGCTAGACCTGGAGCCGCCAGAGCGGGGACACCGGACCGTGTCCCGCGCCGAGGTCGTACGACGCCTCGAGGCACTTGGTCACCCACTCTTTGCCGAACGCCACCGCGTCCGGAACGGAATAGCCGTGTGCGAGAGCGCAAGTGATCGCAGCAGCCAGCGTGTCTCCGCCGCCGTGATCGTTGCCGGTGTCGATCCGGGCACTGCTGAATTCGAGGAAACGGTCGCCGTCGAACAACAGGTCGGTGGACAACTCCGAAGTACGAAGGTGGCCACCCTTGACGATGGACCATTGAGCGCCGAGCGCATGCAGCGCTTCTGCCGCTTGGCGGGCGCTCTTGTCGTCGACGACCTCGATACCGGTGATCAACCGAACCTCGTCGAGGTTCGGAGTGACCACCGTGGCTGCCGGAATCAAGGTGTTGCGGACCGCGTCGAGAGCTTCTTCGTGCAACAGCGGATCGCCGTGCATCGACGCGCACACCGGGTCGACCACGAGCGGAATCGGACGGTCGCGGCCGATCCCAACCTCGGCGGCAACCGCGGCCACCGCTTCGATGATCGTCGTCGACGCGAGCATTCCCGTCTTCGCCGCACCGACGCCGATGTCCGAGACCACGACGCGCACCTGGTCGGCGACGATCTCCGGCGGAATCTCGTGGAATCCGCTGACTCCCACCGAATTCTGGACCGTCACTGCGGCGACGGCCACGCAGGCGTGCACTCCGCACATCGCCATCGTGCGGGAATCGGCTTGAATGCCGGCTCCGCCACCGGAGTCGGTTCCGGCGATGGTCAATGCCCGAATCGGGGTCTGTCCGGCGGGGGTCAGGGGCAGCAGCTTCACGACGACGAGCCTACCGATCGGACCTGGGGAAACGGCAGCTCGGTCCCACCTCTCGCGGGAACGACGGCGCGAACTGCGATTGCGATCCGGTCGTTCCCGGTGCAAAAATTGGTCGAACCCGGGACAGCGTCGTCGGTAGCTGATTCTATGAGTGGCATGGATCACAGTTATGGAGAGCGTGCGAACGCAGCTGTCGCCGATCGCGCAGGTGCACATCGTGCCGTGGAGGTCGCCGCAATGAACGACATCGAAAATTCGAAAACCGGAACCTCACCGGAAGTCACGCTCGTGGACAATCCGTCGCACGAACGATTCGAACTGCTCTCCGACGACGAGTTGGTCGGCATCCTCGGATACCGCGACGAAGACGAGATTTCGGGGAGCGGAGCCGAAGCGGGCGACGTGGTTGCGTACATGCATACCGTCGTCAAAGAGGAGTACGGCGGGCAGGGACTGGCAGCCGTACTCGTGCAGTTCGCAATGGACTGCGCCCGTGAACGTGATTGGTCGGTACGGCCCGTGTGTACCTATGTTCAGCGGTACCTCGGCGAGCATCCCGAGTATCTGGAACTGCTCGTCGAGGACTAGAAGCCCGAGGGTGCAAACAGACGATCAGGCTCCGAGATTCACGATCACCCGAGATTCACGATCACCGGAGCGTGATCGCTGGCGCCCTTGCCTTTTCGCTCGTTTCGATCGATCTCGGCCGCCTCGACGCGTGCTGCGAATGCCGGTGAGCCGAGGATGAAGTCGATTCGCATACCCTGCTTCTTCGGGAAGCGAAGCTGCGTGTAATCCCAGTACGTGTACACGCCGGGACCGGGTGTGTACGGGCGAACTACGTCCGCGAACCCGGACTCGGTGAAGGCGGTGAACGCAGCTCGTTCCGGCTGCGACGTGTGGGTCTTGCCCTCGAAGAAAGCGGGATCCCACACGTCGTCGTCCGTGGGAGCGACGTTCCAGTCGCCGACCAGGGCGATCTGCGCGTCGGGATCCTGCTTGAGCCAGCCCTCCGCGTCGTCGCGCAGCTTGGCCAGCCAATCCAGCTTGTAGGCGTAATGCGGGTCTTCCAGCTCACGGCCGTTGGGGACGTACAGGCTCCACACCCGCACACCGCCGCAGGTGGCACCGATCGCACGTGCCTCGCGGACCGGGTCTGCCTCGGGATCCTTGTCGAATCCGGGCTGATCCTCGAATCCGATCTGCACGTCGTCCAAGCCGACGCGGGAAGCGATGGCGACACCGTTCCACTGGCTCAACCCGACGTGGGCGACCTCGTAGCCGATTTCCTTGAAGCGTTCGTACGGAAACTGCTCGTCCTTGCACTTGGTTTCCTGCATTGCCAGGACGTCGACGTCGGATCGACCGAGCCAGTCGATGATCCTGTCGGTACGGGCACGGACGGAGTTGACGTTCCAGGTAGCGATGCGCACGAGGGCAAGCCTAGCGTCAGCCGCCGACAGGATCGGTGGCGTATCGGTAGCGGTGGTGTTCGACGAATCCGAGCTGCTCGTAGAGCGCGATCGCCGCGAAGTTGTCCGCCGAAACCTGGAGGTACGCGTGCGTCGCACCGTTCTCACGACCCCAGGAGAGTAGATCTCCGCAGATCAGCGACCCGATTCCGTGACGACGGTGTTCAGGGGCGACGTGAATGCCGGTCAGTCCTACCCAGCGTTTGTGGTCGGGTGCCTCGGTGAGCGCAGCGCGCCCGATGGCAAGCGTCGTGTCGGTGTTTCCGATCGCGCCGAAAGTTGCAGTGCCCACGACAGCCGTGAGGACCGCCTCGACGTACGCCGGATCGCCGTGGGTGTCGTACATCGACAGCCAGTTGTGGTCGGGGCGGTCGGCGAACGAGGTGACCGGAGGACCGAGCGGCAGCGTGACATTGCCCAGATCGGCGGCCATCACGATGGTTTCCTTCTCGCTGCTCCACCCGTCCGGAGCGGTGCCGAGTCGATCGGGGAGGAGCAGCAGGGTCGGCAGGCCGCGGTCACCGAACCACTGGCGTATCCGCTCGATGGTGCTCGCGTCGAAGCCTGCAACCGCCCCCGCACCACCGAGCGGCAAAGCCGAATTGGCGCGGCCGGTGACACCGTGACCGGCGCGCAGCAACCAACCGTCGATCCACGCCTGCTCGACCCCCGGCCACGCCGCCGCAGCAGCCGTTTCGAGGTTTCGAATCTCGCCGATGCGAATCGGGCGGGCCGAGAGACTCTTGAGCGCGATCACCTGATCGGCGGAGACCTGGACCAGCCGACCGTCGCCGGCGCGGACGGCGATGGGATCGGCGCCCTCGAGGATGCCGATGACGTCGGTCATGGGATGCGAATAGCCGGGTGGGAGCTTGTATCGCAAAACCACCCGGCTACCGATCGAAATGTTGCCGTTCAGAGCAGAATTCTCAGTCTTCGTAATCGTCGTCGTCGTGACCGAACGGATCGTCGACGGTCCCCGGCGTCCAGGTCAGACCGGGCTTGCCCCAACCGGAACGCTTGATGATCTTCTTGGCAGCGCGCGCGTTGCGGCCGATGAGTACGTCCGTGTAGAGGAAACCGTCGAGATGCCCGGTCTCGTGCTGGAGCATCCGTGCGAAGAATCCGGTGCCCTCGACCTCGATCGGGTTGCCGTCGGCGTCGGTGCCGGTGACCTTCGCCCAATCGGCGCGACCCGTCGGGAACTGCTCGCCGGGAACGGACAGGCAACCCTCGAAGTCTTCGTCCGGGTCGGGCATCGTCTGGGGGATTTCGGACGTCTCGAGTACCGGGTTCACGACGACGCCGCGTCGACGCTCGCTGCTGCGGTCGTCGCCGGGGCAGTCGTAGACGAAGACTCGCAGTGGAACACCGACCTGATTGGCCGCCAGACCGACGCCGTTGGCAGCGTCCATCGTCTCGTACATGTCTGCGATCAGTTCGGCGATCTCGGCCGGGGACTGAGTGACCGGCTCTGTCGCCTTGTGCAGTACCGGGTCGCCGACGATTCGGATGGGGAGGATAGCCATGCGGACAAGGATAGTGCGGCGCGCCCGCGTAGTTATCACGGCCCGCACACTCGATCATGGTTCAATGGTTGCTGAAGAACAGCGATGTAATTCGTTGCTCGGTCGGAACGTGGGCCGCGGGGGAAATTGTGAGTTACCTTCGGGCCAGGGGACCGGGAAACTCACGGCCGCGAGAATTCGGTCGGAAAAAGAACACCGGGCATACGAGTCTCGCTGACGCCGAGCACAGCAGTCGAGGAGTGACATGGACGGCGCAACCGCGCGTAGTCGGAACCAGTCCGAAGGCACTGGCGCCGACGATTCGGTAGTAGATACAGCAGGCATGCACGAGGTGGGCGAAGACGGCCTCACCCGCCGGGAGCACGACATCCTCTCCTTCGAGCGTCAGTGGTGGAAGTACGCCGGTGCGAAGGAAGAAGCCATCAAGGAGTTGTTCGACATGTCGGCAACCCGCTACTACCAGGTTCTCAACGCCTTGGTCGATCGCCCCGAATCCTTGGCGGCTGATCCCATGCTGGTCAAGCGCCTGCGTCGTCTGCGCGCCAGCCGTCAGAAGGCCAGGGCCGCGCGTCGCCTCGGCTTCGAGGTCACCTGAATCACGCGTACATATGATCGGGCTGTCCACGCACTGGCGATAAGGTCGACATCGTGAGTACCCCGAAAGAGCAGCCGTCCGGACCTCCGCTTCGCGCAATCGCCATGGTGTTGATCGCGTTGGCGATCGTGTTCATCGGTCTCGGAGCAGCCTCACTGGGTGGATCGAGCGACGGTGGATCGGGCGACGAGAACACCGCAGCAGAGCAGACCGAATCCTCGGCGCCTGCCACGACGAGCGCCCCCGCGCCGGCACCTGCCACTTCCAAGCCGGCAGCGACGACGCAACCCGCTTCGGGCGATACCACCACCACGTCGCGACCCTCGGGAACTGCGACGACCACGACTTCCAGCTCCGCGAGCGGCACCGACACGTCGAATGTCAGCGTTCGAGTTCTCAACAACAGCACCGTCTCCGGTCTGGCAGCAGGCACCGCCGAGGAATTGACGGCAGCAGGTTGGAACGTCGAGGAGACGGGTAACTACAGCGAGGGCACCGTCAGTACGACGACGGTGTATTACGGATCGTCCGCGGCGGAGAAGGCAGCGGCGCAGAAGATCGCGGCTGAACTCGGAGTCTCCGCAGAGCCTCGATTCGCCGGCATCGCGAACGCGTCACCTGGCGTGATCGTGATCGTGACCTCCAACTGACCGGTCGTGAAGGTGGAACTGACCCGTCGGTTCCAGCTACTACACGCGCCGTTATGATCAGAAGCACTTTCTCGCCACCTCAAAGGAGCGGTTCGATGGCCCCCAGCAGCACCCGGCGTATGTCCTGGCGCGTCGTTGCCCCTGTAGTCGCGATTGCCGCTTTCGGCTTGACCGCTTGCAGTAACAGCGAAGAGCCCAGCAGCGTCCCCGGCACGACTCCTCCGGTGTGGACCGGTGCAGCCGATCCCAGCGCGCACGAAAGCGCGGGCGGCCACGGTTCCGAGACGGCTCACGCCGGCGCTTCTGCCGAAACGGTCACCGCAACGCTGAACGGCACCGACGGCGCCAAGGTCGGAACGGTCACGTTCGCGCAGGAAGGTAGCGACGTCAAGGTCACCCTCGACGCCAAGGGCCTCACCCCCGGCTTCCACGGATTCCACGTCCACCAGGTCGCCAAGTGCGAGACCAATTCCGTTGCCCCCAGCGGCGGAGAGCCGGGTAACTTCCTCTCGGCAGGCGGACACTTCCAGGCCGAGGGTCACACGGGCCACCCGGCGAGCGGCGACCTCACTTCGGTTCAGGTCCTCGAAGACGGCACCGCCACGCTGGTCACCACGACCGATGCATTCACCGTCGACGAACTGGTCGCAAACGGTGGAACATCCGTCATGATCCACGCCGGAGCGGACAACTTCGGCAACATCCCGACGCGTTACGCGCCGGCACCGGACCAGCAGACTCTAGACACCGGTGACGCAGGCGGACGCGTTGCTTGCGGTGTCATCACCAAGAGCTGACAACTCACCTGAGTTTTGCATCACTTCCGGCGACTACCACGCAGTAGCCAGCACGGTGTTTTTACCGACACTGTGATTGGATTCTCTGCGTGGTAGTTCCATTTCCAGGTTCGCCGCGCCCGACGCTGGGCGTGGAGTGGGAGATCGCGCTGGTCGATCGCAAGACCAGAGATCTCTCCAACACAGCAGCCGAGGTGTTTTCGGCGGTCGAAGAGCTTGCCGGCTCCGAAACCCCGCACATCACCAAGGAACTACTGCGAAATACCGTCGAACTCGTCACGGGTATTCATTCGACGGTCGGCGAGGCGATGAGTGATCTCGACAGGTCACTGGATCTGCTGCGTCGCGCTGCGAATCCGCTGGGCGTCGACCTCATCAGCGCGGGCACGCACCCGTTCGCGCAATGGTCGACTCAGTTGGTCACCCGGACGCCCGACTACGACGAGCTCATCGAACGCACGCAGTGGTGGGGTCGGCAGATGCTGATCTGGGGCGTGCACGTCCACGTGGGTGTCTCGTCCGCGGACCGCGTTTTCCCCATCATCAACGCACTGCTGCAGCGCTATCCGCATTTGCTGGCGCTGTCGGCATCCTCGCCGATGTGGGCCGGTGTCGACACGGGGTATGCGTCCAATCGAGCATTGATGTTCCAGCAGCTCCCCACCGCAGGTCTTCCGTACCAGTTCGAGAACTGGGCCGAATACGAGTCGTTCATCGACGACCAGATGAAGACCGGTGTGATCACCAAGATCGGTGGCATGCACTGGGACATCCGTCCCGCGCCGAAGTGGGGAACCATCGAGGTCCGGGTGTTCGACGGCGTCTCGACACGCGCCGAACTGGGTGCCCTCGTTGCTCTGGTCCACTGCCTCATCGTCGATCTGGACCGCAGACTGAGCGCCGGTGAGACTCTGCCGAACATGCAGCCGTGGCACGTCAAGGAAAACAAGTGGCGCGCAGCGAGATACGGACTGGACGCCGAGATCATCCTCGACTCCGACGCAAACGAGTGCCTCGTCACTGACGATCTGGATCGCCTGCTCGACGACTTGGCGCCGATTGCGGTCTCACTCGGCTGCGCGGACGAGTTGGCGTCGGTGGCGGACATTCCCCGTCGCGGCGCGTCCTACCAGCGGCAACGTCGTGTCGCGGAAGCGACGGGCGGCGATCTGGTTGCGGTCGTCGACGCCTTGGTCGCAGAGTTGGGCACCTAGCAGGTTCACAGTGCGAAGGACTGTTTCGCGGACTGGAAATCCGGGCATACCAACCGTTTGTCCAGTGGGTGTCCATATTCAGTTCACACGCCGTTTACTATTGTCCGGTGTTGATAGACAGTTGGTCCCAACGAGGGGGCGCACCCGGACAGTCGGACCGTTCGTGGTCGAGTTCTCACCGACTCCTTCTGATCGGCACAGCAGCATTGACCGTGCTGGTCCTGGGCGTGCAGGCGTTCGCGTCGTACAAGGGCTATCTCGGTCCGGTGGAAAGCCTGTTCGGTGACTACTTCCTCGTTCCCCGCTCCGCGACCATGCCTTGGGTGGGCCTCGCTCTCGCGCTCGTCGGACTGAACAACAAAGAACGCATCTACGCGGTATCCGCGGCCGTCGTGATCGACGTGGTCGTCGGCGCGATCCGCTGGTTCTCGGGTGGACCGCTGACGATGGGCACCGGCGGCACCTGGGTGCTGACGGCCATCGCGGTGTACGCGGTGTGGAAGTTGTCCGGTGAGCGTCGACTCAGCGTTCTGCACGGCGTCGCTCTCGGCGCGTTGCTCATCATCGCGGCCAAGGTTGCCGAGACGTGGCTGGAGATCACCATTCTCGTCGGCACCGACGTGTGGGACGAGTACGTGTTCCTCGCCGACCAGGCTCTCGGGAATCCGTCGTGGGTGATGGGCCAGATCGTCGACGCCATGGGCCCCGTCGGTGCAGCAGCCCTCGACTGGATCTACGTCGAACTGCCGGTCGCAGTGATCGTGGTTGCTCTCTATCAAGTACGTAAGGGATGGCCGTCGCATCACCTGCTGCGCACGTTCCTGCTCATCGGGCTGATCGGCCCGATCTTCTACGTCCTGTTCCCGGTGGTCGGCCCGGTGTTCGCCTTCGGTCCGCGTGGGTTCGGATTCCAGATCGGTGACTACTGGCCGAACATCGTGCCCAACTTCGACTTCGCATCACCGTCGTCGCTGCCGTTCGACGACGCCGCACCGCGAAACTGCATGCCGAGCCTGCACACCGCGTGGGCAGTCGCGCTGTTCATCCACTCGCGCAGCGGACCGTGGTGGATTCGCAGCCTGGGATCGTTCTGGCTCGTTGCGACCCTGACCGCGACGCTCGGCTTCGGATTCCACTACGGCGTCGACCTCATTGCCGGTGCCGTCCTGTGCTTGACCCTCGATGCGGCGCTACGGGATCCGGAGCGCGGCTGGGGGTGGTTCCGAGTGCGTCTGTTGATCGGTGGCTCGGCACTCCTGGCGGGATTGTTGCTCTCGTACCGGTTCGCTGCGGTGCAGATGGCCGAGTACCCGGCGATCTTCGGGCCGCTGCTGATGGCTGTCCTGGTTCTCATGTCGGTGGCGTACTTCGCCACCTTCTTCGCCCGCCCCGGCACTGCTCTTGCGGTGTGGGGCGAGCGCGACGGCGAGTGGGATGCCGCTACAGCAGAGAGTCCGGGTCTTCCAGCTCGTTGATCTTCATGAGGTCGTCCTCTTCGCGCTGTTCGCGGTAGGCGACTCGGCCGACGCTGTGCGCGATCACGGGCGCCGTCAGCAGCGTGAAGATGCCCACCAGGACCAACATCCAGATGTCGACGCTCCCACGAAGCAGGAACACGGCGCCCATCAGGACCAAGATCAGTCCGACCACCTGAGGTTTCGTGGCCGCGTGCATACGACGCAGAGTGTCGGGGAAGCGAACGATTCCCACCGCGGCGGTCAGCGCGAGCAGCGCGCCGAGGAAGATGGAGATGGCCCCGATCGTGTCGAGGATGTTGCCGATCACTGGTCACTCACCCGGAAGCGCGCGACGGACACCGAACCGATGAAGCCAACCAGCGCCAGCGCGACGATCGCGGGAACGATGGTCGTGTCTTTGCTGTACGCGGCCCAGACCGCGAGTCCACACATCGAGACCGCGATGATCGTGTCCAGGGCGACGAGGCGGTCGAGTGAGCTCGGACCGTCGAGCAATCGGAACGTGGTCAGTACGGCGGCGATCAGCAGAATCACTCCGGAAATGATCAAGATCGTGGTGATGAACCCGTTCATGGTTGGTCCTCCTGCCGGGGTGCATCGAATTCGTAGTCGCGCTGGTGCCATGGGCTGGGTTGCCAGTCCGAATCACGTTCGAACGACGCGATGAACAACCGCTCGAGGTCCTCCACCGAGCGGTAGAACGCGCTGACGGCTTTCTGCGAGCCGACGTCGAGCACGTGGACGTAGACGATGCGTCGGTTCTGGTCGATCTCGAGAACCATCGTGCCGGGGATCAGGTTGAGAACGTCGATGCACAGCGTGAGAACCAGGTCGGACTTGATCCCGAGTTGGTACCGCAGAACTCCGGTGACCGGGGGCGGCGACGGGCGGATCGCCAGCCACGCGACCTGGATACTCGACTGGATCGCGTAGTACACGATCATCCACAACAGACGCAGAATCGACAGCAGATGTACCCGACCCTCGACCGGTACGCGGGGGAGGGGAAGCAGGACCATGATGATCAGGCCTACGGCGAGTCCGCCGAAGATGTTGCCGAAACTGATGTTGCCCCACAACAGGATCCATACGACCATCAGCCACAGCAGGATCCCGACGCGGAGTACCTGTTCGCGTTTCATCGCGGAGCCTCCTCGGTATTCGGGACGTCGGTGTTCGGGGCCTCGGTATTCGGAACGGCTGCGGGGTCGTCTGCAGCGACGGGAGCTTCGTCGACCGGCACGGGCCGGTGGTTGCCGAGAACCGCGTCGATGTAGATGGACCGGTCCTGCAGGTCCTTCGCCGCTCTGTCGCTGATGTCGATGATCCGGCCCGCGAACACCGTCAGTGCCAGACCGACGATGACGAGCCCGACCGTCGGAATCAGCATGAAGAGCGGAATCTTGCCGACATCCTCGCGGTCGACGAACGCGATGTCCTCTTCGGACTCGTCGATCAACGCTGACGGGCTGACGTCGGCGAGGTCACCTTCGGGCGCGTCGGCCCGGGCTCGCCAGAAAGCCTTGGTCCACACGCGGGCGACGGCGTAGAGCGTCAGCAAGCTGGTGATAGTGCCGCCGGCCACCAGAATCCAGGCAAGCGCGCTGGCGTCGGCCGCACCGGCCTGAAGGAGCGCGACCTTGCCGATGAAGCCCGAGAACGGCGGGATACCACCGAGATTCAGCGCCGGGATCAGGAAGACGATCGCGAGGATCGGGCTGGCCGCCGCCAGACCGCCGAGACGGCGCAGCGACGACGACCCGGCTTGTCGTTCGATCAGGCCCACGACGAGGAAGAGCGTCGTCTGCACGATGATGTGGTGGGCGACGTAGTAGATCGCGCCGGACAGCCCGGACGTCGTGGACAGCGCGATACCGAAGATCATGTAACCGATATGGCTGACCAGTGTGAACGAGAGCAGACGTTTGATGTCGCTCTGCGCGATGGCACCCATGATGCCGACCACCATCGTGAGCAGGCCGCACACCATCAGTACGTTGTCGAGTTCTCCTTGCGGGAACAGCAGTGAGTGTGCGCGGATGATCGCGTACACACCGACCTTGGTGAGCAACCCGGCGAAGACGGCGGTGATCGGTGCGGGCGCGGTCGGATACGAGTCCGGTAGCCACGCGGACAGCGGGAAAACCGCGGCCTTGATGCCGAACGCCACGAGCAGGACAGCGAAGATGGCGGTTCGTGTGCCCGGCGGAATGTTGTCGAAGCGCAGGGCCATGTCGGCCATGTTGAGGGTGCCGGTCGCCGCGTAGGCGAAGGCGATGCCCGCCAGGAAGATCAGCGAGGACACCATCGAGACCATCACGTACGAGACGCCGGCCCGGACGCGGTCGGCGCTGGCACCGAGCGTCAGGAGCACGAAACTCGCGGCGAGCAGAACCTCGAACCCGACGTAGAGGTTGAAGAGGTCACCGGCGAGGAACGCGTTGGAGATACCGGCAGTCAATGCGAGATAGGTCGGCAGGAAGATCGAGACCGGCTGGGCCTCGCTGCCGTCGCGAATACCCTGACCGATCGCGTAGATCATGACCGCGAGCAACACCACCGACGAGACCACGAGCATCATCGCCGAGAGACGGTCGACCACGAGTGTGATGCCGATGGGGGAGTCCCAGCCGCCGACCTGAACGGCCGTCGTACCGTCGCGGTCGGCGAGGTAGAGCAGCAAGCCCGACACCGCGACGACGCCGACGAGCGCGATCAGTGTGATCACGCGCTGGAAACGAGGACGTCGGCCGACGACCAGCGTCGCAGCTGCGGCCAGCATCGGGATCAAGACGGGCAGGGGCGCAAGGGCTCCCATCAGGTTGTCCGAGATGGTCATGCGCCTCCACCTCCCTCGATCTTGGTCTGGCGAGCGTCTTTGCGCCGCTTCTCGGATTCCTTCTTACGAGCAAGGTCGGTGGCCCAGTCGGGTACCGGTTCGTCCTCGAAGTCGCCGTCGTGGAGGTCGTCGTAGCATTCGATGTCCTCGAGGTTGACCAGTTGTTCGAGGGGAATAGGGTTGCCGTCCTTGTCGAATGCGTCGCCGCCGATGCTCGGGGCACCGGTGACCGGGTCGTCGGAGCGGTCGTGGTCGGGAGCGTCGGCAGGCAGGCGACGCTTGAGAACCTTGGTGTCCTCGGGATCGTCCTCGACGGCGTCGGCGGTGTTGATCTTGTAAGACCGGTACGCCAGTGCCAGAACGAAGCCGGCGATACCCATCGTGATCACGATCGCCGTCAGGATCATGCCCTGGGCGAGCGGATCCGCTATTTCCTCGTGGACCGAATCTCGGCCGACGATGGGCGGATTCCCGTCCGATCCACCGACGGTCAGGATCAAGAGGTTGATGGCGTTGCCGAATAGAAGTAGACCGAGCAGCATCCGAGTGATGCTTCGTTCGATCAGCAGGTAGACACCGGCCGACGTGAGGACGCCGATCAGGATCAGCATTCCGATGTTTGCGCTCATGGTGCTTTCACCTCGATTTCTGCGTCGAGGCGGGCGCCGAGACTTCGGAGTACGTCCAGGACCAGGCCGACCACGATGAGGTAGACGCCCAGGTCGAAGAACAGTGCGGTGACCAGTTTGACGTGGCCGATGAGCGGGAGTGTGAACTCGAAGACGGCGGACGAGAGCGCCGGGGCGCCGAGGAACAGCGACACCAGGGCGGTGCCCGCGGCCAGCGCCAAACCGAGGCCGAGAATCTTGCCCGCGTCGATGGGTACGGCTTCACCGAGTTCGTAGCGTCCGCCGGCGAGGTACCGAAGTACCAGCGCCAGGCCCGCCGTCAGGCCTCCGGCGAAACCGCCACCGGGGGCATTGTGACCGGAGAAGAAGAAGTAGATCGACAACACCATGATGGTCGGGAAGATCAACCTCGTGGTGACCTCGAGAACCAGCGAACGGTGTCGAGGATCGATGAGGTCTCCGCCGCGCAGCCACGTCGTGTCCGAGTTCGCCGCTGCCTTGTCGACGATGACGGAGGGGGCGTCCGCGACGCGCGGCGCGATACCGAACCGGCGGTTGCGGAAGACGAGGCTGGCGACGCCGGTTGCCGCGACCAGCAGCACCGAGATCTCACCGAGGGTGTCCCATGCGCGGATGTCGACGAGTAGGACGTTGACGACGTTCTTGCCGTTGCCCAGGTCGTAGGCAGCGTCGGGAAGCAGCTCGTAGATCGGACGAGTGTTTCGGGCATTGGTCGCGAAGGCCGCGATGGTGGTGACGGTGATACCGACGGCGACGGCGAGTGCGGCACGCGGCCACTTGAAGCCGATCGCCTTGCTCTCGTCGACTTCGGCGGGGAACTTCCGGAGCACGAGCACGAAGATCACCAGTGTCAGTGTCTCGACGAGGAATTGGGTCAGCGCGAGGTCGGGTGCGCCGTGCAGCGCGAACAACACGCCGCAGCCGTAGCCGGTGAGTCCGACGAGGATGACGCTGGCGAGTCGGTTGCGCATCAGCGTCGCGGCGATGGCGGCCGAGATCATCATCAGCGCGATCGTGAACTGGATGGGTGAATCCCACATCCGAAGGTCGACTCCGCCGCCATCGGTGTCGATGATCAGCAGGAACAGTGGCACAACGACCAGCGTCGCGAGAATCGTCGACTGTGTGCGGGGGAGCGAACCACGCTGAGTGGCACCGGTCAGGCGCATCGAGATGGTGTCCATGCCGCGCAGGGTCGCGTCGTAGATACGGTCGGCGTTGCCGAGCGGCGGGTGCTCGAAGTGCAGTCGGCTGATCTGACGCTGCGCGATGTAGAGCGCGATGCCGCCGGCGATGACGATGCAGGTGAGCAGCAGCGGAGTGTTGAATCCGTGCCACAGCGCGAGGTGGTAGTCGGCGTGCGGTCCGGGGGCCAGCGTGGTGGAGTACGGCGTCAGCAGCTTCTCGAGCTGGGGCGAGAGAATGCCGGCGGCCAGACCGAGAACAGCGAGCAGGCCTGGCGCGAACAGGAACAGCCAACCCGGCTTGTGCATCTTGCTCACGGCTGGGCTCGGCTTGCTCAGGGTCTTACGTCCGAAGGCGCCCCAGATGAAGCGGACGCTGTAGCCGACGGTGAGGATCGAGCCCAACACGATCACCGTGACGACGGCGATGGACGACCAGTGGCCGAGCGCGTTCGTTTCGAGCACCGATTCGAGTGCGGCTTCCTTGCCGACGAATCCGAGTAGCGGTGGCAGACCGGCCATGCTGGCGGCAGCGAGGCTCGCGATGATCGCGAGAGCGGGTGCCGCTTTACCCAGGTGAGCAAGTTTGCGCAGGTCACGGGTGCCGGTCGTGTGATCGATGATGCCAACGACCATGAAGAGTGCGGCCTTGAACATCGCGTGCGCCACGACCATCGTCATGCCGGCCAGGGCGGCGTCACGCGTGCCGATGCCGACCAGGACCATCATGAAGCCGAGTTGGCTGACCGTTCCGAAGGCGAGGACGAGTTTGAGGTCGTACGCGCGCATGGCTCGCCAACCGGCGAGGAGCATCGACAGCAGACCCAAACTGATGATGGTGATGCGCCACGGCGGCGAATCGGCGTACCCGGGAGCCAGGCGCGCGACGAGGTAGATACCGGCCTTGACCATTGCAGCAGCGTGAAGATAACCGCTGACAGGGGTTGGCGCGGCCATTGCACCGGGAAGCCAGAAGTGCAGGGGCACGATTGCCGATTTGGAGAGCGCACCGATCAGGATCAGGACGATCGCGACGGACGGGAGCCACCCCGTCGGCGGGTTCGCGACCAGTTCGGACAGGTTGTAGCTGCCGCCGACCTGGCCGAGGATGATCATGCCGACCAACATCGCCAGACCACCCGCGGTGGTGACCAGCAGTGCCTGGGTCGCGGCGCGGCGGCTGGTGGCGCGTTCGGCGTAGTGACCCACGAGCAGGAACGACAGGACCGTCGTCAGTTCCCAGAACACGTAGAGAAGCAGCATGTTGTCGCTGGTCACTAGCCCGAACATGGCACCCGCGAAGGCGACCATCTCGGCGGCGAAGATACCGAGTCGAGGTTCGTCGTCGGTGAAGTAGCGGGCGCAGTAGACCAGGATGAGCGTGCCGACACCCAGGACGAGCACGGCCATGATGGCCGAGAGCGCGTCGAACCTGAAGTCGATGTCCATCGACAGCCCTGGAACCCAGGTGATGTGCAGCGTCTCGACGGTGCCCCATTTGTCGATGACCCAGCCGAGGCCGGCGAGGGGGACTATCGCGAGGGGGAAGAAGCCGTTTCGCCCTAACCTGCGCACCACAAGCGGAGCCAAGAGGGCGGCAACGGCATGGGCAAGCAAGATAGCGAGCAAAAGGCACTCCGTCGTGTTGTCAGCGGGCGGCGGGGTGTCCGAACAAAATCGAACCTATCGGATTAACGAGACAATTCACCTTGTCGGAGAGGTTGTCTTTGCGTACATATTACCGGGCGTGGCAGTTTCGATGTGCAGCGAGTCGATTCGGACATCATCGGCACTCGCTGATACACGTAGGTTGGACGACGTGAATCCGTCGACACCCACCACGATCATCCGTACCGCTGCCCTTGCACACATTCGTGACCGCAAGCTGATCCAGACCCGCTCCGTGGGCAAGACGGCGTTCTACATGGCCGGCGGAAAGATCGACCCGGGGGAGACGCCCGAGCAGGCACTGCACCGCGAAATTCGGGAGGAACTCGACGTCGATCTGGTCGACGGGACGGTCACGTTCCTCGACGTCTTCGAGGCTCACGCTTTCGGACATTCCGCGGACACGGGCCTGCACATGAGTTGTTATCTGGCGGAGATGGCCGGAGACCCGCACCCGACCAGCGAGATCGCCGAGTTCCGCTACTTCACGCTCGCCGAGTACGCAGCGATGGACGAGGTGGCGCCCGGATCGCTCAAAGTGTTCCATCGCCTGGCGTCGATGGATCTGATCGACTGATCGGCGGAGGAACGGATCGATTGATCCGCCCCAATCGGAGACTCACGTAGGCGCAGACGGCCACGATGATCAGCGCCACGGCGTCGAGTATCAGAATGTCGGTCGAGATTTCGAACGGGCCGACCGTCGTGATGCCGTTGAAGGGCTTGTTCTCGTCGAGCGGCGTGTACGCCGTCCATCCGTAGTCGAACTGCGGATAGACGAGCAGGGCCAGCGCCGTCGGGCCGAAGATGACACCGAGTCCGACGAGTGCTCGCGACGCTCCGGTCCGCGGTGGCTCTCGGTACATCGCGCTGGCGATCGCGTATGTGACGACCGCAGCGGTGAAGGCGACAAGAAGATCGCTGATCGTGAGAACGTCACCGATCTTCGGCGACGGCGACGTGGCGTAGCTGACGATCCCGGCGACCGTGACCGTCAGGAGCAATCCGTAGCCGACGACCCGCGAGGGAGCGATCGCGCCGATCGCTGCCGCGGCGACGATGACGAGTCCGATCACGACGGCGGTGGAGGCGGGGGTTTTCGACCATTCCATGGCTTCGGTTGCGGGACGGTTCGCCGAGACCGCCGCCAGAGTTGCGACGGCAGCGGTACACATCAGCAGGATTCGACTGCCGTCGCCCAGCACCCGCGCGCAGATCACCGTGATCACCAGCGCGACGAGTAGTAGAGGCACCGCCGCCGTGACGGTGGTGATCTCGAACCACCAATTCGCAGCGACCCCGAAGAGAGTGAGCACCGCCGCGATAGTCACCGGTCGAACGGCCATCCGTTCCTTGGGGTGGTCCTTGTCGAAGTCGTGGAACCAGAACGCGGCGACGCAGGCGGCGGCCAAAGCGAGCGCGAGCAGTGTTGCCCCCAACACTGGTGGTTGAAACTGGTTGGTGTTGTCGGCGATGTAGTCCGCGTACCGCCGAGGAATAGCGTCTTCGTCGAGGAGTGAATCCGAGACATGCACGGCAACAATCGTTCCCGCGACGGAAGCGGCTCGGACCCGGGGAGCGGCAGCAACCGTGACCGCGCCGACAGCGACTCCCGCACCGACGGGTGAGAGTGCCTCGAAGTTGTGATCGTAGAGCCCGGGCAGTTCGAGTAGGAGTCCACCGAAGACCGTCATGGCCGCGGTCCGCAACCGGCAGCGGGCCATCATCGCGGCTGTCCCGACCGCGACGACAGCCAAGACGCCGGCGCCTATGGTCGAGATGGACCAGAATCGGTCGCCCGTCGAAATCGACGTCGACTGGCTGTTCACGAACGGTGCCAAGGCGACGACGGTGACGACGAATGCCGTCACACCACTCAGCGCGACGAGCAGCGTCCTGCGGGCGATGGGCACTGCTCCAAAATAGTCAATCCGGTACCAGTTGCACCGCAATAGCAGGTCTCAGTCCGGTGACGGTGTGTCAGTCGACTGGCTCCGGTTCGATCCGAGATTCCGTGGTGTCGACGGGTGGATGGGACCGTCGGAGGATCGCTGCACCGCAGAAGCCGATGATCAAGGCGAAGAGGATTGCAGCGCCGACGGTCTGAGGGGTGACGTAGTCGATGGTGATGCCTATTCCGCGTCCGAATAGTCCTCCGTTGGCGCTGACGTGCGCCGGGATGGGAAGTTCCATCAATCGCTGAATGTCTGCCGCTGTCAACTCTGGCGGCGCGGTGAGCTGATCGGTGAGAATGGCGATCGACGAGAAGGTCATTGCGGCAAAGGGAATGGCGAGTCCGAGTGTGGCGTCGACCAGGCTGCCGGGAGCCAGGGCACCGAACAGCAATCCGGCGGCGAGACCCAGCGAGGCGATCTTCAGTGCGATTGACCAGACACCGTGCGCGGAGTCGAAGGGCAGTAGTTCTGACAGCGGTACCGCAACGAGAACGGCGATGGGAACGAGGTTTGGCACCTGCTTGTGCAGTCGCAATCCGACGGCGACCGGCAGGGCTGCGAAAAGCACCAGTACCCAGGGGGACTTCAGGTCTCCCCAGTGGCCGGAACCCTTCGCGATGTCGACGAACAGCGGAGCCGACGCAGCGGCCAGAGCGGTTGCGGCCCAGAGGAACTTGCCACCAGCACCGGAGGTGTCGCCGAGACGGTAGGCGGCGATCCATGTCAACGCGAGCGCAGCGCCCGCTGCCAAGACCATGACGATCCAGGCAGTTGCCTCGGACGCGTACTGCTGGCGATCGATCACGGCGCCGAGCACTCGATGCCCGATCGCCAGCGCGGCGATCACCACGAGCGCGATGCGGATTTCGCCCGCGTCGGGCTTGCGGATCCGGAAGCCGGATTGCGCGGTCACTGCACAGGCGATTGCTGCTGCGGCCGTGGCGCCGATCAGCCACCACGACGGCTCACCTACCGAAGACGTACTCATTCGGCCCGTCCCGCCGGCGAACGTGCGAACCGCGAGGAAGGCGGCAAGCACGCCGAGGAGGGTGGCGTTCTTCGTGGCGGTGCGATCCCAACTGACGGCAACCACACAACCCAGAATCGCACCGGCTGCAACACTTTTGACGATGATCACGGCGATCAGCAGGTCCAGTGACGCAACCTCGGGCACGACTGCCCGAATGATCGCGATGACGGCGACCCCGACGGTGATCGCGATCCAGGCTGCCCGACGGGAGCCGCGACGCTGTGAGAGTGCGCAGGCAAGCACGGCAACCACGGCGCCGAGCCCGACAGCGGTGGGTCCACTGCTGATCCAGCGATCTACTTCCGACGGAGAGGCCACGATGGCCCAGTCACGGAGAACCGGATTGGTCAGGGCCAGCGCAGCGAGTATCCCGGACAGGAGCGCAGCGACGGTGGTGAGGATCGCTCGAAGATCGAGTGGCATCGGGCCAACCTATCGCGGCGCCGCGACATCGGTCGTGGGCGGCGTGAGTGCCGGAAACCAGATGTCGGTGAGAACGTCTGCTGCGACGTCCGCACCCGCGGTGATCGCGCCCTGTTCCGCCCAGCGAATGAAGAAGCGCTCGACCTGTGTCAGCAGGAGCTCGACCCGGAGTTTCGCCTCGTCGTGTCGGCTCTGCGGCCAGCGTGCCAGGTACGACGGCATAGCGTTGGGCAGTGCTGAGATGCCTTCGCGGGCCAGTGTGCGGAACTCGGGTTCGAGGACCATGGCCTCGTCCCACGCCCGCATCATGTGGTGGTGATCGCGGCACCAGTCGAGAGCGCGGTTGATCCAGCCGGCGAATTCTTCGCGCGAACCGGAATCGAGTACGTGGTCGAGATCCTGGAATATGGCGAGGGTGCTGGATACGACGGTGTTCGAGCCGAGCGCCTTGAGGATGTCGATCTTTCCGGGAAAGTGCAGGTAGAAGGTGGCTCGGCTGCAACCGACCCGGCCGGCGATGTCCTCGACGGTGACAGCCGCGTATCCGCGTTCGGTGAAGAGCGCGCCGGCGGCATCCACGAGGTCTGCGCGGGTTCGCTGCTTCTGCTTCTCTCGCAGCGTCAGTCTGCCGGAGGTATCTGTCATTACCAGGATCCTAGTGCCGCGGGGGCTCTCACGGGTCAGTTGCACGAGACTCTCCGTCTTTCACTTGACAGTCCGTTAGTGAAAGCTACTCTGTGGTGTAGCGCACATTCGACCGATCAGAGGACGCCATGACCATCTCGGACACAACACGCACGCCTGACCTGCCGGCCGGATTCGACGTCACCGATCCTGCTGTCCTCGGGGAGCGGATCCCTTTCGAGGAATTCGCCGAACTGCGTCGCAACGCACCCGTGTGGTGGTGTGAGCAGCCGCCGACGGTCGGTGGATTCCAGGACGAGGGCTACTGGGTGGTCTCGCGTCACGCTGACGTCAAAGAGGTCAGCCAGCGCAGCGATGTGTTCTCGAGCTGGGAGAACACCGCGATCGCGCGTTTCGCCGACGACATGCCACGTGAGGCCGTCGAGATGCTCCGGCATCTTCTGCTCAACAAGGATGCACCGGAGCACACCAAGCTCCGCAAGCTGATTTCGAAGCTGTTCACGCCTCGCGCGATCAACGGCATGCGCGACGAATTGGACCGTCGTGCACGGAGCATCGTCGACACCGCTGTGAGCGAAGGCCCGGGCGACTTCGTGAAGCAGGTTGCCAGCGAGCTGCCGCTCCAGGCGATCGCGGATCTGATCGGTGTACCGCAGGACGATCGAGACAAGCTGTTCAAGTGGTCCAACGAGATGATGGGCTACGACGACCCGGAATACCAGGGTGATCCGGCAGTCGCGTCCACCGAGGTCCTCGGATACGCGTACCAAATGGCAGACGCACGTCGTACCTGCCCGGCAGACGACATCGTCACCACTCTGGTCCAGGCCGACATCGACGGCGACTCCTTGAGCCCGGAGGAGTTCGGGTTCTTCGTGCTCATCCTGGCGGTCGCAGGGAACGAGACCACCCGCAACGCCATCACGCACGGAATGATCGCGTTCCTGGACAACCCCGAGCAGTGGGAGCTGTACAAGAAGGAACGTCCCAAGACGACGGCCGACGAGATCGTCCGTTGGGCGACACCCGTCACCGCCTTCCAGCGCACCGCGCTCGAGGACACGGAATTGGCAGGAGTGTCGATCAAGAAGGGGCAGCGCGTGGTGATGCTGTACAGCTCCGCGAACTTCGACGAGGACGTCTTCGAGAACCCGATGACGTTCGACATCACTCGTAACCCCAATCCGCACTTGGGCTTCGGCGGAACGGGCGCGCACTTCTGCATCGGTGCCAACCTCGCTCGTATGGAGATCGACTTGATGTTCAACGCGATCGCCGACAACGTCCCGGACATCACCAAGATCGGTGATCCGCGCCGTCTGCGCTCGGGTTGGATCACGGCATCAAGGAGTTCCAGGTCGATTACAAGAGCACAGGCTGCCCGGTCGCTCACTAGAGTCGGTAGGTGAGAGGTACACCCCACGATCTCGAGGAGCCACCGCATGACTTCGATCAACGACAAGGCAACTGCTCTATTGGCGTTGCACCAGCCAGGTAATCCGGTCATTCTCCCGACGGTATGGGACGCGTGGTCGGCGAATCTTGCGGTGGCTGCAGGTTTTGCAGCCCTGACGGTGGGCAGCCACCCGGTTTCCGATTCCATCGGCAAGCCGGACAACGAGGGCATCACCTTCGACGAACTTCTGCACCGGATCAAGCAGATCACCGGTGCGGTCGACGCCCCGATCTCGGTGGACATCGAGGGTGGTTACGGGCTCGAGCCGGCAGTTCTCATCGACGGGTTGATCGATGCCGGCGCTGTCGGACTCAACATCGAGGACACCGTTCACAGTGAAGGCGGACGCTTGCGTGAGGCCCAGGAGCACGCCGACTTCGTGGGTGGGCTTCGTCAGGCCGCCGACGCAGCCGGAGTTCACGTTGTCGTCAACGCGCGCACCGACCTGTTCGTGAAGCAGGTCGGTGACGAGTCCGATCGCGTCGATCGCGCCATCGCACGCCTCAAGCTGGCGGCCGACGCCGGCGCCGACGTTCTTTACCCCGTCGGGCGGCATGACGACGCGACCCAGCGCCGTCTGACGTCCGAGCTCCCACTTCCGATCAATGCGATCGGAATCCCGGATCAGGACGACCCGGCAAGTTTCGGTCCGCTCGGAGTGGCACGTGTGAGCTTCGGTCCGTTCTTCCAGATGGCATTGGCCAACCGTGCGAACGAGATCTTGGGACGCTGGAAGTAAGAATGCAGACACTGATGTCGCCCGGCCCGCTTCTCGACGATGGCGGACATTTGGTCGAGACGGGTTGGGCCCCATCGGAGATTCGCAAGTATCGACGCTCTGCGATCGCCGCTCCGAAGTTCCGGATCAAGGAGTGGGACTACTACTGCGTTCTTACTGCGGATTACGGCATCGCGTTGACCGTCGCCGACAATGGGTACATGGGCTTGCTCGGAGTCTCCTGGCTCGATTTCCGAACACCACACGAGATTACCGAAAACGTGATGCTGCCGTTCCCGATGGGAAGGCTCGGCCTGCCCGAAAGCGCGGACGACGGTGATGTGGTGGTGTCGAAAGGTAAAGCTCGCTTCGAGTTTCGCCATGTGGACGGTGGGCGCCACCTGATTGTCGACTACCCGGCTTTCGACGGTGGACGAGGTCTTCATGCCGATTTGTTCCTGGCGAGTCCTGCCGATGACCGGATGGTGATCGCCACACCGTTTCCGAAGGCGTCCCGTTCGTTTTACTACAACCAGAAGATCAACTGCCTGCCCGCTGCCGGGACCGTGCGAATCGGGAGCGACGACTTCACATTTCGCTCGGAGGACTCGTTCGGCGTTCTCGATTGGGGCAGGGGAGTCTGGACTTACGACAACACCTGGTACTGGGGTTCTGCATCCGGACTGGTGAACGGCGAGCGGTTCGGATTCAACATCGGTTACGGCTTCGGCGATACTACGGCGGCCAGCGAGAACATCGTGTTTGTCGGAGGGCGGGCACACAAACTGGACAGGATCGACTTCGGCATCCCGCAGGGAACGTACGACGGCGCTCCCTGGAACTTCTCGAGCAACGATGGTCGCTTCGAGATGACTTTCGAGCCGATCATCGACCGTGCCGCGACTTTCGACGTCGGGGTGCTGCGTTCGATTCAGCATCAGGTGTTCGGAAAGTTCTCCGGCACAGTGATCCTCGACGACGGTACCTCCGTGGTGGTTCGAGATCTCCTCGGATTTGCCGAGGAGGTTCGGAACCGCTGGTAGGCCGTACGTCTCCGCGAAGATGACGGAACGCAGCATGAGCACCGGGGCATGATCGTGCCCCGGTGCTCGCGTCTCGAGTTGTTTCACTTCAGGCTGCTGTCGGTGGGCCGTTCCCGCCGATCGGCTGCTGATACGGATCGATCGACATCGGTGGATAGAACACCGATTTGCGATCCGGCCCGATCTCGACCCGCCATTCGGTGTGGTGCAGTGTCCGATGATGATGACCGCACAACAAGATCAGATTGTCGAGATCTGTTGGGCCACCATCGTTCCAGTGAACAATATGATGAGCATCGCACCACCCCGACGGCGTCCCGCACCCCGGAAACGCACACCCGCCATCCCGAACCGCCAACGCCCGCCGCTGCGGAACCGTCGCCGTTCTCGCTTCCTTACCGCAGTCGAGCGGAACACCATTCGCATCCAACAAAATCCGCGTCACGGTGCAGTCGCACGCCAACATCCGCGCAGTATCGATACTGATCGGGCCCACCCAATCCGCCCACGCGAACCCCAACTCCTCAGTGGACGGCAGGAGGTCTTTCAGAACTTTAAGGTCCGTCATATCTTTTGCCGACGCAGTCACCGTGATGTGCGGTTTCACCCCGCCCTCGATCGGACCCAACCCCGCCCGCTCGTACCGCCGCAACAATTCGCAAAACCCATCCGCCCGCCGCAGCGCCGGCGTACGGGTGTCCTTGACCCCGTCCTTCTCCGGCGTCGGAGCCGACAGGCTCGACAACAACGTGATCAGACGCGCCCCGTTCACAGCATCCAAGTCACCCTTCGCCGACACGCGCCCGTACAAACCTTTCGACGCGTAGAACTCGTTACGCTCCGAATCCTCACCGACCGGAACCCCGTCCTCGCGCTTGCCGTACTGCTTCTCGATCCGCCGGATCGCCGCCCGCACCGCATCACAATCCGCAATGTTCTGCGACGCCAACCCCAACAGAATCCCGCGAGCCTTGTCCACATCCGCCAGGGTCATGTTCTTGGGCGGATGCTGACAAAACGACGCCACCTGCCGCGCCTTCAACGCATCCACGTCACCACGATGAAACGCATCCGCGACAACAGGTTCGAGCATCAACAACCGCGCCAACCCGACCAGCAGACTGCACTCACCGATCTCCAGATTCGTCGAACCGTGCAACCACTGTGCGATCGCCCGAAAACCCTTCCCGCCGAGAACTTCCCGGGAAAACATCTCCACGATCAGCAACACCATCCGCGACTGCAACTCGTGTCGGGCGCGCACCAGATCCAGAACCTCGCTCTTGAGGCCCTCGCCATCCAGCTGCCACGCTTCCCGACTGTCCATGCTAAAAGCCTAATCGAACAAAGTTTCGAACACAAGACTTGTATCTCGAAAACTGTTCCTATGCAATAATTTTCGACAATTCCGATTTTTGGGACTTTTCGGATCTTCATTCGATTTGCGGCAGGCAATCTCGACTGCCTCATTGCATGGACTCTGCTGACGCCGAGCACTCGGCATACATTCCGGCTTCATGTTGACGTGGACGAGGGCACTTGGACGCGTGGCCGCGCATGGGCTCTGTCGATTGCATTGGTTGCCTTGCCGTACTACCGCGACACGAACGAGCAGATCACGGCCTGGGCGAAACATGCGATCGCTCAGGTCGTTGACGACATCCGCACCGGACCCTGAGACCACTTGCGCCGTCTCCGTTTTCGCAACAATCCTTGGAACTCGAGCAGAGAAGGTTATCGGCCTTTGTCCACGGCGTTCGGCGACCGATCAGCCGATCGCGCTCAGGTCTCCGTACACCGTCCGACCCTCCAGGATGGTGGCGAGCACCGTGATGTCGGCCAGCCTGGTCGGCTCGACGTCGAGGGGATTTGCCGACAGCACAACAAGATCCGCGTAGGCACCGGGAAAGATGGACCCGATGTGATCTTCGCTGAACAGCTGCCACGCGGCGTTGGCCGTATGGGCGCGCACGGCGGCGTCCACGGGGATCCGTTCCTGGGGTGCCACGACGCGGCCGCTGGGCGAAAGCCTGGTGACGGCGTCCTGCATGTTTCGTAGCGGATTGGCGGGGGTGACGGGTCCGTCGTTGTGGAAGGTGAACCGTTGCCCGGCTGCCAGCGCAGAACCTGCTGCGGCCCAGACGGATCCGTATTCGGGGCCGAACAGGTCATCCACCAGAACGTCACCCCAGTAGTGCAGGTGGTCGATGAAGATGCTGACCGTGACGCCCAGTTCCGCCGCGCGGACGAACTGATCCGGACGCATCGCGCCGACGTGTTCGAGACGCAACCGGTGATCGGGCCGGGGGTGCTCCTTCAGAAGTCGTTCCCACGCGTCGAGAACCATGGTGATCGCGTCGTCGCCGTGGGCGTGGCACGCCATCTGCCACCCCTTGGCGAAGTAAGCGGAACTGATGTCGTGGATCTGTTCGCCGGTGTAGTTGGCATGCCCGTGCGTGCAGGCGATCCCGAGCGCACGGGTGGCTTCGGTATCGAGATACGGGAAACTGGTGGCGATGTTGCCGACCCACGGCGAACCGTCGGACCAGACCTTGATGCCGATCTGGCGCACCAGGTCGTTTCCGTCGCCCGGCGACGCCTCGGTAGTGCGTGCGTCGTTGGACATTTCGTAGAGCCGCAGGCGGGTGGTGAGCAGTCCGGCGTCGGCTATCGCTGCCAGGGCGGGCCGCATCTTGGGGTCGAACGACAATTCGGCGATGGTGGTGATTCCGGCGGCGTTCATTCGGGCGCATTCGGCCGCCACCAGTGCGGGGAAGTCGTCACCGATAGTGACTGCGTGGCCCGCGACTGCGAACACCGCAGGCATTTCGTACGCGGCTCCGTCGAGTGCGCCCGTCGCGTCGTGGCCGTACGATCCGCCGATCGGATCGGGGGTATCGCGGGTGATGCCGGCCTGCACTGCTGCCGCCGTGTTGAAATACGCGACGTGTCCCGAGTTGTGCATGATCACGAGGGGGTACTCCGGCGCTACGGAGTCCAGCCAGTCGATGGTCGGGTCGGGTAGGCCCTTCTGCAGCAACGGGTCCCAACCGTTCAGAGAAGCGCCGGCAGCACCTCGCGAACGAACAGTGTCGACGACGGCAGCAACTACGGCGTCCGCCTCGGCGATCGTGACAGGCCGGATGTCGACGACGTCAGGCCCGAGCACGATGGCTTCTTCCAAAGGGTGACCGTGTGGCTCGATGAACCCCGGCAGAACAGTGGCACCTCCGACGTCGACGACGCGGGTATCCGGCCCCACCAGTTCCTCGACGTCCGTGCGCGCGCCGACGGCTGTGATCCGGCCGCCCGTCACGGCGAGCGCCTGGGCGCGTGGTGCTTCCTCGTGCATGGTCACGATGTCGCCGTACAGAACCAGATCAGCAGCCATGGTCAGTCCTTATCGGTTGTCCGCGTACGCCTGTAGGTGTGCCACCTGCTCGGGATCGAGTGAGGGACGTACCTTCTCACGGGCGGTTGCCACGTCCGCGGCCGTCACGTCGGCCGCGTCCATGCTCCGACGCATGGCGGCGAGTGCAGCCTCACGCAGGAGAGCCGAGCAGTCTGCTGCCGAGTATCCCTCGAGATCGACGGCCAGAATGTCCAAATCGACATCTTCGGCGAGCGGTACCGACTTGCCGGAAGCACGCAGAATCGCTTTGCGGGCCTCCGCATCCGGCGGCGGTACGAATACGAGACGTTCGAGTCTGCCGGGGCGCAGAAGAGCCGGGTCGATCAGATCCGGTCGGTTGGTGGCGCCCAACACCACGACGTCGCGTAGCGGTTCGACGCCGTCGAGTTCGGTCAGCAACGCGGCTACGACGCGATCCGACACCCCGGAGTCGGAACTTTGACCACGACGCGGGGCAAGGGCGTCGATTTCGTCGAGGAAGATCAACGAGGGCGCCGAATCGCGTGCGCGCTGGAACAACTCTCTTACGGCCTTTTCGGAGGCGCCGACCCACTTGTCCATCAGCTCTGCGCCTTTCACGGCATGAACGCTGAGGTGCCCCGAGCTGGCAAGGGCACGAACGAGATACGTCTTGCCGCAGCCAGGAGGGCCGTAGAGGAGCACGCCGCGGGGTGGGTCGACACCGAGGCGCGCGAAGGAGTCGGGGTGCTGCAGCGGCCACAACACCGCCTCGGTGAGCGCCTGTTTGGTTTCGACCATGTCGCCGACGTCGTCGAGGGTGACGCTGCCGATCGACAGTTCTTCGGTACTCGAACGAGACAGTGGCCGAATCACTTCGAGGGCACCGACAAGATCTTCCTGCGTGATCTCCGGAGAATCACCGGATTTGGAGGCCCGCGTCGCCGCTCGCAAGGCAGCTTCACGGCAGAGCGCCGCGAGGTCGGCGACCACGAATCCCGGTGCGCGCGAGGCGATGGCGTCGAGTTCGAGGGTTCCGGTGGGCACGCGGCGGAGCAGGAGTTCGAGCAATGCCTTGCGGGTTGCGCCGTCCGGCAGGGTAAGTGCGAGTTCTCGATCGCAGAGATCCTGGCCGCGAAGGCGCGCGTCGACGGTCTCCGGATGGGCGGAGGTCGCGACGAATGCCACGCCCGGGGTTGCGACGGCGCTGCGCAGTTGTTCGAGGATCAGTGCGGACACCGGTTCCGCGGTGGCCGGAAGCAGAGCGTCGATGTCACTGATCAGCAGTACGCCACCGCCGCGCACGGCAGCAACGGCGTCGACGATTCGCTGCAGGCGGGTATTCGCCTCGGTGGCACCGACTCCCGGGCCGTCGAGTTCGACCAGTTTGCGCGAGGACAGGACCGAGCGGGCCAACGTGGCTTTGCCTACGCCGGCGGGGCCCGTGATGAGGACGCCGAGGTGCGGTGAGGCGCCGAGCGTACGGAGCAGTTCTGGTTCGTCGAGTGCCAGGCCGAGCCACTCGGTCAGCTTGGCTGCCTGCGCTTGCGCGCCGACGAGGTGATCCAGCGGAACCGACGGTGCAGGCTCGATCGCGACGGCGGCCGGACTGGAAACAAGCGCACTCGGTGTCAGTGTGCCCGCCGAGCCGGAACCCCAGTTGACTGCCGAATTCGGCTGGACGCTGACCGGACCACCGGCAGGTTCGACGGCCGTGACGGTGAGCAGTTCGGATGTCCACGCGACGCCGAAGGTACGGGAAAGCGCTTGGGTGGCTTCGGAAGTGCTCGTACCCGGACCGAGATCGCGGGGGAGGAGCGAGACCGTGTCGCCGACGCTGACGACCTTGCCCAGAAGGGCTTGTCGCAGAACCGTCGAGCTGATCGAATTTGTCGCCATGGACGAGCCGGTGACGGAGACGGATCGCGCTCCGTACACCGTCACCGGACCGACCACGACGGATGAGTTCTCGGTCAGGCCGACGTTCGACATGGTGACGTCATCGAGAAGGATCGTGCCTGCCGGGGTTCCGGTGGGCGCACGGCCCGCGACGGTCGCGGTGCCGCGGGCTCCCATGAGTGCGATGGCATCCCATTCGCGGATGCCCAACGCCGCCAACGCTTCGGGGTGCAAGCGCACTACCCCGCGGCGTAGGTCGGCGGCAGAGGTGTTGAGTCGAACGGTGAGGGCGAGTTCCGGCGAAGTCACCTCTCGAGAGTACGTCGTGGACTAGCGGGGTCGCCGCAATCCGAGACGAGCGGCCGAGCGGCGGCCACCGACGTTGGGTTGGCGTCGGATCGCGCGGCGTTCGGAAGGCTTGATGTCCCAGGTTTCGGGACGTGCTGCCACCCACCGCTTCGAGTGCACGGCAAACGGGATGTGCACCAGGTAGATCGCGATGAGAACGATCAGCAGGATGTACGGGTAGGTGATGAGTGCGGCCGCAGCCAACGTCACCAGGACGAGCAGGCCGGCCGCCATGTGCGGCGGCACGGATACCGACTTCATCGCCAGCGTCGGGATGCGGCTGACGATCAGTGCAGCCGAGAAGAGCGTCCACACGATGACGACGAAGTGCGAAGACCACCAGCCGTCACCCCACTGAGCCGTCGCGGCCAGGGGAGTGAGGGCGATGAGTGCGCCGGCCGGAGCCGGAACGCCGACGAAGTACTCACGTGCGTACGCGGGGACGTCGTCGTCGTCGAGCAGAGTGTTGAAACGTGCGAGTCGCAACACGATGCTGACCGCGTAGATCAACGCGATGATCCAGCCGATGCTGGTGCCGTCCAGCAAGGTCACGTACAGGACCAGGGCCGGGGCGACGCCGAAGGAGATGGAGTCGGCCAGTGAGTCGAGTTCGGCGCCGATCTTGCTGGTGGCGTCGAGCAGTCGCGCGATGCGGCCGTCGAGTGAATCGAGGACGGCAGCGGCGCCGATCATCGCGAGCGAGGTACCGGGTTGTCCGTCGAGAGCGAATTTGACGGCGGACAGCCCGGCGCACAGCGCCAGGATGGTGATGACGGACGGCAGCAACCGCACCGCCTGGGTGCGTTTGGGCATCTTCGCGCCGGGTTGGGCTGCTCCCGGCTTCTTCACGGCTGACTTCATCTTCGGCGTCTTCACGGCAGTTGCGCGATAACTGTTTCAGCACCGATCGTGCGTTGTCCCGGCTCGACCAGGAGTGTGGTTCCGGCGGGGAAATAGGTGTCGACGCGTGAGCCGAAACGGATCAGTCCGTACGTGTCGCCGATCGGCAGGACGTCACCGACACCGGCGTAGCAGACGATGCGGCGTGCAAGCAGTCCCGCGATCTGGACAACCGCAACGTCGTGACCATCGGCGGTTTCGATCAGCATGCTGTTGCGCTCGTTGACCTCGCTGGCGTCGGCGAGATCTGCGGAGAGGAACTTGCCTGCCTGGTGAACGACCTCTTTGACCGTTCCACCGACAGGGCTGCGCTGGACATGCACGTCGAGAACCGACAGGAAGATGCTGACGCGCGGGCGCGGCTCGCTTCCGAGATTGAGCTCGGCGGGCGGAACGGCGTTGTCGACCAACGCCACCTCGCCGTCGGCGGGTGCGACGACGACGCCGATGCGGTTGGGCGGCACCCGGTGCGGGTGACGGAAGAACGTGGCGCATGCGGCGGCGGTGGTCAGACCGGCTCGGCGCACCCACTTACGGTTGCGGCCCAGAGCTGCAACTCCCAGCGGGGCCAGCACGAACGGCAGGCCGGCGGGATGAAGTGGCGGAATCGCATGGCGAACCAGATCGACGATATGTCCGATCCCGGTGGGTTGCGGGGTTCCGGGGGGTGTGGGTCGGCGTGCCACAGGCTCCTCTAACTACTCGGTAGGTCTTCTGCTGGTCGCACTGACAGTACGGGGTGGTAGAGCATCCATAGATTACGTGAACGCCTTCTCTCCTACAGGCTGTAGTGGCATCAAGTACGAGTAGTACCCGACACAGTCGCCGGTGCGTATCGCCAGCGGGAGCGTCGCACCGCTTACTCGGATCACCAGTTGCCGCCCCGGTTGGGCTGCGGCGGCGTCGCGCAGTCGCTGCCGGTCGACCAGTACTCGGAACTTCTCACGGGGATCCGTTCCGCCCGGATCCACCCGGGCACCACCGTCTTCGCCGACGCTGACGACGGCACTGTCCTCGGTGCCGTTGAGCAGGGCGGCAAGGTGGTCGCCGCTCAGTTCGACGGCGTTGTGGTGCTCGCGCAGGATTCGGTGATCGGGGAACTCTCCGTCCTCGATCAGGGGGCTGGACACCTCACCTCCCGGATACGACGCAGTCACCGTGCGCGCGGAGAAAGTCAGCGTCACGACGCCGGCGACGTCGCGCAACAATCGCGCGAAGGTGACGGGAACGACAGCGGACACCGTCAGAGCGGAGTGAACTGTCACCTCGGCGACCGCGAGCCGGAACTGATCAGTGGTGACAAACGCAGCGACGCCGTCGTGAATGTCGAGGTGGACGCCGCGAAGTATCGGGAACTCCGATTCCTCGTTCACGGCGAACAGCACGGCGTCGAGTGCGCGTCGTAGATCCCACGAGTCGATGTCCACGCCGCCGGAGATAGGTAGCGCGTCGATCAGGCGGTGGATTCGTCCCAGTTCGGCCCGGGCGTCGGCGAGACCGTCCTCGAGGTTGCGCAGATGGGCGTCGAGGCACGAATGGGGTTCCGGTCCGGTCAGGACGGCCATCATGTCGCGGATCGGAACACCGACGCGCCGCATACCGGCGATCACGCGTGCGTCGCGGAGTTGGTCGTCGGTGTACCAGCGGTAACCGGTGTGCGGATCGACGGAATGCGGGACGAGCACGCCTTCCTTGTCGTAGAACCGCAGCGCGCTGATCGGGAGCGCCGACGCCCTGGACATCTCGCCGATCGTCAAGAGGGCGGAACTAGTGGTCACGGATCAATTCTGCCCGCAGTCGCTCGATAGCGCCCCTGATCATCCGGCCGTAACCGTCGTCGGCGAGTGTGCCGACCGACGCCTCGGCCTTCGTCAGATGCTCGACGGCCTCGGCGTCGCGTCCGAGTTTGCGGTAGTCGGCAGCCAGGTTGAGGTGCAGCGATGGATAGAAACCGGCGACCTGCAGCGATGCGTGGTGTTCCTGGGCTCGCGCGTCGGTCAACGAATCTGCAGCGTCGAGGGCGCGCAGGTCCCAGCAGAGCTCTTGAGCCGGATCGTCTTGAACGTCGGCCATGTAGTGCGCGAGGGAGACGATGTGGAGCGCATCGGGGGCGGCGCTGATCTCTTCCCACACCTTCTCGAACGCAGAGCGAGCCCCGGCTCGATCGCCGGAGCTCGCCAATTCTTGTGCCTGCGCTATCTGTGTCATCACGGGATCCATGGAACGGATCCTGATGCCTCGACCAGGTCGAGGGTCAAGCAGAGGTGCGTGCAGCCGCCTCGGCCTCGCTCTTCACACGCTTCAAGGTGGCATTCATGCCTTCAACGAGCTCGACCTCGAAGTCGGCGTTTCCGCCCAGGACGGTCTTGACGAGGAACTGCGAGACCTTCGACGTTCCGGTGGGAGCCTCGCGACGCTCGGTCACTTTGGTGCCGGTAGCGGTCGGCTCGAGTTCGTAGGACCAGATCGTGCGGTTCTCCGCGATGCGGAACGCCACCGACTTGTTGGGCTCGAAGCGAACGACCTTCGACGACGTCGGCCAGACCAGCAGGCCCTTGCGGTTGACGTTGATCGTCTTGGCGCCCTCACGCACGGTCCCGCCGATTACCTTCATCACCTTGCACTGGGGGCTCCATTCGCCCATGCGCTGCAGGTCGGCGACGATTGCCCACACGTCCTGCGGTGATGCGTCGATGTCGATGCTTGCTTCGAGGGTGTTGGACACAGTCTCTCCAGTCGAGTTGATGCTACGTAAAGTTACAAACACTTTTGTCGATCGTAAGCGATCCGTCAATGGACCATGTGTGTCAGGTCACTGTACGGCCGTCCAACAGGGTCGTGCGGGAACACGCGCGGTGGTAGCGGACAATGGTTCGCGCACGTATGACGATCCATCCGACTGGAGTACCGAGAAGTGAACAGCGACGCCGCGACGCAGGATGGCCTCAAGCGAGGGCTGACAGCGCGCCATATCCGCTTCATCGCCCTCGGATCAGCCATCGGAACCGGACTGTTCTACGGCAGCGCCGAGGCCATCAAACGAGCCGGCCCGTCGGTGCTCCTGGCCTACCTGATCGGCGGTATCGCGGTCTACCTGGTGTTGCGAGCGCTCGGCGAGATGGCGGTCCGTAACCCGGTTTCCGGTTCGTTCAGCGAGTACGCGAACAAGCACCTCGGACCACTCGCCGGTTTCATGACCGGGTGGACGTACACGTTCGAGATGGTGATCGTGTGCCTCGCCGACGTCACCGCCTTCGGCCTGTACATGCAGTTCTGGTTCCCGGACGTACCGAGATGGATCTGGGTTCTGGCTGTCGTCTTCTTCATCGGCGCGATAAACCTGTTGAGCGTCAAGGTGTTCGGCGAACTGGAATTCTGGTTCACGCTCGTGAAGATCACCGCCATCATCGCGATGATCGCCGGCGGCATCGCGATCATCGTGTTCGGATTCGGCGTTCACGACACCGATGCCGGAATCAGCCACCTCTGGTCGGACGGCGGGTTCTTCGCGACGGGCTTCGGCGGATTCGTCGCGTGTTTCGCGATCGTCATGTTCGCGTTCGGTGGCACCGAGATCATCGGTATCACCGCGGGCGAAGCCGAGGATCCGGCGCAGACCATCAGGAAAGCCGTCAACACGGTCCCGGTGCGCATCATTCTCTTCTACATCTGCACCCTCGCCGTCATCATGGCGATCATTCCGTGGCAGACCATCAACTCCGACAACAGCCCGTTCGTCCAGATCTTCGAGAACCTCGGATTGGGAACGGCCGCATCGATCCTCAACATCGTCGTCATCACCGCGGCCCTGTCCGCCATCAACAGCGACGTTTTCGGTGCGGGTCGCATGATGTTCGGAATGTCGCATGCCGGTCAGGCCCCGCAGGTGATGAAGAGAGTCTCCGCCAACGGTGTTCCGTGGATGACCGTTGTCATCATGACCGGTGCCCTGTTGGTGGGAGTACTGCTCAACTACCTGATCCCGGACCAGGTGTTCCTCGTCATCGCCTCGCTGGCGACCTTCGCCACCATTTTCGTCTGGATCATGATCCTGCTCTCGCAGTTCCGTTCCCGCGCTCAGATGAGTGCAGACGAAACAGCGGCACTGAAGTTTCCAGTGCCGCTGTGGCCGTACGGTCAAATCTTCGCGATCGTGTTCCTGGCTTTTGTCATCGTGTTGCTCGGCGTCATCGCCGATACCCGAGTTGCGCTGCTCGTCGGTGCCGGATGGCTGGTTCTGCTGACGGGCGCGTACTACAAGTGGGTGAAACCGGCTGTCAGCGCAGCGGATCGAAGTGGCGCATGACGGTCGGCGTCTGAGCGCCGGTCATCGAGTCGGCCACCATCTTTCCCGTCAACGGACCCAGAGCGATTCCCCACATCCCGTGACCACCGGCGACGTGCACGCGCGGCGAGCGCGTGGCTCCGATCAACGGCAAGCCGTCGGTAGTGCACGGTCGTGATCCCACCCATTCCTCTTCCCGCGCAGTCCAGTCGATGCCGCTGAGCATCGGCTTGGCTGCATCGATGATCGCCTGCACGCGGCGCGGATCCAGCGGCGCGTCAGGGCTGCGGAATTCCATCATTCCGGCCACTCGGAAGCGATCGTGCAACGGAGTGCATGCGACGCGCTGGGTGGGGAAATACACAGGGTTCTTGGGGAGGTGCTCGGGCTTGACACTGAAGCTGTATCCGCGTCCGGCCTGCACCAGTTTGCGCACACCGAACGGTGCTGCGAGCTTGTTCAAGCGGGCACCGCTCGAGATGACTACGGAGTCACCGTCGCGTGAATCACCGTGTGCACTGCGAACAGTGACTCCGCCGACCCGATCGTCGATCTGCGTGACGTCGAAACCGCTGACGATTTCTCCACCGCGTTCACGAACCGCGTCCGCCAACGAGTTCACGAACAACGGGGGATCGATGAAACGCTGATTGCGCAGGCGCAAACCGGCTTTCACACCCTGGCCGAGTGAAGGCTCGAGCGAATGAATCGCGTCGTAGTCGAGGAGGTCGAAGTCGACCTCGCCGCCCGCGGCCTCGACGTGATGGAACTCGTCCACCAAAGTCTGTCGGTCCTTCTCGGACGCAAACGCGGCGAGGAAAGGATCGGCCAGGCGGGTCAGCTCTTTGACGCCACCGTCGGCGAGTTCGTCGTACGCGCCCAAGGCTGTTCGGTTGACCTCGGTGTAGACCGACATCGCTTCCTGCCACTTCGACGGCGTGCAGTGGCGCGCGAACCCGACCAGGAACCGAATCAGCTTCAGATCGGTGGTCAGTGGCACGTACACCGGGGACGACGGGCTGAGCATCGCGCGCAAGCCGTATTGGAGCACTGCGGGTTCGGGCAGCGGAAGCGTCAATGCGGGGGCAAGCCAACCGGCGTTGCCCCAGCTCGCGTCGGCTGCGACGCCGTCGCGATCGACGACGGTGACCTCGACTCCACGTTCCTGCAAGAACCAGGCCGTCGACAATCCGACAACACCCGCACCGACCACGACCACACGATCGGGGCTCTGACGAGTTCCCATGACGCACTCCTTCTACAGACTCTGCTCGAACCGAGACGCCGGTCACATCCGGCTCTTCTCTCAAGCATGAATCGCGGGGGCGGCAAAAGGACTGGCCGTTCGGCCATCGTCGGAGCTACCTCGTTGTGGATTCGCACAACGCACCGCCGCGCCTGCTCAGCGAGCGAGTTTGAACTGCAGCATCAGAATCAAGCGGGTGTCGGCGTCGGTCAGGTCGACGCCGCACATCTCCTTGCCTCGACGCAGGCGGTTGCGGAGCGTGTTGGGGTGAACATGCAGTGCGGCAGAAGAATTCGCCACGTCACCGCCGTGCTCGAGAAAGGCCTTTGCCGTCGCGACCAGATCGCTGCCGTGCTGAGAGTCGTGACGTTCGAGGCTTCCGAGTGGTGTGGAGTCTCCGAGTCCGTCGATGATGTCGGCGACGTGCAGGGCGAGAACGGAGGCCAACGTGTCCCTCATTCCCGCGACGGTTCCGCCGGACCGGCCATGACGAAGCGCTCCGAGAACATGGTCGGTGTCCGAGCGCGAAAGATGTGATTCGCTTGCAGACTTCACTGTCCGACCGACGGCCACTGCCAGGAATTCGCGGCCACGGGCGCGGGTGAGGAAGTCGGCGGACAATCGGCGAGCGTTGGTCTCGTCGGTCGCGATGACAAGGTAGATGGTCTCGGACAGTTGAGCGGCAACGGCGTCGACGGCCAGAGTGTCGAGGTACAAGCTCAAGGACGCGACCAACCCCGCCGGCAGTGGTCCCGCAACGGTTCCGACGGCGACGACGGTGAGCGGGCCTGCCAACCGCAAGTCGTCTGCGGCGCGGAATGCGGGTTCGCCACCGCCGATCAGAGCTTGGACGCGCTGGGATTGGCGACGGCGTGTGCTGTCGACCCGGTCACGCTCCGAGGCGATTCTCTCGGCCACGACAGATACCGCGGATCGAAGTATCGATTCCTGTGTGGGCGTCGGTGTTCCGGCGAGTGCGACCCAGATCGAGCCGACGGGGTGATCGTTCTCGCGAACTGCGATGACCAGGCGCGGCGTGATCGCAGGGTCTTCGAGATCAACGTAGATTGGGTCGCTCTCTCGGTGGAGACGATCGAATACTCCTGCATCGGAGAGTAATTGGCGGAATCGGCTAGGTACCTGCCGGCCGAGGATCGTGCCGATGCGGGCTTCGTCCACGGCCTGCTCGCCGCCGGAGTACGCGAGGACAGTCGAGTTCTCGTCCTCGATCGTGACGGGAGCGCCGAGCAATTCGGCCAGAGAACCGGCAACGGAGAATAGGTCGTCGTCGCGCAGGTCCATGGGTGGGAGCCTACTGAGCGATCGACGGATTTCGGGTTCCGACGCCTCGGCAGGACCTCGATGGCGAATATAGGCTGGTGCAATGGCCGACATCGAAGGTGTTCTGTTCGATATCGACGGAGTCCTGCTCACGTCCTGGCAGCCGATCGAGGGAGCAGGGGAAGCCGTACGCGAAGTTCGGCGGCGGGGATTGGCCTGTGGGTTTCTGACCAACACCACTTCGCGCAGTTCGTCGCTCATCGCGCAGGGGTTGTGCGACGCCGGTATCGAGGTCGAGGCGAGCCAGATAGTTACTGCCGCCAGGCTCACAGGGGAGTACGTGCGGGCGACGTATCCGGACGCGCGGGCGTGGGTCCTCAATCACGGTGACGTGTCTGCCGATCTCGAGGGAATCGAATTCGACGACGCCGATCCTGAGGTCGTGATTCTCGGCGGTGCCGGCCCGGAGTTCACTCACGAGGCGCTGAGCCGAGTGCTCGAACTTCTGCTCGCCGGTGTGCCCGTCGTCGCGATGCACCGCGGGATGATGTGGGAGACCGTAGACGGCCTTCGGATCGACACCGGAACGTACTTGCCGGGCTTCGAGGAAGTGGCAGGTGTAAATATCGCCGCAGTGGGTAAACCGTCTCTCACGGGGTTCCTGACAGCCACGGAGCTGATGCATGTCGAACCTGAGGCGACGGTGATGGTCGGCGACGACCTGATCGGGGACGTCCTCTCCTCACAACGAGTCGGCTTGACCGGAGTTCTGGTGCGCACAGGCAAGTTTCGGCAAACAGTGCTCGATCTGTCGGTTCAGAAGCCTGATCATGTCATCGATTCGGTCGCGGATCTTCCGGCCCTTCTCGGGGTCGTCCTCGAGGCTTGACCAGGCGGGGGTGACGGACTTCACTCGAGCGGGTACTCTCGCGCCCGAATCCAATGAACTTGTTCCACGAAGGAGTTTTCTATGCCCTTGATCTCGTCAGTCTGGTTCCGTCGCTCATCCTCTCGAGTCAGCGGAATTTCCAGTAGTCGGTTGGGGGGCCGCCTGGCGAGAACAGGGGCTGTGATGACTGTAGGTATGGGGCTCGCCGCCGGGCTGGCGCTGACCGGTGCGGGAGCTGCTTCGGCAGCCCCCGTCACGTGTGTCTCGCCGCCGTCGGCCAATGACATCCAGGTCTCCGAGACCGCGAGCTGCGGCGCGCAGTCCGTCGGAGCCGGCCGTTCGCAGGCCGGTGCTGCCGAGAGCGGTACCGCTGTGAGCGTCGCCGCCGACAACGGCTACTCCAATTCATATGCAAACGGCTTCGGAACCGCGCTGGGGGCTTCTCGCGGTAACGGTCAGGCGCAGGCATTTGCGCTCGGCGGCGGTATCGCGCGGGCCGGGGCGGCTGACGGCAACGTCACCTTCGCCATCGCCGGTTACGGAGCGGGCGCTACGGCCGATGCCAACGGCGTCGACTGCGTCGGAGTGCTCTCGTTTGCGGTCAATTTGAGTAACGGACAGTTCTGCATCGCGGGCTGAGGCTCAACCTTGCACTCGGCACGCTCGAGTGCTAAAAATGCAGTTGGCACTCGCGAACCGTGAGTGCCAGGTCGAGGCAGTGAGACCGGGAACCATAGACACCCCCGGTCGTCCGTCGCGGGCACTGACTAGACCACAGGCGTAGATGGGTGACCAGGCAAATCGGTCGCCCGTGTAATGAGGTGACTGGTCAAACGGTCGCCTTGTGCCGATGAGGTGACCCGACGAGCGGTCACCTTGTGTGTCACCCCCTATCCGGAGGATCACTTCGCAATGGCAAAGATCATCGCGTTCGACGAAGAGGCACGTCGTGGCCTCGAGCGAGGCCTCAACGCCCTCGCCGACGCTGTCAAGGTGACGTTGGGCCCCAAGGGTCGCAACGTCGTTCTCGAAAAGAAGTGGGGCGCCCCCACGATCACCAACGATGGTGTTTCCATCGCCAAGGAGATCGAACTCGACGACCCGTACGAGAAGATCGGCGCCGAGCTCGTCAAGGAGGTCGCCAAGAAGACTGACGACGTCGCTGGCGACGGCACCACCACCGCTACCGTTCTCGCACAGGCTCTGGTCCGTGAAGGCCTGCGCAACGTCGCAGCCGGCGCGAACCCGCTCGGCCTCAAGCGCGGCATCGAGAAGGCTGTCGAGGCTGTCACAGCTCGCCTGCTCGAGACCGCCAAGGAGATCGACACCAAGGAGCAGATCGCTGCTACCGCCGGTATTTCCGCCGGCGACCCGTCCATCGGTGAGCTCATCGCCGAGGCTATGGACAAGGTCGGCAAGGAAGGCGTCATCACGGTCGAGGAGTCCAACACCTTCGGCCTGCAGCTCGAGCTCACCGAGGGCATGCGCTTCGACAAGGGCTACATCTCGGCGTACTTCGCCACCGATGCAGAGCGTCAGGAAGCCGTCCTCGAAGACGCGTACATCCTGCTCGTCAGCTCCAAGATCTCCACGGTCAAGGACCTGCTGCCCCTGCTGGAGAAGGTCATCCAGTCCGGCAAGCCGCTCCTGATCATCGCCGAGGACGTCGAGGGCGAAGCTCTCTCCACCCTCGTGGTCAACAAGATCCGTGGCACCTTCAAGTCTGTTGCCGTCAAGGCTCCCGGCTTCGGTGACCGTCGTAAGGCTCAGCTCGCCGACATCGCCATCCTCACCGGTGGCGAGGTCATCAGCGAAGAGGTCGGACTCTCCTTGGAGACCGCAGGCCTCGAGCTCCTCGGCCAGGCACGCAAGGTCGTCATCACCAAGGACGAGACCACCATCGTCGAGGGTGCCGGCGACGCCGACGCAATCGCCGGTCGTGTCAGCCAGATCCGCGCCGAGATCGAGAACAGCGACTCGGATTACGACCGTGAGAAGCTGCAGGAACGTCTGGCCAAGCTGGCCGGCGGCGTTGCAGTCATCAAGGCCGGCGCTGCTACCGAGGTCGAGCTCAAGGAGCGCAAGCACCGCATCGAAGATGCAGTGCGTAACGCAAAGGCAGCCGTCGAAGAGGGCATCGTCGCCGGCGGTGGCGTTGCACTTCTCCAGGCAGCTCCCGCACTGGACGACCTCAAGCTCGAAGGTGACGAGGCAACCGGCGCGAACATCGTTCGCGTTGCACTGTCCGCTCCGCTCAAGCAGATCGCATTCAACGCAGGCCTCGAGCCCGGCGTTGTTGCGGACAAGGTCTCCAACCTGCCCGCAGGTCACGGCCTCAACGCTGCGACCAACGAGTACGGCGACCTGCTCGCTGCAGGCATCAACGACCCGGTCAAGGTCACCCGCTCGGCACTGCAGAACGCAGCGTCCATCGCGGCTTTGTTCCTGACGACCGAAGCCGTTGTCGCTGACAAGCCCGAGAAGGCCGGAGCGCCTGCAGGCGATCCGACCGGCGGCATGGGCGGCATGGACTTCTGAGTCCATCTCCACCTAGCTCCTAGAGCCCGGCCCACCATTCGGTGGGCCGGGCTTTTGCTTGTGCGGAGGTATTTGCGGGCATTTTTGTCCACTACTGCGACGCGATCGCGGTTTCCCGTTGCGCGCTCGATGCTGTGTGCGTTTACGCCCGCGCTTACGCCCGGTTGTGTCGGCGTCTTCGGACCACTGTGATGATTTCGTCCGCCACAGCGTCGAGATGGGCCATCGCGGTGGCGGCGGAGTAACGCAACACCATCCATCCGTCGAGAACGAGTGCGTTCTGACGCCGTCGATCGTTGTTGAAAGTTGCGGGGTCGGTATGGAATTCGCGCCCGTCGATCTCCACGATCACCCGGGCTCGCGTGTCGACCAGATCGCCGAAGTAGGGTCCGACCCGAGCGTTGATCTCCAGGTGAACGTTGCGCGCAGTCAGTGCACGGGCGACTGCTCGCTCCGGTTCCGAACGAGTGAGCGGGCAACAGGTGCGGAGTTGTTCGCGTACGGCGGGGATCCCGTGCCTGCCGCGGCTCGCATCACACAGTTGGGCTATCGACTTCCACGGCACTCGGGTCGATACCGCCGCGTCGAAGAAGGCCTCGAGTGCGGGCCGTGGCAACGTGGTCGCGACGTCGATGAAGCACTGCTCGATCGGCACGATCGGTAAACCCATCCACTCATCCGACGAGACTCCTGTTCGTCGGTGAAGCCGTACCCACTGCGGACTGGCTGCTCGGACGCTGGGAGCCACGGTGGCCTCGACGAAGAGTGGTTCCTCCGGCAGGAGATCCCACAGCCAGGCTGCGCTGGTATGGCTGAGGACGGCCTCAGGCTTCCACAGTGTGACCGCGACGCACGCTCGAAGTATCCAGGTTCTTCGGTGGAGTACACCGACGGCAGGATTCGATGGAGTCGCCCTGACCGCGTGGATCGGGAGATCGAACTGCGCGAAGTGCCCTGCTCGAGCAACTGGTTTCTTGTGACAACTTCCACGTATGCACTGTGGCGGCAAGAGCCTGACGACGCGGATTCAGAAGCCACTTTGTGGATGGCCGCGTGTGTGTGGACAACCTCATGGCGTAACAGGTGTATCGAGAAGGTGGGGAACGAGAAGCTTCATCTATCCGAATGTTGAAGGATGTTTGATATTTTCCGTCCCGATTGTTCGCCTCCGCTAACCTGTGAAGTGCGGATACGTCTAGTTCTTTTGGTGGATAATTCTGTCCTGAATACCCTCAAGTACTAAGCCTTTCGGACGACGTAAATTCCGGTTGCTATTCCATTTTGCTCGATTTTCAGGCGTCTTGGACGCTAGACCTGCGAATATGGAACAGGTTTCAGATCCATCTGAAATTCTTGGGCAAAAAGCACCCAAACCGGATCCTATTGCACTACCTTGATGTCAGTCACAGCCGCGGAAAGTGGGCACCAGCCCCGGAGGATCTCGGCTTCATCGTTCGACTGGGATTCTTTAATTGCTGCTCGGACCGGTTCTTTGTGGGCTGCATCAAGCATTCCAATGTAAATGTTCCGTGAGTATTCGCGGCCAATCGAAAGCGTGGGATTCAATATGATCGTCATGTTCCTGCAGACAACGGCGGCATTGTTCACCGACCTGCTGGGTAACGTCTGGTCCGGTTCGCTCATGCCGGGAATCGACGGGGTCACCGGATCGTTGGTTTCGGCAATCGACCTCAGTTGACGGCACCTGCAAGTTCTTCTTCCAATGTTTTTGATGACAGGAGCGAATGATGGATCTGGGATCGATTGCGGACGTTCTCGAGGGCGAGGCCGGGGGGTTGATCAAAAACATTCTCGGGATGGCTTTGTTTACCCCGTTTATCGCCTCGGTTGACTTCGGCTGGTTCCCGAACGTCGACTGAGAAGTGAATTGCTTTAGCCAGTGAACGAAATCAATCTCAAGGAGTGTGAAATACGGTGGACACAGCTAGTTTGATAGGTGCGCTCGCAAGCGTTGACGTCGGATCCCTCGTGGATCCACTGTTCTACTTGGTCAAGGTCGTTGACGGAATCTTCGTGTCGATCACCGGAAGCCTCAACATGGGCGGTGCGCTCGGTGAGGCTGCGGCGGGCAGCGTCCAATCGGTCCTCGGCTCCGTAGCCGGCCTGTAAAAGGAGAAGGAGAAAAGATGTTCGATCTCTTCCTGGACTACCTGTCCAAGATCGTCGATTTCGGATCGGTCGATCTCGTGGGCACGTTTGTGAAGTATTTGAACGCGCTGTCGTCTTCCCCCACGCCATAGAAAGAACGGAATCGGTCATGCTGCAAACTTATTTAACCGGAATGATCACGTGGGTATCGAACATGCTTGGTCTCACTTCCACTGGAAGCAAGATCATCAAGGATCCTCCACAAAAGCCGTGATCACTCCAGCGACTGCATCATATTGTTCGGTTGTCGAGGACAGCATCGTAGCGGAGCAGTCAGGCGAACCTGCACAACCTGCACTTGCTTGAAACTTTGGTCCCCGTAGCCCTCTGGCTTCGGGGACCATCGGTTTTGCAATCACTGGCCTCATAGTCACAAGCTTTGCACTCAGGCGAATGTGCGGGCAACCAGCCGCGATACAAGGAGTTCAATGGGCGCGTCCAACACGTCAGGCGCAAGGATGGCGCAGCTGAACCCACGCGATGCCGAATTCATCTATCACGAGGGCGCTGGTCACCTGAACCATCTGATCGCTGTGTACTTCTTCGAGACATCGTTGCACCCAAGCGCGGAATTCACGGCAGAACAGGCAGTGGACTGGGTTACCGCACGCCTCGGATGTGATCGCATGTTCACTCAACGAGTCCAACGGACTCCGTTGGGACTGGACCATCCCTACTGGGTGACAGACCCTGACTTCGACGTCCGAAAGCACGTGTACGTCAACAAGATCAACGACACAGGATGGGCAGCGCTGCAAAAGCCGTTGAGCGCGTTGTTGACCACGAAGATGGACCTGCGCCGTCCGCCGTGGGAACTGCACTTCTTCGTAGGTTTGGAGGGACTTGAAGAATTGCCGGGCCGACTGACGGCGGTGGTGCTCAAGTCTCACCACAGTGCAGCTGACGGTATCGCCATCAGGACGTTGGGCGAGGCTATCTTTTCGGGCAAGGTGCAGCAGGCTGGGTCCGAACCGTCTGTGCCGTTTGTGCGAGCGAGGATATTCACCAAGTCGCTACTGGGGTTTCCCGGCCGAATATATCGCTTCGCAAGGCAGGTACCAGGCAACCGACGCGCTCAGAGAGATGCTGACGCTGCGAAGAAGGCAGGAGAATGGGTGGAGAGCCTCAACGAGAGGCCTGCAATTCGATTCAACGGCAAGGTGAGTGGAGCTGCCTCACTCGAACCGATGACAATGTCCGGGGAGCAGGTCCGTGAGATCAAGGATTCGGTGCCCGGTGCCACTGTCAACGACGTTCTACTCGCCGTTGTCGGAGGCGCTCTGACGCGCTACCTCACGGAAAAGGATGAAAGGCCAAGCGATTCCTTGATCGCGATGGTTCCTCGCTCGGTGCGTAAGGTCGAAGCGTGGGAGTCGGCGAATCAGTTGGTGGCTCTGCTGGTGGATATGCACACCCAGGTCGAGTCCCCATTGGAGAGGTTGGCGCTCATTTCGAGTTCGGCACGGTCGGAGAAGGCGCGCACGTCCCATCCCGCGGTCAGGCGTGCCGGGGCCGCAGTCGAGACCACGCCCGCGCCTTTGATGAGATTGATGGCGTATGCGCGCAAGCAGAACGATCACAGCCTCGATCGACCGCGTTACCAGCACACGATGGTGAGTAACATTCCACTCTCGGTCGAAGGGTTGACGCTTGCCGGCGCCCCGGGCGCGGCTGTGCTTGCAGTGCAAGCGCCCATCGACGGGGATGGGCTACGGCATTTCATGGTCGCCGCAGCAGGTGGGGGACTGACCCTCAACGTCATCGCGGATACCGCGACCATGCCCGATCTCCACCATTACATCGAACTACTGCGAGCAAGTTTCGATGACTTGGCAGCGGCAGCCGCGATGCAGACTGCGGATTCACCTAACCAAGAGGTTGCCTCCTGATCGATCGGAATCGCAGGCACCTTCTCCGATTGCTGGATTTGGTGACACCCAACGATTCCGAGCAGAACCCAGAGGATCTGCATGTCAGCTCGCTACAATTCGGACATTCGTTCAGCGTCGGAATTGAGGGGCATGCATGATCTTTCGGAACTCGTTGCCAGCCGCGGTATCTCAGATGGGACCGCGAGACGCGGAGTTCGTCTACAACGAGTCCGGCGGACATCTGAGCCACATGGTCTGCGCCTACTTCTTCGACACGACGGGCCATCCGCTCGCAGAGATGACGCACGACGACGCGGTTCGGTGGATCACCGAAAGATTCGGGTACTGGCCACTGTTCACGAGTCGACTCCAGCGAGTTCCGCTGGATCTGGACTATCCCTATTGGGTCCCGGCCGATTTCGACGTCGATGATCACGTGCACGTCCATCGTGCCCCTGTTGCCGGGTGGGCCCCGGTTCGTGAATTGCTCGGGCGCTCGCTCGGGGAGCCGATGGACCTGTCCCGGCCGCCCTGGGAGTTGCACGTCATGACCGGCGTGCACGGGATCGACGAGCTGCCGGGCAATCTGACGCTGATCATGCTCAAGACCCACCACGGGGCTGGTGACGGTCTGGCGATCCGCGATCTGACCAACCTTCTGTTCTCCGGTCCGCCGAAGCCGGAGACGAAGCGTGCCGGTTCGGGGCTTTCGTCGCTGGATTTGATCGGGCGCACGGTCGTCGGTTTGCCCGGCCAGGCGATCCGTTTCGGCCGGGGTCTGTCCGTGACAAAGGTTGCGGCCGAGACGGTTCGGGAGGCGGAAGAGGCCGGAGAGCTGCCTACGTACTCGGCCGACCGCCTACCGACCCGATTCAACGGCGTGCTGGGCGGAGACATCACGATCGATTTCCTGACGCTGGACGGCGCAGACATCAAAGCGATCCGAGCGGCCGTTCCGGACGTGACGGTCAACGACATCTTCCTGACCGTGGTCGCCGGTGCTCTCGACGCATACCTGTCGGAAAAGGGCGAGAAGTCGGCCAGTGGGTTGGCGGCGATGGTTCCCCGATCGATGCGGCAGATAGCCGAATGGGAATCGGCCAACCAACTGGCGCTGTTGACGGTCGATCTGCACACGGACGTCGAAAATCCGGTCGAGCGGCTGACACTGATCAGGGATTCGGCGCTGATGGCAAAGGGGCGGAGTTCGCACCCAGCCGTCCGTCGTTACGGCACACGCATCGAAACCTCGCCTGCGGCTCTGCTCAGACTCACCGGTCTCTCGCGTCGGCTCAACAAGCTGGACCCTTCGCACAAGGTCATTCAGAACACGACGATCAGCAATGTCCCGGTATCGGTCGACGGCAATGTTTTCGAAGGTGCGCCGGCGGTGGCAGTTCTCGGCGGGCAGGCGCCGGTCGACGGAGACATTCTGCGCCACTTCCTCATTGCCGCGCGTGGAGGTTCTCTGACGCTCAATGTCATCGTCTCGCAAGAGACGATGCCGGATATCGAGCACTACGTCGAATTGTTGCGGGTGGGGTTCACGACGCTTTTGCAGGCAGTTTCTGACCAAAATCGTGAGGTAGTCGAACGATAAAGTGCAACTTGCGTCGGAACTTGTGGTGAATCGACGATTTGTGTTCGGGAAATTTCTGTCGAATTCATCCTAATTAAGGTAATTGTCCGTAGTGGTGTCGAGTCGTTATCTCGCGGATTAATGTGACTGTCGACACGTCGAGTGTCTACCGCCGGACTGGTTCGATAATCGTCACCGACGGTAAAAAGAATCACCTACGCGAGGAGCTGAACATGGGTTCGTTGATGGATATTCTCGGTGGTCCGAATGGGGACGGTGCACCGATGCAGGCTTTGCTGACAATGCTGCTGGGATTGGACAATGTCGGTGCAAACCTCTTCGGTTCACTGGCTGACACCGCCGGTGGAATCTTCGGATCTCTCGACACCCTCAGCTTTACGCCGCCTGTCGTTCCCTGAGTTTTCTGATCGGCGTCATTTGCTCGTCCCAAGTGAACCACTGAACATCTAAAGGAGAACGTCATGCTTGAAGGATCTGTCATGGACGCTGCCGGCTCAGTCGGTGCGATCATCGGTCAGGGGTTGGGCAGCGTCAGTGGCCTGGCCGTCAAGGGTCTCGAGGCCCTCGCTGCGCTCAGCGGTGGAGAGTTGAAGGCCGCCAAGTAGATTGTTGATTTCGGGGCCTGCTCGTGTTGGCGCGTAGGCCCCGAAATACCTTTTGTCGGCGCGTAATTCTCGCCATGTCAGGTGCCGGAATCCTCAACCTAACGGCATGAGCATCCAGGCGGCGAGATATACCAAAGCCGCGGTTCCACCCGTGCAAATAGCGGCGATAACGGCGAGTAGACGGACAAGATTGACGTCGGCGCCGAAGTAATCTGCAATTCCGCCGCACACTCCGGCGAACATTTTCTTGTCGTTGGAACGGGTGAAGGGGCGAGGTGTGTTGCTTTCGAATGTCATGCTTCAATTCTGAAGCGAGATGGCACCGCGCACCATCGGGGACGACCCCCATCTGCACCCTGATCTTTTGAGGCCGCCGTGTCATACCCCGGTAGTTCATCCCAGCTTCACCGAACAGTTGCTGCGGGAGACTAACTTGTCGGCGGTGACCGATTTAGCAGAACGCCGACCGTTCCTCAGCGCCTTCGCGGATCTCTCGACCGCCGTCGATCTGGCCGACACCGCCGCCTTCACCGTCGACGACAATGACGACGACGATCCGGTGCTGCTGACGTCGCCGGACGGTTTCGAGGTCGACACCTGGCGGGAGGGCTACCCGTACGACGCACGGATGCCTCGGGACGAGTACGAAATGTCCAAGCGTCTGCTGCAGATCGAACTCCTCAAGCTGCAGAACTGGTCGAAGGAAACCGGCGCACGGCACGCCATCGTGTTCGAAGGACGCGACGCTGCCGGCAAGGGCGGAACGATCAAACGATTCATGGAGCACCTCAATCCTCGCGGCGCACGGGTCGTCGCATTGGAGAAGCCGTCGGCCCGCGAGTCGACGCAGTGGTACTTCCAGCGCTACGTGCAGCACCTTCCGGCTGCCGGGGAACTGGTGATGTTCGATCGGTCTTGGTACAACCGGGCCGGGGTCGAGCGGGTCATGGGTTTCTGCACCGACGAGGAGCATGAGCGATTTCTGCGCCAGGTGCCGTTGTTCGAGCAGATGCTCGTCGACGACGGCATCAGCTTGATCAAGTTCTGGTTCTCGGTTTCCCCGCTGGAGCAGCGCACGCGGTTCGCGATCAGACAGGTCGATCCCGTGCGGCAGTGGAAGCTTTCGCCGATGGACATCGCTTCTCTGGACAAGTGGGATGCGTACACGGCGGCGAAGGAAGAGATGATCCGGTTCACCGATACCGACACCGCTCCGTGGACCGTCATCAAGAGCAATGACAAGAAACGCGCACGGATAAACGCGATGCGTCACGTGCTCAGTCAGTTCGATTACGACAACAAGGATTACGAGATCGTGGGTACTCCGGATCCGCTGATCGTGGGAAGCCTCGAATAGTCGGCGCGTGGGCTCTGCCCATCCGCGGCGTGGGTGGTTAGTGTGAGTTGAATGGAGACCGTACCGATCCAACTCCCCGACGGCACCGTGACCCCGATCCGTCTGTTTCCCGGACCGAACGACGACGCACCCGTGGTGGTGATGTTGCCCGGGCTCGGAGTTCCCGCCGGGTTCTACGATCCGGTGGCGCAGGCCCTGGTCGAAGCCGGCTTCAATGCGGCCATCGGTGAACTGCGTGGCCAAGGTGACAGCAAACCGCGCCCGAGCGCGTCGAGTGTTTTCGGATATCAGGAACTGGTCTCGATCGATTGTCCGGCGACGTTCGAGGTGGTGCGTGAGCGGTTTCCGGCCAGCACACCATTTCTGATGGGGCACAGCATGGGCGGCCAGATCGGGGTCATGTACGCGTCGAGGATTCGGGGCCGGCTCGGCGGACTGATCCTGGTTGCCTCCGGATCGCCGTATCACCGCGGATTCCCCGGAATCCGTGCGCCCGGACTCTATCTGGGTTCGTCCGCGATGTCGGTGACAGCCAACATCGCCGGCTTCTGGCCTGGAGACCGGGTCAACGTCGGCGGCTTCGGTCGACAGTCGAAAGTACTGATCACCGATTGGGCCCGGTTCGCCAGGACCGGTCGCATGGAACCCGTCGGTGCGGATATCGACTACGAGGAGCGGATCGCTCGCCTGACCTTGCCGGTTCTGTCGATCACGATCGAAGGGGACGATCTCGCTCCACGCCGGTCGGCAAAGAACCTGGTGGACAAGCTCTCCGGGGCCCAAGTGACGATGACGCACATCGACGAACCACTCGGTCACAACGGTTGGATACGCAATCCCACCGCTGTGAGCGAGCGCGTCGTCGCGTGGTTGCGCGACCGCTGAAAGATCAGGCGAGTTTCTGCCAGAGGAACTCGTAGGTCAGCGCAGTCTTGAAGGCCAGCTGAGCATTGTCCGCGGCGCCGCCGTGGCCACCCTCGATGTTCTCGAAATACAGCACCGGCTTGCCCAGCTCTTCCAGCCGTGCGGCCATCTTGCGGGCATGCGCGGGGTGGACGCGGTCGTCGCGGGTGGACGTCGCGATCAGGATCGGTGGGTACGACGCGGCGGCGTCGATGTTCTGATACGGCGAGTACTCCGAGATGAATGCCCACTCCTCCGGGACATCGGGGTCACCGTATTCGGCCATCCACGAAGCGCCGGCCAGCAGGAGATGGAATCGGCGCATGTCCAGCAGCGGGACCTGACAGACGATGGCGCCGAAGAGCTCGGGGTACTTGGTCAGCATGATGCCCATCAGCAGGCCGCCGTTGCTACCGCCCTGAGCTGCCAGAAGATCCGGGGTCGTGATTCCGCGATCGACGAGGTCTCTCGCGACGGCAGCGAAGTCTTCGTGCACCTTGTGGCGCCCGGCCTTGAGAACCTGTGTGTGCCAACCGGGTCCGTACTCGCCGCCACCACGAATGTTCGCAACCACATAGGTTCCGCCCTGCGTCAGCCAGGCACGGCCCAGAGAACCGCTGTACGACGGTGTCAGCGAGATCTCGAATCCGCCGTACCCGTAGAGCAGGGTAGGGCCGGGCTCGCTACGCGGACTGCGCACCACGAAGTACGGAACTTGGGTGCCGTCGGCAGAGGTGGCGAAGAACTGCTCCGTGGTGATGCCCTCGGCGTCGAAGAACGCGGGAGCCTGCTTGAGGGCAGTGGGTTCGGTTTCGCCGATCACGCCGTGCAAAAGAGTTGCAGGGGAGGTGTATCCACTCGAATTGACGAAGTACTCGTTGCTGACATCAGGGTCGGTGTCGAGAATTTCGATACTGGTCAGTTCTGGAAGCCCTTCGAAAGGTCGATCCTCCCAGCCGTTTTCGCCCGGCGTCAGGATTCGCAGCGTCGTGCGCACGTCGGTCAGGACCACCAGAATCAGATGATCGCGTGTCCAGGTGTAGTGCTCGAGCGAGGAATGTGCGTCGGGTTCGAAGATCGATGTCAGTGCTCGTGAGCCGGCAAGGAAATCGTCGTAACGGATGGCAAGCAGTGCGCCGGTCGGATATTCGGTGTCCTCGACGGCCCACACGGACTTGGTGCGGATCAACAACCACTCGTGGTGAATCGAGATCCCGGCGTCCTCGGGGACGTCCACGAGCACCAGTTCACCGTCGGGGCGAACTTCGAAATGCTGAGAGTTGTAGAAATCGACCGAGCGAGTGACGAAGTCCCGTTCGAACCCGGGCGTCGGATCGTGCGAAGCCGAGATGGCCACGTCCGTGGCCTGGCCCTCGTAGACGGTCTCGGCGCTGGAGAGGGGAGTGCCGCGCTTCCACCGCTGGGCCAGACGGGGATATCCGGAATCGGTGAGCGACCCCGGTCCGATATCCGTTCCGACGTAGACGGTATCGATGTCGATCCAGTCGATGTCGGTCTTGGCCTCGGGAAGGTAGAAGCCGGGATTCTCGCCCTCGGGAGCGAGGAACTCGCGCTTGTCGATGTCGAACTCGCGAACGACCGCCGCGTCTGCCCCGCCGCGGGAGAGGCTGATCAATGCACGGTTGCGGTGTGGCCGTAGAAGTTGCGTGCCCTTCCAGACCCAGTTCTCGCCCTCGGCCTCGGCCAGGGCGTCGAGGTCGACCAGGACGTCCCATTCCGGGTCGTCGGTGACGTACTGATCGAACGTCGTGCGTCGCCACAATCCGCGAACGTGGGTGCTGTCGCGCCAGAAGTTGTAGAGGAACTCACCTCGACGGCGGACGTAGGGGATTCGCGCGTCGGTATCGAGGATCTCGCGCACGTCGCTCTGTAGTCGATCGAAGCGCTCGTTGTCGGTGAGCTGCTCCTCGGTCACGGCATTGTGCTGACGGACCCAATCGAGTGCAGACTCACCGGTCACGTCTTCGAGCCAGAGGTAGGGGTCGTCGCCGGTGGTGGGCTGCTGATCGGAAGTCATACGTCCATTCTTACTGCTCGCTCCCGACAGCACTCGACCCCGCTCCCGAAACACTGGAGCGGGGTCGAGTGAGAACGAATCGGGTCAGACGCCCAGGGAGTGAGCGAGCATCGGCCAGGAGTTGTGGAGATCGTCCTGCCAGTAGCCCCACGAGTGGGTGCCGGTCGGCTTGAAGTCGAAGGTGGCCGGGATCTTCAGATCGCTCAGGCGGTAGGCGAGGTTGTGGGTGCAGTAGTTGACCGCTGCCTCGATGACGCCGCCGACGATCGCCTGGTTGGCGAGCGCACCGACCTGACCGTTGATCGCGGGATTGGCGAGAGTGTCGTGTGGGCCGGGGAGTCCGGAGCCGGTGGAGACGTAGAGTTCGGTGCCGCGGAGCTTCTCGGCGTTGAGGACCGGATCGTTGTCCTTCCAGCCCTGACCGTCGAGCGGGCCCCACATGTTGGTGATGTCAGCTCCACCGCGGGTACCTGTGACAAGTTCGATCGCACTCTGACCGACGGGGGTGCTGGTCTCAGCGCATCCGCTGTACGCCCCGACTCCCTTGTAGAGGCCGGGAGCCGCGATGGCGAGGTTGAGGACCGAGGTCGCGGTCATGGAGATCGCGGAGATCGACTGGACCTTGTTGGTGTTGAACTCGGCGTCGATGACGGGCGGGAGTTCCTTGGTGAGGAACGTCTGCCACTTCTGGCGACCGAGAACCGGATCGTCGTTCACCCAGTCGGTGTAATAGCTGAACGCGCCTTCGAGTGGAGTGACGACGTTGACGTTCTTGTCCTGGAAGAAGTTCATGACGTCGGTCTTGCGTTGCCAGGTCGCCGAGTCTTCGCCGCCGCCTGCACCGTTGAGCAGGTAGAGCGTCGGGCGGGGTTCGCTGCCATCTGCGGGGAGGATGACCTCGAGCGGGATGTTGCGATCCATCGCCGGGGAGAAGACCGAGATGGTGACCTTGCGGTCGCCGGTCTTGGTGTTGCTCACGACGTGCGATCCGGACGTGTCACCGCCCGCAGAAGCTGTCGCCGGACTGATCAGCATCGGCAGCACCGTGGCCACTGCGAGAGCTGCGATCACACTGCCACGCTTGAAAATTCGAGCACGCATACGTTCGGATCCTCCACCTGAATGTCTTCGGATCCGGAACGGATCGAAGTGCCTGTGAGCCCTTACTGGAACAGGTTCACTTTTTGTTATGTGTCAGTAAAGCAGAGCGGGCGCAGAAAGTGACGCGATTCGATTGCCTGACAATTGAATTGGCCCCGGAACTAACCCCCGAATTAACCCCCGAATCGGCCCAGACAAGCACTCGACCCCGCTCCCGGAAGTGCAGGGAGCGGGGTCGAGTCGGAACGATTTCGGTCAGATACCCATCGAACGAGCGAGCATCGGCCAGGAGTTGTGGAGATCGTCTTCCCAGTAGCCCCACGAGTGGGTGCCGGTCGGCTTGAAGTCGAAGGTGGCCGGGATCTTGAGATCGTTGAGGCGGTAGGCGAGGTTGTGGGTGCAGTAGTTGACTGCTGCCTCGATGACGCCGCCGACGATCACCTGGTTGGCGAGTGTGCCGACCTGTCCGTTGATCGCCTCGTTGTTCAGGGTGTCGTGCGGGCCGGGGAGTCCGGATCCGGTGGAGATGAAGAGCTCGGTGCCGCGGAGCTTCTCGGCGTTGACGACGGGGTCGTTGTCGATCCAGCCCTGGCCGTCGAGGGGGCCCCACATGTTGGTCACGTCAGCGTCGCCGCGCATGCCCACAACCAGTTCGATGGAGGACTGGCCGACCGGTGTGCTGGTCTCGGCGCATCCGCTGTATGCACCGACGCCCTTGTAGAGGCCCGGAGCTGCGATGGCGAGGTTGAGGACCGAGGTCGCGGTCATCGAGATCGCGGAGATCGACTGGACGCCGTTGGTGTTGAACTCGGCGTCGATGACGGGCGGGAGTTCCTGGGTCAGGAACGTCTGCCACTTCTGACGGCCGAGGGACGGGTCGTCGTTCACCCAGTCGGTGTAGTAGCTGAATGCACCTTCGAGCGGGGTGACGACGTTGACGTTCTTGTCAGCGAAGAACTCGTTGACGTCGGTCTGACGCTGCCACGTCGCCCGGTCTTCGCCGCCGCCTGCACCGTTGAGCAGGTAGAGGGTCGGGCGGGGTTCGCTGCCGTCTGCCGGGAGGATGACCTCGAGCGGAATGTCGCGTCCCATGGAAGGTGAGTACACCTTGATGGTGGCGATGCGCCCGTTGTCCGTGCGGCTCGAGAGCTTGGAACCCGTTGTGTTTGCCTTGGCAACAGTTGCCGTGGTGGTCGACGGATCTCCGCCTGCGGACGACACTGCAGGGCTGATCAGCATCGGCAGCACGGATACTGCGGCTACAGCGGCGACCAGACGGCCACGCTTGAAAGTGCGAGCACGCATACGTTCAGAAACCTCCACCTAAAATTCCTTCGAATCCGCCCAGGAGTGAACGGTCCTTTGTTGCTGTTCCCGTACGGGAATTCATGCTGGGTACATGCTCTGTCGATAGGTACAGGGCGTGTGAGTCTTGTAAGTTCTACCGCATCGGTGCGTTATCCGCCAGTGAACCAGAGATTTGCTGAACGTACGACCAGTTTCAGGTGAATTTCCCTGATCATCGACGGGATTAGTGAGTGAACCGGACATATCCACTATGGGAACAACATTGTTGCCTACCTCTGCAGTCGAACGCGTCTGTCGAAGATCTTCTCCGATATCAGCGCCCAGCGGGGAGTTACGTTTCGGTGAACGTCGGTTACTCGCCGCAGACTCGCGCGGACTCGACGGCAATCGCCAAGAGTTTCGCGTGGCAGGCGCGGGTCGAGTTCCCGGAGATCACCCCTGTCTTCACCGTCGACGGCGTCGTCGAGATTCAGGAGTCCGGCGGAATCGCCCTGGCCTTCGACCTGGAGGACTCGAATCCGCTGGAGGGAGACCTGGCCAACGTCTCGTACTTCTACGACCTCGGAGTCCGCTCGATGTTGCCGACGTATAACTACATGAACGCTGCCGGCTGCGGCTGCTTGGACCTGGCGGACACGGGGTTGAGTGGATACGGCCGTGACCTGGTTGCCGAGATGAATCGCGTCGGAATGACGGTCGACGGCTCACATTGTTCTGTACAGACGGGGTTGGACATCTCAGCTATCACCCAGCGAGCAATGATCTACAGCCACTCGAACCTCCGAAGGTTGTGGGAGCATCCGCGCAACATCACCGACGATCAGGCCAGAGCGTGTGCGGAGACCGGCGGCGTCGTCGGGATCAACGGCGTGGGCATATTCCTCGGCGTCAACGGACCGGATGACGACCAGGCTCGGCTGTCCGCGATGGCCGACCACATCGAAGAGGCTGTGGGACTCGTCGGCATCGATCATGTCGGGATCGGCTCCGACTTCTCATTCGACGCCGACGACTTCCGCGAAGAGATCGAGCAGAACCCGTCGTCGTTCTCCGAGGCGTACACCGCGTGGGGGCCACTGCAGTGGACTCCTCCGGAGGACGTGCTGACACTTGATCAGGTATTGCGTGAGCGGGGCTTCGACGAGCCGTCGATCGAGGCCGTGTACGGCGGAAATTTCGCCCGAGTTGCCCGAGAAGTGTGGGCTACCGACGGGTAATACGACCATCTGGGGACAGCGAAACGATGCAGGACTACCCTGGTGAATCGTGACCTCACACTATGACGTCGTTGTCCTCGGAGCCGGCCCCGGTGGGTACGTCGCTGCTATCCGCGCGGCACAACTGGGCCTGAGCACCGCCATCATCGAGCAGAAGTACTGGGGCGGTGTATGCCTGAATGTCGGCTGCATTCCGTCCAAGGCGCTTCTCCGTAACGCCGAACTCGCGCACATCTTCACGAAAGAAGCGAAGACGTTCGGCATGTCCGGAGACGTGTCCTTCGATTTCGGCTCCGCTTTCGATCGCAGCCGCAAGGTCGCGGACGGGCGAGTCAAGGGCATTCACTTCTTGATGAAGAAGAACAAGATCCCGGAGTACGACGGCAAGGGCACGTTCGTCGACGCCAACACCATCAGCGTGGAGCTGAGCAAGGGTGGCACCGAGACGATCACGTTCGACAACGCCATCATCGCGACCGGTTCGTACACCAAGCTGCTGCCCGGTACCTCGCTGAGCGAGAACGTCGTGACCTACGAAGAGCAGATCCTCACCCGTGACCTTCCGGGTTCGATCCTCATCGTCGGTGCCGGCGCGATCGGCATGGAGTTCGGTTACGTCCTCAAGAACTACGGCGTCGACGTTACGATCGTCGAGTTCCTCGATCGGGCACTGCCCAACGAGGACGCCGACGTCTCGAAGGAAATCGCCAAGCAGTACAAGAAGCTCGGCGTCACCATCAAGACCGGTGCCGCTGTGCAGTCCATCAGCGACGACGGCAGCAAGGTCACCGTCTCGATCAAGGACAACAAGTCCGGCGAGATCGAGACCGTGGTCGTCGACAAGGTTCTGCAGTCCGTCGGCTTCGCACCGCGCGTGGAGGGCTTCGGTCTCGAGAACACCGGTGTCGCGTTGACCGATCGCGGCGCCATCGCGATCGACGACTACATGCGCACCAACGTCCCGCACATCTTCGCCATCGGTGACGTCACCGCCAAACTGCAGCTCGCGCACGTCGCGGAAGCTCAGGCTGTCGTCGCTGCCGAGACCATCGGCGGCGCGGAGACGCAGACACTCGGTGACTACCGGATGATGCCGCGTGCGACGTTCTGCCAGCCGCAGGTCGCCTCGTTCGGTTTGACCGAGGAGCAGGCCAAGGCCGAGGGCTACGACGTCAAGGTCGCGAACTTCCCGTTCGCTGCCAACGGCAAGGCACACGGTCTCGGTGACCCGACCGGTTTCGTCAAGCTGATCGCCGACAAGAAGTACGGCGAACTGCTCGGCGGGCACCTCATCGGACCGGACGTTTCGGAACTGCTGCCCGAGCTGACCTTGGCCCAGAAGTGGGACCTCACGGTCAACGAGTTGGCACGCAACGTCCACACCCACCCCACGCTCAGTGAGGCACTGCAGGAAGCGATCCACGGCCTCGCCGGCCACATGATCAACTTCTGACGGCAGGGCCTTCGGCCCCGTGCGCCTTTTCGGTAGTTCGCACTACCGGAAAGGCACACGGGGTTTTTCGTCTTTTGTGTCGAGTTGTGTTGCGAAACCGCCATCTGAGGCCTTCGAGTCGGGGTGTAGGCGCGCAACGCATTAGCGTCCCGAGTCGAACATCCGGCTTTCGAAGGACCACTCATGAAAACTCGTTCCGTACTGCTCGCGGCTTGCGTCGCGCTGACGCTCTCCGCCTGTGGAACCTCAGGTGACTCCGGATCGGACGCCGAAGCTTCGGGTGCCGCCGAGGCGGGGGCGTTCCCCGTGACCGTCGACCACGCCTACGGTTCGACGACGATCGACGCGGAGCCTATGCGCATCGTGACCATCGGATGGAGTGGCCAGGATTCGGTGATCGCACTGAACAAGGTTCCGGTCGCCATGGAGAGCTTCTCCGGCGACGGCATCGAGAACAACATCCTGCCCTGGGATGCTTCGCGTCTGAACGGTGCAAAGCCTGTTCTCATGACGACCAATCCCGATATCCCGTTCGAGCAGATCCTCGGGCTCGATCCCGACGTGATCCTCGCCGTCTACTCCGGCATCGACGAGGGCGAGTACAAGCGCCTCAGTGACATCGCGCCGACCGTCGCGTTCCCCGACCAGCCGTGGGATACCGCGTGGGACAAGCAGATGAGCATGATCGGTGCAGCGCTCGGACAGCCGGAGCAGGCTCAGACGCTGATCGACGAGACCGGGGCGTACTTCGAGAAGCAAGCCGCTGATCACCCACAGTTCCAGGGCAAAACCGCAACGTATGCAATGCGCACCGACGAGGGCCTGATCGTCTTCTGCGGCACCGACCCGCGGATCCGTCTTCTCGGCCAGCTCGGGGTGAAGACCTCGCCCGGTGTCGACGCAGTGTGCACTTCCGGCGACAGTTCGGTGTCCGTGGGCATGGAATCCATCGACACACTCGACGCCGACGTCTTCATTCTCGTCGACGCCGACGGCACCAACCTGGACAAGCTGATGTCCTTCGGTCCGTTCGCGAACATGACCTCGGTGTCGAACGGCCGTCTGGTTCGTCTGGTCGGAATGGACTACGCGATGGCTACGTCCGCTCCGACGGTGCTGAGCGTTCCCTACGCATTCGACGAGTTCATCGCTCAGCTCTCGGACAAGTTGAGCTGATTCCGGGCGTCGTACGACGCTTGTGACGCAACGATTTTCGGCACCTGCGATTCGAGTAGTTCGATCAGGGCCGTGATCTTTGCGGCGACGTCGGCGCCGAGTTCGGTCAGGCTGTATTCCACTTTGGGCGGGATGGTTTCGAGTACCTCACGGTGCACGAGGCCATCCCGCTCGAGTGTTTGCAGGGTCTGTGAGAGCATGCGCTCGCTGACTCCGTCGACGCGTCGGCGCAGGGCACTGAACCGGTACGGGCCCTCGTTCAATGCCGCCAGCGCGAGTGCGCCCCAGCGTCCGGTTGCATTCTGCAATGCCGCCCGAGAGTTGCATCCGCGAGCGAAGACGTCAGCCTCGAGGGTTGGGTCCACGACGTCGGCATTCGGATCAGGAGTCTGGGCAGCACGTGAAGGTGAGTCGGTGCTGGTCATGAACCCAGGCTACTACTGCACGATCCGATAGCGCTAACTCGCCGTGTTGCACTTACGAAAAATAAGTGCATGATGGTTGCAGAACGCATTTACGCTTCAACCTGGATCGGGAGTTCGCATGAGCATTGCAGTCACCGGCGCAACCGGAAACCTCGGACAACTGGTAGTCGAGTCGTTGATCGAGCGGGGAACCGCCGCGTCCGACATCGTCGCAGTGGTCCGCAATCCACAGAAGGCGGAAAGCCTCGCCGCCCGCGGAGTAGTTGTACGCCAAGCGGACTACGCCGATGCCTCGGCGTTGGAAACCGCATTGGCGGGCGTCGACAAGCTGGTGCTGATCTCGGGAAGTGAAGTGGGGTCACGGCTCGCGCAACACACCAACATCATCGACGCGGCGAAGGCTGCCGGCGTCGGATTCATCGCCTACACGAGCATCTTGAATGCTCAGGACACGCCGATGAAGCTTGCGGCCGAGCACAAAGCGACCGAGGACGTGCTCACTCGGAGCGGTATTCCGTTCGCGCTGTTGCGCAACGGTTGGTACTGGGAGAACTTCACCAACGACCTGGCCGGTGTGATCGAACGCGGCGCACTGGTCGGTGCGGGAGCGGAAGGCAAGATCGCGGCTGCGGCGCGTGCGGATTACGCCGACGCCGCAGCAGTAGTCGCGACCACCGATGGCCACGAAGGCGCAGTGTACGAGTTGGGCGGCGACGAGAGGCTCAGCTACGCCGAATTGGCCGCAAAGATCAGCGAATTCGCGGGCAAGCCCGTCGCGTACCAGTTCGTGGACGAGCAGGCATACGAAGGCATTCTCGAGAGCGTCGGACTGCCTGCACCGGTTGCGCAGATCCTCGCCGATTCCGATGCTGCAATTGCCAAGGGGGCGTTGGACACCGAGTCTGGCGACCTGCAGAAGTTGATCGGCCGCAGCAGCACTCCGGTGGCTGAGGTGTTGAGGAAGGCCTGACCTGCTGTGCGCCTTTATTAACCGCGGGCGGTTAATAAAGGCGCACAGGGGTTACCCCATGTGGACTGCACCCTCGGCGGGCAGATCACCCTTCTTGGCGCGGACCAGAACCAGCACTACCGGTGCGATGATCGCCAACAGGACTGCCGCCCAACCGAATGCGGCCGAGTATCCGGATACCTCGGCGCCGAAGAAGTAGTCCGTCATCGAGGCGACGAAGTCCTGCACCGGCTGGGGGAGTAGCGCCAATTGGTCACCAGTCGGGATGGTCGCGTTCGACATGTCGACAGGAATGCCTTCCGGCGGGATCGGCGCCGCGTTGTCGGCGGTGAAGGCCGACTTGGCCGAAGCGTAGATCGTGGTGAACAGTGCGGTTCCGAGTGCGCCGCCGATCTGCAGGGTGGCGTTGACCAGGGCACTGGCAGCGCCGGCGTCGTGGTCGGGGACACCGATCAGTGCGAGGTTCTGCATCGGCACCATCAGCAGACCCAGTCCGAAGCCGAAGATCGCGAGGCCGGGGAACACGTGCGTCCAGTAGGAGCTGTGTACCTCGATCTGGGTCAGCATGAGCAGTCCTACTGCTGCCACCAGCGGGCCGGCGACCATGAGCGGCTTGGGGCCGATCTTGGTGGACAACTGCGCTGCGATGGTCGACGCCAAGACGATGAAGAACGCCATCGGCAGCGATCCGACGCCGGCCATGACCGGGCTGAATCCGAGCACGATCTGCAGGTAGAACGTCAGGTACAACGTGCCGCCGAGCAGGGCGGCGCCCACCAGCATGGAGCCGATCAGAGCAGCGCCGCGATCACGATGCCACGGAACGCTCAGCGGTAGAAGCGGATTCTTGCTGCGGCTCTCGACGACCACGAAGATGGCGAGGAAGACCAGGCCCAGTGCGATGAACAGCAAAGTGTCCGCCTGACCCCAGCCGTGCTCGGCGCGTGTGAATCCGTAGACCAGTGAGCCGAGCCCCAGGGCGATGAGGACAGCGCCGGGAAGGTCGTAGCTCGTGTCGCCGTGCGCTTTGGTTTCCTTGACGATCGGGACGGCTGCAGCGATGGCTATCAGCGCGATCGGGATGTTGACGAGCAGGCACCAACGCCAGTCGACGTACTGCGTCAGCACTCCACCGAGGAGCAGGCCGATGGCAGCGCCACCGCCGGAGATCGCGCCGTAGACGGCAAAAGCCTTGGCGCGCTCCTTCTCTCCGATGAAGGTGGTGGTGAGCATCGACAGCGCAGCGGGCGCGAGCAGTGCTGCGAAGACGCCCTGGCCGGCGCGAGCGATGAACAGTTCGATACCGCTCTGCGCGATGCCGCCGATGCCGGAGGCAACCGCGAAGCCCGCCATGCCGACGATGAAGGATCGCTTTCGGCCCCAGTAGTCCGCGATACGTCCGCCGAGGAGCAGCAGCGCACCGAACGCCAAGGCGTACGACGTGACCACCCACGCGCGGTCAAGGTCGCTTATGCCCAGTTCCTCCTGGGCTGCCGGTAGGGCGATGGAGACGATGGTGCCGTCGAGCACCACCATGAGTTGAGCGAACGCGACGATGCAGAGCACCAGCCAGCGACGTTGATGATTCGGATTCTCGGAGACAGCCGGGATCGGTGGCAGAGTGCCGCCGTCGACGTGGGACGTGGTGGTCATTGGAAAAAGGTATTCCAGCCTTCTCGGGTGAGTCAAACGAAATAGTTCGTTCGGTTACCATCATCACTATGGCTCCCACTGACGTGACCGCGACGAAACAGCGAATCCTCGACGCTGCGCAAGAAGAATTCGGCACCTACGGGCTTGCCGGTGCGCGCATCGATCGGATTGCGAAGAACGGAAACGCCAGTAAGGAGCGCCTCTACGCCTATTTCGGTGACAAGGTCGCGTTGTTCCACGCGGTGCTCGACGTCGACTTCGAGCAGGCGATGGAATCCGTCGAGTTCACCGGTGAAGACATGCCCGCGCATGCCGTCGAACTGTTCGACGCAATGCTCGGCAAACCACAGATTCAACGGATGATGATCTGGGGTCAATTGCAGGGTGAGGCACCACGGATGAAGAAGCTGGCCGAGGAACATTCCAGCTGGGTTCCGCGAATGGCCACGATCCGCAAGGCTCAAGAAGACGGCCTCATCTCGAAGCACTGGGACCCCCAGGACCTGATCACGATGCTGTTCGGCCTCGTGTTCGGCTGGGTGGTGGCCCCCGGTGTGGCCGACAACCAGAACGTCGACGCCGACGAGATCGCGCGCCGCCGTGAAGTGGTGCGCGAGGCCGTCACTCGAATCTGCAAGCCGTGACTGTCAGCGAGAGAGGTACGCGGCCCAACCGCCGTAGTCGGTGATGTCAGCTGCGCCGTTTACGGCGTCATGAGTGCAGCTGAAACCGACTGTCGTTCTGCCGTCGGATAACTCGACGCTCGTGAGCGCCATCGGTGCAGGCAAGGCGGCGAGGAACGTTCCCAGCCCGGCCGGTGAGATTCGGAAGATCTCGCCGACGACCGGTGCGCCGAGTCCAGGGCCACGGCGTACCAGGCCGGGCTTCGGTGGCGTCGTGTCGAGAGCGAAGAGCCGGTAGGCATCCGAGGTCGTGACGGTTTCGACGTACCGCGCGCCGAGGTCGACCAACTGTGTGTTGAGGGGTTGCCCGCGCAGGTGAGCGCCGAATACTGCGAGGTCGATTCCGGTATCGACGAGGGTGGGTGAAGGCGCACCGCCGAGTCGCGCAGCGAGGTCGATGGCGATCTGGTCGTCGAAAGCGGGTACGACGAACATGACGCCGAACGGGTGATCTTCGGCAGTGCGGTGTCCGGGCGCCGCGACGGCCGCCATGTCGAGCAGGTTGCAGAAGTTGGTGAAAGTTCCCATCCGGCGGTTGATTCCGAACGGATCCTCGGTCACGGCGGCAATCGTCGGGTGTTCGGTGGTGGTGGGAAGCAGTAGGGCGTCGAACCCGGCGAGGAGTTCCCGGGCGGCAGCCTTGGCGCGGGTGAGAGCATCGAGATCGTCGACTAGCTGGTATCCGGTGGGGTGCTTCGCACCGAGCACGATGTCGGACACCGCGGGATCTGCTCCGGCAGGACGAGTTTCGAGGAACTCGCCGGCAGCGGCGTACCGCTGCGCCACCACGGCGCCGTCGTAGAGCAATCGGGCCGCGCCGAGCAGTCCGGATATGTCGACGGTCTCGGTCTCGGCGCCGCCGGCTACCAGAGCTGTCACAGTGTCCTGAAATGCTGCTGTATACGACGGGCTCAGTTGAGCGAGATCCTCGATTCGGGGGACGCCGACGCGGGGATTCGGCGCCGCCGCGAGACGAACGTCGGAAGGCCAGACGCGGCTGCGGGGATCCCGAGGTTCGTGGCCGATCATGATTGCCGCTGCCGCGGTTGCCGATTCGAGGTCGTCGGCAAATACCGTCAGAGCGTCGTAGTCGACGCAGGCGGGCACTACTCCGTGGGCGGGGATGACGCCGAGCGAGAGCTTGAGTCCGTAGATCCCGTGGAACGCTGCCGGCACCCGGCCCGAACCGGCAGTGTCGGTGCCGATTCCGATGTCTGCAATTCCCAGCGCGACAGCGACGGCGGATCCGGAGCTACTACCGCCCGAGATCAACTCTTCGTCCCAGGCGCAGCGAACGGCTCCGTACGGACTGCGCGTTCCGACCAGTCCGGTGGCGAACTGGTCCAGATTGGTCTTCCCCAGAACAACAGCCCCGTGCTCGATCAACCGCGCAACGGCACTGGCGGTTTCGTCCGGCGAATACGCGAATTCGGGGCACGCCGCTGTGGTCGGCAGACCGGCGACGTCGACGTTGTCCTTGACGGCGACCAGACGCCCAGCCAGAGGAAGATGCTCGCCCGTGGCGATTCTGGCTTCGACCGAAGCGGCATCGGCAAGCACATCTTCCCTGCGGCGCAACGTGATCCAGACTTCGGGGCGATCTACTTCCTCGATCCGCTGGAATGCCTGCTCGACCCGGGCTGTCGGGGTGAAAACTTCTGCCGCGATGGTCATGGTGTGTACTGCTCCGATCAGTCCGTGATGTTGGCGAGTGAGAGCGCGGTGATCGCGCGGGTCACCCGGTCGAGGACGACGTCGAGAGACTCGCCGATGTGCTGGTGCAAAAGCGTGCGGGCCTCGGGCAGATTGCCGGCACGTAGTTCTTCGAGGATTCGAATGTGCTCCGCGATCGAGGTGTCGATGCGGCCGTTGACCATGAAGTCGTACATCCGAACGTGCCGGATACGGGAATTCACCGACAGCAGCGACGCGACCAGTTCATTGTTTCCCGACGCCCTCAGTACGGCGACGTGGAATTCCTCGTCCAGTTCGACGAACCCCGGTTCCTGAGCGGGCGGATCGAGAGCCAGGGCACGCCACCGCACCAATTCGTCGTCGAGGATTGTTCGGTCGTGCCGGATCGTCGGATCTGCGATCGCCCGGGTAATTCCTTGTAGTTCCAGCGTGATTCGGAGTTCATACAGATCTCGGATCCGCGGGATACTCGGGCGCACGGCGGAGAACCCGTACTCTTCCCGGCGCAGGAGTCCATCGGCGCACAGCATCGTCAACGCTTCCCGTACTGGTGTGCGAGAAATGCCGAAACGCGTGGAGAGTTTCGGTTCCGTCAGGCGCTGATCGAACCTGATAGTCCCGTTGACCAGTTCGGTGCGTAGTTCCCGGTAGACCACCTCACGCAGTGGCTCCGGCGCCGTATTCATCCCTGTCGACATACCTGTATACGCTATTGATCAGGTGTTTCGTCCAGATGTCTTCGGGTTAGAGCTGAGTTACGGCCTCCGCGGAACTTCAGGAGAAGTCGCGCTGAACCCGCAAGGTTCCGATCGTGGTGGCCAGGCCGTCGTACTGGGTGACCAACAAGGTGAATTCGATCAACCGACGATCGTCGAGATGCTGCGAGAGCGTTCCCCACGTGTCGTCGGTGACGTCCTTGGTGGTGACCAACTCGTCGACCGCAGTCAAGATCGCACGGTGACGCGGACTCAACTCGGAAGCGCCAGGGCCCTCGATGATTCGGGCCAGTTCTTCTGCGTCGATTCCGGCTTTGCGGCCGAGCCTGATGTGGTGATCCATCTCGTAACCGCAGTCCCGCAGGTGCGCGACCCGCAGGATGATCAGTTCGGTGTCGTGGCGAGAGATCTTGCCGCCGGGCATGAGTGAGCCGGAGTAGTGCAGCCAACCGCGGAAGAGTCCACCCGTGCGCCCCAAGGTGCTGAACAGATGCGCATCGGGTGCTCCGGCAACCTTCGACAGGACACGCCAGATTCCCCAGTTGATCGGACCGAGGTCCTTGAATCGGCCGGGCGGGATGCGGGGGTTCATGCGACTCCACGGATGTGAGAGGGACGGAGGTCGATAGCTCGTTGCGCGATGTGGCGAACCGCGGCGCTGCGGCGGGGCGCGTGTACGCGTGACTTCCGGCCGACGATACCGCGCTCGAACGCGTCGACGGCGTCAGCGACGGTCGTGGTGCCGACGCTGGCGAGGGTTCCGCGTGCTCCGTCGAACGACAGTGCGGTGGTATCGGTGTCGATGTCGCCGATATACGCGACGCCCACCTTGGTGCCGAGGTGTTTCATTTCCAAGCGCAACGCGTCACCCAAGGCTTCGACGCCGGCGCGCGAAGCACCGAACGGTCCGCGAAACGGATGCTTGGCGGCGCCGTGAGCCGAGGCGACCACCAGGGCGTAACCGTTTTCGTGACTGATGTGCGGACCGGCTGCGCGCAGGGTGTAGTACGTGCCCATGAGGTTGACTTCGACGGCGCGGCGCATGTCCGCAGGGTCGCCGCCGAGGATCGACGAGTTCGCCTCGACACCGGCATTGGCGACGACGACGTCGATGCCTCCCAGCTTCTGAGCGATGTAGTCGACGCCGCGAGATACCTGCTCGAGGTCGGCGACGTCGCACAACTGCCACGGCGCGCGGCCGCAGGAAGTGGCGACTTGCTCGAGAAGTTCCGGCTCGAGGCCGAGCAGTCCCACGGACGCACCACGGTCGTACAGGCGTCTGGCCAGCGAAGAACCGATATTGCGGGCAGCGCCGGTGATCAGGATGCGCCGACCCGTCAGGTCGTCCGCACTACTCTTGGCCGATTCGGCCTTGCCCGCCTCGCTCTTGCCCATTGCTGTGTCCCTACGCAGTGACCTTCTGGTCCTCCGACGCTAACACCGCCGGGTAGCTGCGACTGCAAGTACCGCCAACTCCGTCCGAACGGGTGTTCAGACCGATGCGGCTTCGAGACGCGGATGTGACGAGGAAGCCTGGGTCGACCGCAATCGACGGAATCGGACCACGGCAACGACGGCGGCAACAGCGGCGAGGATCACCAACGGCAGCGACGGACCCATCGTGGGTTCGATGACAACCAGTAGCACCGGCAGTCCGAATCCGAGATAGGTGCCGACGTAGAAGATCCCGGTCAGGGCGCCCCGCGAGGCGGGGGGAGCCAGCGACTCGAGGTCGAGCAGTCCCTCGCGTAGACACAGCCCGTAGGCCGTACCGAGGACGAGCGCGCAGACGATGAACAACCCGAGCGCGGGGTGCGCGCCGCCGACGGCGACCAGGCAGTATCCGAGCGCCGCCAGTGCGGCGCCGACCGTGCCGGCCTGAGGACCCCAATTGCGATGGCGCGCAGCGGTTTGAACCAGGATTCCAGCACCCAGAGTCAGCGCCGCCGCGAAACCCGGAAGGAGAGGACCTGAGTAGCGGTCCCCGAGCCTGGCCGTCATGGTCACGAAAGACACTGTTGCGCTGGCGAACACCCATGGCGCCAACGGAAGTGCCCAGAGCAGTGCGACCTTCACACCGGTTCCCGACCGCTCTGCGCGGTCGGGAATCTGTGTGAACATTGCAGCTTTGGTGGGAGCAGGTGTACGACTCCACACAGCTGCCGCGGTAACCGAACCCACCGACAAGACGGCCGAGACGACAAAGGGCGTAGCGAGTGGGAAGGCGGCAAATTGTGCCAACAGACCCGAAAATAGTGGTCCCAGTGCAAAACCCGAGGTGAGTACTACGCCCGCCATCACGGTTCCGGACTTGCCGCGAAGGTCAGCCGCCCACGCGGTGCCGGCGCCGATTGCCAGACCGGCACCGATACCGACAACGAGGCGCCCGACCATGAGCCCGGGCGCGTCGTGCCAGAGAAGAAGAATCAAGGTTCCGAGCGAGGCTATGAGCGCTCCGGGCAGGACGACTACAGCTCGGCCGACGCGATCCGACAGTGCTCCACCGGTTAACAGGCCGGGTAGGAGTCCGAGCGCGTAGATACCGAAAACACCGTCGAGCACGGTATGCGAAAGACCCTCGTCCACCCGGAGAACCGGGATGAGCGAAGCAAAGTGGTTGGCGGCCCAACCCGTCGAAAGTAGAACTGCCAGTACCGAGATGAACCCGCGACGGGATGGATCGCCCATACCGGCAGCTTAGGCGGGTACCAGATCGCTCACGTCGGCGAGGAGTTCGAACGTGCGCAACCAAGCCTCGCGGTTGGTGCCGGTCGACACCGTGATCAGCTCGTCGGCCTGTGCATGCTCGGTGAACTCGTCGAGGTAGGCGCGGACCTCCGTGGGCGTGCCGATGGCGCTGTACTTGGTCATCTGCAGAACCTGCTGACCCGCGGGGGAGTCGAGCAGCATGTCCGCTTCGTCGTCCGTGAACTTGCGTCCGCGTCCGAGAAGAAGGCTGACGCGCGAACGCTTGGCCGCGAGGAAGTCCTGCTGAGCCTGCTCATGGGTGTCGGCGGCGATGACGTTGACGCCCGCGATGACGTACGGCTCCGCCAACTGCTCCGACGGCTTGAACTCGCGTCGATAGATCGCGACGGCGTCGCGCAGGGCGTTGGGGGCGAAGTGCGAGGCAAATGCATACGGCAGGCCGAGCATCGCGGCGAGCTTGGCTCCGAACAGTGACGATCCGAGAATGTAGAGCGGAACGTGAGTGCCCTTACCGGGAACGGCATTGATTCCGGGGACGCGCGAAGTGTCGCCGAGGTAGCCCTGAAGCTCGAGTACGTCCTGCGGGAAGCTGTCCGAAGAACTCGGGTCGCGTCGCAAAGCCTGCATGGTCTTCTGATCACTACCGGGCGCGCGACCGAGACCGAGATCGATGCGACCCGGGTGCAGAGTCTCGAGGGTGCCGAACTGCTCGGCGATCGTCAGCGGCGCGTGGTTGGGCAGCATGATTCCACCGGCGCCGAGGCGGATTTTGCTGGTGTGCGCGGCGACGTGGCTGATCAGAACGCTGGTGGCCGAAGACGCGATGGAACCCATGTTGTGGTGCTCGGCATACCAGATTCGCTTGTAACCCCACTCCTCGGCACGCTGCGCCAAGGTCACGCTGGCGTCGAAGCTGTCTTTGGCGGTTTCGTTGTCGCCGATGTGGGCGAGATCGAGGATGGAAAGTGGGACGGCCATGAATGTGGTGCCTTTCTCAGCGAATAGAACGCAAACGTCGTTGGAAGGTGCAACCATCTGGCCGGCTTTCCTATTTCCGCCTGGTCAGCGCCCACGGATGGTGGCGAGGCGGACAAGGCGTGAAGTTCTTGTCTCGACTTCGGTCATTTCGGATATTTCGGATGAAATTGGGGGCTAGATTTCCCGAATCGGAGGTTCTTTCGCATTCCAAGTGAATCGAGACCAGCATGGCCACTGATCGGAAGGCTGTAAACAAGCGCAAAGTACGTGCATTACTTGCCGGAGGACTTGTCCTCGGTATCGGCGCCGCTGTCACCTTGGCGGCGTGGACAGACAACGTTTTCGGCGACGCGCAGTTCAAGACGGGAAGTTGGAATCTCCAGGGCAGCTTCGACGGACTGACGACCTGGGGTGAGTATCAAGTGGACGCTTCCGCCGGCCACTTCCAATTCAGCACGGGATTCGACGCACTCTCACCCGGAACGACGGTATACGCGCCGGTAGCGCTTCGGATCGGTCCCACGGCCAGCACTTCCGGCGCGACGGTACAACTACTCGGTGCAACGGGCGGTGATACCGACCTCAAACCCGCCCTGCGGTACTCGGTGTATCGAGGTGTCCCCTCCACGACCTGCACGGCAGCGGGAATTGGAGCAGGAACAGCATGGGTAGGCACGACAGCCAGTCCGGTGGCCTTGACGGCAGGTTCGGGTTCGGATGTCACCTTGCTAGGCACGGGCGTGCCGGTGGAACTGTGCTTCGCGGTCACGCTGCCTGCCGGAGTCGACCCTTCGATCGTGTCGGGCAAGAACACCGGGCGCTTGCTCTGGCAGTTCACCGGCCAGTCCACCCCCTGACGCCTGCGTGGTCACACGGCGAATGCGTCAGGTGTACGCACTGGCGGCCTCGGGACTCGTCCTGGGTATCGGTGCAACCACCGTGGCGGCCAGTTGGGTGGACAGCACGATGGGCGATGCATCGTTTCGCACCGGAACATTCGGAATCGAGTCGAACGTCGGCGGCGGATGGTCGTCGCATTCATCCAGTGCCCCTGGCGTTTTCACGTACACGCCCTCGGCGCTCCTGATTCGCCCCGGTGCGTTCTCGTACGGCCCGATATCTCTTCGAACAGTGCCGGTCTCGCCGGCAGCATCCGTCACTCTGCAGGCGGCCACGGTGGCCGGCGACTCCACTCTGGCGTCGGCGCTGCGGTATCGGGTGGTCAAGTCGACGACCTGTGATGCGTCGGCCTTCTCCACGGGAACACCACAATTCGTGGTGGGAAGTGCGACGGTGTTTCCGTCGCTCTCAACTGGTTCCGCAGTCGGGGCCATCGCGCTACCCACCGGTGGAGCGTCCCCGGGCGCCGCGGTGGCGCTGTGCTTCGAGATTTCGCTGCCCGCAACCTCGGCTAATTGGAGCAACTCGGCGCTGACCGGTAAAACGGCAACTCCCACTTGGCAGTTCAGTGCAACACCCTGAAGGAGCTGCAATGCCAACACATGCCCGGGCAACACATGCCCGGACGAAGAAGCGTTCGATCCCCACGATCATCGGGGACTGCATCCTTCAGGTTCTTGCAGTCGGTGGGGTCATCTGTATCGCTTTGGTGATCTGTGCCTTCGTTTTCGACATCACACTGATCATGTTCAAGACCGGATCGATGTCGCCGACCATTCCAACCGGATCTCTGGCAGTTGTGCGGGAAGTACCGGCAGATTCCGTCGAGGTGGGCGACGTCGTCACCGTCGATCGGGGAGTGTCCGAACTGCCGGTGACCCACCGGGTCGTCTCCGCTCGTACCCAGGACAACGGCATCACGATTCTCGATCTCAAGGGTGATGCCAACGCTTCGGCTGATCCCGCGGTATACGAGGTCACCACGGTCCGAAAGGTGCTCTGGCACGTTCCGGGATTGGCGCGGGTGATCGTCTACTTCTCGAATCCTCTTGTTCTGGGGGCGATCACGCTGACCATGGCCGCTTTGGTGGTCGCGGTATTCTGGCCGCGCAATACCGATGACGACGATGATGCCGACTCGGCCGACCCGAAAACCGAACCCATTCAGGTTCTTCTACCGCCAGACGGCGGTAGACAATGAAGCGTCGCCACCTGTTTTCAGTCATCGTATTGGCAGTTGCGGTTGTTCTGGGCTCTGGTTTCTCGTCTCACCCACTCCTCGGAGAGACAGAAGCGGCGTGGACAGACTCCGAGTACGTTACCGGCCCGATTTCCACCGGTTCATGGACGACGAGTGGGTACGGCAGAGGCGCCGGCGGGCTCGGGTTGTCCAGTGGCGGAATCGTGATAGATCTTTTCGGCAGTTCGATGTTCGAAGGTGTCTCACAACAGAACACGATTGGAAAGGACCTGGACACAACCAATCTGGTGGTTGCAAAGCTACTGGGCGTCAACTCGTTGTCCCGGACCGGATCGATCTCGTCGTGCGCTGCCTACTCGGTCGGGCAGCCAGCGAGCGGCCGCTGCCAGTCGGCAATTGTTTCGGATACCGATGCGACGTCGACACTCACCTCGATGACCGTGACAGTGAACTTGCTGTCTCTACTGGGGGTTGATCTGGTCAGTGCGCCGATAGTCACTGTGGCATCGCCGATTACGGCAGGGGCTGCGTGCGATACCTCGAACAGGGCATCGGTATCGGCGAGTAGCCCCACGAATCAGGTGACGGTGGGATCTCGCGTCCTCACGATTCCACAGCCTGCCGAGAACGCATCGGTGACGGTAACAGGGGCGGACGCCACTGTGAACGCCGCTGGCTTGGCGACGATTCAATACACGAACATCAAGCTCGTGAGCACGCGAACGTCCACGGCAACAACGGCGCAATCGACGCTGAGCGTGAGTCTTTCGATGGCAGCTTTTGCGATTCTGGGGGCGCAGATACTGGGCACCACAAACGTGACATTCAATCTTGTAACGGCCCAATGCGGAATTGGCAGCGCGACATACCCGGTCACGCCGCTGAGCCTCCCAACCGGATTTGCTGCGCGTGCGGTCAGCCCGACGTCTACTTCGGTGAGCGAACCCCCGTCATCGACGACTTCTTCGACCACGGCAGCTGAGACCACGGCAGCTGAGAACACGGCAGCTGAGAACACGGCAGGGATGACGACCACCGCGTCTGTGCCGACACCGACAGCAACCCCGACATCGACAGCAACCCCGACAACGACAGCAACCCCGACAACGACAGCCGCACCAACTACGAGCACACCGGCTCCGGCGGATCCAATCGGGACAGCGATCCACGGCCCCGCCGATTCGAGTATCTCCGCCTTCACCACGGAAGACGGACTCACCTGCGACGTTGCTCCTGATGCGGACTACACGAGCGAAGTTGCAGTCGAATGCTCGGACGGCACAACGGGTACGGTGCCCGGTTCTGTACTCGGCCCGAAGCCAACCGTACCGGGGGAGTACCTCAGGATCCCCCTGACGAGAGACCACGTCACCGAAGTCTTCACCCTGAAGTCAGCGACACGACGCTGATCAGTTCCGCACAGCGTTGGCCATGGCGGCCAACGAGAGGGCCTGCCGAGCGCGGTCGAGGACAACCGCACGAGAGATGTCGATGTGCGACACCAGTGCCTCGTGTGCTTGCGGAATCTTGCCGTCCAGCACCAGTTCGACGACGGAGATATGTTCCTCCACCGTGGCCTTCATACGGTCGGGAGTCAGGTAGTCGAACATCCGCACGGGGCGCAGCTTCGAGTTGACGGCCTGCAAGGCGTCGACCAACGCGTGGTTTCCGGACGAGGCGAGGAGCGCGATGTGGAACTCCTCGTCGAGCGTCACGAAGCCGGCGTCCGGTACCGGCATCTGTTTGAGAAATGCGTACCACTTGTCGAGTTCGGAACCGAGCGCGTCTCGATCATGAGCGGGGGCCTCACCGTCTAGTACCCGCCGAAGCCCGTGCACTTCGAGGAGTATGCGCAGCTCGTAGAGGCCACCCAACTCGTCGAGGTGCGGTCGGTACGGAAAGAGTCCATGTTCGTCGCGCTCGACCAGCCCGTCGGATTCCAACTTCGCGAGCGCTTCGCGCACCGGTGTTCGCGAGACACCGTAGAGATGAGCCAACCGTTCTTCGCCGAGTCGTTCGGATGGCGCGATCTGACCCGACATCAGATCGTTCCGGATCGACCGATAGACCTGCTCGCGCAGCGGCGGGCGCACACTCATGTCAGATTGCCATCGCTCGACGAACCGCCTCGGTGGACGTGGTGCCGCCCTCACCGGTCGAGGTCACGTGTCCCGCCGCGAGAATGCTGTAATGCTGCGCAGATTGGAGCGCGAAACCGATGTGCTGCTCTACGAGGAGGACACCGAGATCGCCGCGTTCGGTGAGTTCCATGACGGTCCTTTCGATTTCGGCGACCACGTTGGGTTGAATGCCCTCGGTCGGCTCGTCCAGAATGAGGATCTTGGGCTCGGTGATCAGGGCGCGAGCGATGGCAAGCTGTTGTCGCTGCCCACCGGAGAGAAGTCCCGCGCGACGGTCGAGGAGCGTGGTGAGTGCGGGAAACAGATCCAATGCCTCTGCGATGAGTGCCTTTCCGCGTTTGCGCCCGTCGGCGACCACCCGAAGATTCTCGGCAGTTGTCAGTTGTCCGAACGACTGCTGACCCTGGGGTACGTAGGCAAGTCCGCGAGCGACGCGGGCGCTCGGCCGTAGACCGGTGATGTCCTCACCGTTCAGAAGTACCTTTCCCCGTGTAGGTTTGATCAGACCGACGGCGGCGCGCAGCAAGGTGGTTTTACCCGCACCGTTGTGACCCATGACTGCCGCAACTCCGTCGCTGGGAACCAGCAGGGATACGCCGTGGATCACTTCGGTGCGTCCGTAGCCGGCGCGGATGTCGACGAGCTCGAGCATGATTCAGTCCTCCGGGGTCGGTTCGGTGTCGGCGCCGAGATCGGTTCCGGCAGCGGCTGTGCCGAGGTAGACCTCTTGCACCTTGGGGTCGGCTTGGACCTCCGCCACAGTTCCTTCGGCGAGTACTTTCCCAGCGGCGAGCACTGTGACGGACGTGGCGAAGGATCGCATGAAGTCCATGTCGTGCTCGACTACGACGACGGTTCGCGCACCGCCGATGCGCCGCAGAAGGTTCCCGGTCTCCTCGCGCTCCTCCAGGCTCATCCCAGCGACGGGCTCGTCGAGTAGTAGCACGGAACAGTTCTGTACCAACAACATTCCGATCTCGAGCCACTGTTTCTGCCCGTGCGCCAGAATGCCCGCGGGAGTGTCTCTGAGGTGCTCCAACCCGGTTGTCTCCAGCGCCTCTTCGATCTCGGGAAGCACACCTTTGCGTTTTCTGAGCAGGTTCCACGGTGATCGGCCGGCTCCGGCCGCGATGTCGAGATTCTGCAGCACCGAGAGCTCTTCGAAGACGCTTGCCGTCTGGAAGGTTCGCCCGACGCCGAGGCGGGCGATCTTGTGAACCTTCTTGCCGAGCAGTTGCTCGCCGGACTTCGTGATGGAACCCGTCGCGGGAACGAGTCCGGTGATGGCGTCGACCAACGTTGTCTTTCCAGCCCCGTTCGGGCCGATGAGAAACCTCAGGTCGCCCTGCATGAGGGTCAAGTCGACGCCGTCGACGGCCTTGAAACCGTCGAAGCTGACCGAAAGATTTCGTACTTCGAGGTACTCGGACGACATTCCGGCGTTGCCACCCAGTGCCGGTGTGGGTTCGCTGGTGGCGGTTGTGTTGGTCATGACGACACCTCCACTGGTTCGGGTTGGGAGACCTTGACCGGCGGGTCGGCCGGGGTCTCACGCTTCTTGCGGTGGCGCATCAGGGCGAACAATCCGGCCACACCTGCCGGGAAGAACCCGACCACGACGATGAACATCAACCCTTGTGCGTAGATCCATCCCGAAGGGAGTTTCTCCGAGAATGTCGACTGCGCCCACGCGACGCCGATCGCACCGAGTACCGGACCCAGAAGCGTTGCGCGGCCACCGATCGCGACCCCGATGAGAAAGGCGATTGACGGAACGATCCCGACGTCGGCGGGGGAGATGATGCCCACGATCGGAACGAACAGCGCACCGGCGATACCGGCGAGGAACGCCGCGGTCACGTAGGCGACCAGTTTGATGTTCGCCGGATCGTATCCGAGGAAACGTACGCGCTCCTCTTGATCGCGGACGGCGACGAGGAGTTCGCCGTATCGGGAGTTCATCAGCTGGCGAATCAGAGCGACCGATGCGAGAAGAACTCCGGCGGCGATGAAGAACAACATCTGCTTGTTCGCCGGATCGTTGAGGTTGAAACCGAAGAACGTGCGAAAGCGGTTGAGGCCGTTGCTGCCACCGATCGACTGCTGGCCGATCAAGAGGATCGCGAAAGCCGCGGCGAGTGCTTGCGAGAGGATCGCGAAGTACGCGCCCTTGACTCTCCGCTTGAACACACCGAGTCCGAGGAGAAAGGCAACAGCGGCCGGCAGGAAAAGGATGGCGAAGATCGCCACGAATGGCGAGGCGAACGGTTGCCAGTATCCCGGCAGTTCGGTCTTGCCGGCGATGGACATGAAGTCCGGGACCGCGTCGCCCTTGAGTTCGGCATCGGCGATCTTGAGGTGCATCGCCATCACGTATGCGCCGATTCCGAAGAAGACGCCCTGGCCGAGCGTGAGCATTCCGCCTCTGCCCCAAGCCAAACCGATACCGACAGCGACTATGGCGAAGCACAGGAATTTGGCCAACAGTGACAGCCTGAAGTCCGAGAGCACAGCCGGAGCGACGGCGAACAGCACGATCGCGGCAAGTGCGAAACCGCCCCACACCCGAATTCGGGAATTGTTCAGGATGCTCATACGAGGCTCCTCGTCTTGACTGCGAACAGGCCCTGCGGTCGAACTTGAAGGAAGACGACGATGATGACGAACACGATCACCTTCGCGATCGACGCTGTCGTCGAGTACTCGATGAACGAGTTCAAGATGCCGAGGGCGAAGGCTGCGATCACGGCTCCCTTCATCTGACCGAGACCGCCGACGACAACAACCAGGAAGGCGTCGATCAGATAGGACTGGCCGATGGTCGGGCTGGTGGAACCGATGAGCGTCAACGCGACACCCGCGACGCCGGCGAGCCCGGAACCGAGGAAGAAGGTCGTGATGTCCGTACGACGAGAGGAGATTCCGCTCGTCTCGGCCAGATCGCGATTCTGGACGACGGCCCGGATGCGTCTACCCATCGACGACTGCTTCAGTGCGACCGAAAGTGCGATCACCGCTGCGATCGCCAACACCAGAATGAAGATGCGGGTTTTCGGCACCACGGCGCCGAAAATATCGACCCCGCCCGAAAGCCAGCTCGGCGCCGAAACATTGACTGCCGGCGCGCCGAAGATGTCGCGCGCCAACTGCTGAAGGATCAATCCGACGCCGAATGTCACCAACAGCGTGTCGAGGGGTCGGTGGTACATCCGCGATACCAGGACCACTTCGAGCACAACACCCATCAGTCCGCCGACGACGAAACCGACGAGCAGAGAAATGATCAACGATCCCGTTGCATTCGAGATCACCTGCTGCACTACGTATGCGGTGTACGAGCCGGCCATGATGAACTCGCCGTGTGCCATGTTGATGACACCCATCTGCCCGAACGTGAGAGACAACCCCAACGCTGCCAACAGGAGAATCGATCCGATACTCAAACCCGTGAACAACTGCCCGATCACAACATCCATGACAGACGCTCCACCTCTCTACTCGTCGATTCCGTCAATTCCGCCTTTCGTCGATCAGCTACCGAGCCCCTCAGCCCAGGGGTAGTTCTTCAGGTACGGATCCGGCTCGATCGGCTGTCCCGAATCCCAGACCGTGTAGATCAGTCCGTCGGAACGGATTTCGCCGATCCGGGCAGTCTTGGTGATGTGGTGGTTGTCGCCGTCGATGGTGACGAGTCCTTCGGGCGCCTGGAAGGTCACACCGTCGGCGTTGTCCTGAATATCCTTGACCGCAAACGAGTTGGCCTTCTCGACGGTGTTCTTCCAGAGGTAGACGGAGGTGTATGCCGCTTCCATCGGATCGGACGTGGGCTTGTCCTGGCCGAACTTCGCCTTGTACGCCGCGACGAACTTCTTGTTCTCGGGGGAGTCGATGGTCTGGTAGTAGTTCCACGCCGTCAGCTGGCCTTCGACGTTCTGGACTCCGATACCACCGATCTCTTCCTCCGCAATGGAGACGGAGACGACGGGCATGTCGGCGGGCTTCAGGCCGACATTCGAGTATTCACGGAAGAATGCAACGTTGGAATCGCCGTTGAGTGTGTTGAACACGGCATCGGCGTCGGCTGTGCGGACCTTGTTCACGATGGTGGAGAAGTCGGTCGAACCCAGAGGCGTGTAATCCTCGCCCTTGATCTCGATGCCGTTCGCTGCCGCGTACGCCTTGATGATGCGGTTGGCGGTCTGCGGGAACACGTAGTCGCTGCCGACCAGATACAGCGACTTGACGCCCTTCTCCTTCAGGTAATCCAGAGCCGGGATGATCTGCTGGTTGGTCGTTGCACCCGTGTAGAAGATGTTCTTCGAATCTTCCAGTCCCTCGTACTGGACCGGGTAGTAGAGCAAAGAGTTGTTGTCCTCGAACACGGGCAGCATGGCCTTGCGGCTCGAGGAGGTCCAGCCACCGAAAACTGCTGCGACGCAATCGCTGCTGATCAGTTTCTCGGCCTTCTCGGCGAACACTGTCGGCTCCGACGCGCCGTCCTCTGCCACGATCTGGATCTTCTTACCCAGTACACCGCCGGAATCGTTGATCTCCTGCACCGCCAACGAGATGGAGTCGCGGACCGTCACTTCACTGATGGCCATGGTGCCCGAGAGTGAATTCAGGGAACCGACCTTGATCGTGTCCCCCGAGGTGTCGACGCACGACGTAGCCGTCGAATCTCCCGATGCGGTGTCTGTTGCCTTGCTTCCGCAGCCGGTGAGAACCAAGCCCAGCGCGGCGAGAGCGGCCGGCGCGGCAAGGGTGCGCTTCGAGAAGGTTCGCATGTACGGGCCTTTCGTGTCGATGGCTCTGGCAGACAATGGCTCTGACAGATCTGTATCCGGAGTGCGTATACAACGCTGTATTCGTCGAGTGCACAGAGTAGGTGGAAGTTGTTGCGGTGGAATGACTGTCGGTGACAAGTGTGTGTCCGGTGTTTCGATTGGGTGTCCAGGACCTCACACCGCAGGTCAGCGAGGGTGCGGTGTTAGCATCGACGAGAAATTGATCAAGCACTCGCTTGACGATCGGAACGTCGGAAGGATCTTCTCGTGCGCTCGACCCGACGGGACGAAATACTCGCTCATGCGGCCAAGCTGTTCAGTGAGCGGGGGATCGCCGCGACGACGGTGCGCGACATCGCCGACGAAGTCGGGATCCTCTCCGGCAGCCTCTATCACTACTTCGACTCCAAGGATGCGATAGCCAACGAGATCGTCGTCCGGTTCCTCGAAGATCTCAACGTCCGGTACGAGGACTCGATCGAACCGGAAGGTTCGGCTCGAAATCGCCTGGCCACGATGGTGTCGGTCTCCTTTGCCTCGGCGGTGGATCACCCGTATGCCACGGAGGTCTATCAGGGAGAAGCCATACTTTCGTCGCAACCGGCGGACGCGCCCATCACCATCCTGGTTCAGAAGGCACACAGCTACTGGCGATCGGCTATCGCTCGCGGAATTGCCGACGCGGAGTTTCGGGAAGACATCGATCCCGAACAGTTTCACCGTCTCCTGCGTGAATCCGTCTGGTCCACCGTCGCGCAGTATCGCCCACAGCTTTCCGAATTGGCCGAAGATCTGCAGCGCAATCTGATTTCGGTTTTCCTGGACGGCTTTGCCGCACGTTCCGTCGACGGTGAGCCGGTGGCACGCATTGCGCGGCGCACGGCGAAGAAGGAAGCGCAGACCGAATCTCCCGACTCGGACCTTGCCGAACTCCGCTCTGATGTCGACGAATTGAAGTCCGTCATTCGCGAACTCAGCTCGTCGATCCGGCAGCTGCAGAAGCCGTAACACCGCAGTTCCTGCGCGTGTAGTTCGGATTTTGACTATCAGTGTGACCCAGTGCATACTTCTGTCCACACTCGTAAATCAAGCGCTTGTTTGATTTACCAAGCACAGTTTGGACGGGAGTTCGATGTGAGACTCGGAAAGGCGATCGCCGTCTGCGCGGCAGTGGTCCTCGGGGCGAGCGCGTGCGCATCTGCCGGTGTCATTCCCGAAGACACCATCGTCATCGGTTTGGACGAGGACTCCACCGGGCCCGGTGCGTCGTACAGCACGATCGCCGGCAAGACGGTGCGGATGACCGTCGACCTGATCAACCAGGCGGGCGGAATCAACGGTAAGCAAGTCGAATTGGTTGTCGAGAACGACGAGAGCAGTCCCACCAAGACCCCGTCGATCATTCGGAAGTTGGTCGATCACGGGTCCAGTGCGGTCATCCTCGCCACGGGCAGCGGGTCGGTGCTGCAGGCCAAGTCGATTCTCCAGCAGTCGAAGATTCCTGCGATAGCTCCGGTCGTTCTCAGCGACGCCTTTGCCTCGGCGCCCGACAACGACTTCTCGTTCATGATTCCGAACTCGTTGAAGCAGTACGCCCAGGTGTACTGCGGGGCTTTCGAGAAGATGGGGTACAAGTCCCTGGGAATTCTCGGTGACGCGAGTGCATCCATCGACGGAATCATCAAGACCCTGCGGCCGGCGCTCGAGAAGTGCGCGAGAGTGACGGGCGTCGAAAAGGCGCCGGTCGATGCCGCGGACATCACCGCACAGGTCTCACGTCTCGCGGAAACCGAACCGGACGCGATTCTGGTCGCCAGTATCGGCGGGCACTTCGAAATCCTCGCGCACAACACCTTGTCGAAAATCACCCCGCAGACGCAACGCTTCTCACTCGCTTCCATCGGAAACCAGCCCGCATCTTGGGCTTTGGCGGACTCGAAGGCGTTGAGCGGCATGGTGTACATGGGCTCGCTCAGTGAGAACAACCCGAGAACCGCCGAACTGCGTCGCAAGGTGCAGGCGGTGAAGGGGCCTGATTATCAACTGACCGCCTACGACGCACAGGCGTACGACGCCGTCATGATGTTGGCCGAGGCAATCGAAATTGTCGGCGACCACCGAGATCGGACGGCCGTTCGTGATGCTCTTCAACAGGTTTCGGCACTTCCCGCCAGCTTCGGCCAGGACGGATTGACACTGTCGTTCTCCTCGCAGGATCACCTGGCTCCGGACAGCCTCTGCGGCCTGGTACTCGTCGAATTCGGTGAGGACAACAAGCCTGCCCGTCCGTGGGATTCCTACCAGCCCCCGTGCGGATAATCGAGGAGCCTTGACATGACAGACGCACAACTGTGGCTCGCAGCCATCGAGATCGGTGCATTCTTCTCACTGATAGCCCTCGGAATGTATCTCGTGGTGGTCGGCGCCGATTTCTTCAACTTTGCGATGGGCCCGTACGCGATGGCTGCGGCCATGGCGTCGAGTTGGGTCGCGATCAATTACGGGCTCGCTCTCTGGATTGCCATGCCGCTGGGGATCGCGGTAGCGGTGGCGCTGTCGATCCTGACGGAAAAGCTTGTGGTCAAACAGGTTCAGAAGCGTTCGGGTCGTGGGGAACTACCGGCGTTGGTGGCGGTGACCGCAGTACTGTTCGGGATCCAGCAGCTCGCCGGCACGGTCTTCGGCCGAACACCACTTCCCGGACAGAAGATCTTCGACTTCGATCCGATATCGGTGCTCGGTGCCACCGTCGACAGTTCGACCGTTGCACTCGTCGTCGGAACTGCCGTGATCTTCGTCGGTATCGGACTGTGGCTGAACCGGTCCACCTCGGGCCGTCTGCTACGCGCCGTCGGCGACAGTCCGGATGCCGCCCGCGTCCTGGGCTTGCCGGTGGATCGGGTACGCCTCATCGCGTTCACCCTCGCGGGTGTGATCGCCGCCGTCGCCGGACTTCTGTTCGCTCCCAAGGCCGGTGTTCAGTTCACGAGCGGTCTGTCCTGGACGCTGACGGCATTCATCGCACTCGTCATCGGTGGTACCGGCCGGAGTTGGGCTCCGCTGATCGGCGGAATGGTGTTGGGCGTCGTCCAGGTATTCGCCCCGTACTACTTCGGTGCGAGTGCTGCGCAAACCGCGATTCTGCTGATTGCCCTGGTGTTCTTCGCTTTCCGTCCGGAAGGCTTGCTCTCGAGGAAGGTTCGCGTCTGATGGCCTCGCTTTCTACCAGTCCGCTGACGTCAAATCCGCCCGCTACATCCGGCCGTTCCCGGACGAGGATGCTCGCCCTGTCACGAGAAGCGCTGATCACCGTGGTCGTGGTTGCTGCCGTGCTGCTGTGGATGGGGCCGAGTCTGTACCGGCAGGATCTGGTGTTCCTCGCTGCGACGTATTCGCTGATCGCACTCGGCATGTACGTGCCATTCGTGCTCGCGGGATCACTGTCGATGGCGTACAGCGCGTATGCGGCGATCGGCGCGTATGCCGTTGCGCTGATCTCGGTTCGGACCGGGTTGTCGATGTGGTGGGGATGGATTCTCGGCGCCCTCGCCGCTGCAGCGGTTGCAGTACTCCTCAGCTTGGCAACGCAGAAACTCTCCGGCTTCTACCTTGCCGCGGTGACCTTGTTGTTCGGTATCGCTTTCGAGCACTGGTTGATCGACGGGCCGAGTTTCACCGGCGGATCGGCCGGGATCTCGGGCGTCGAGACTGTGACGATGTTCGGCTGGGAGCCACCGCGCTACGCATTGGTCGTGTTCGCGATCTTGTTCGTGTGTCTGATCGCGGTCGCTGTCGATCGACTCCGGAAATCGGTGTGGGGGCTGATGTTGCAAGCTGCCCGCGACAATCGTAATGTCGCACGGTCTTCCGGCGTCAATCCTGCGCACCTGACCGTCGTGGCGCTGGCGATCGGTGCTGCGATCGCGTCGACCGGCGGATCGCTGTTCACCGTGTCGGTGCAGGCTGTCACTCCTGAAACCTTCACTCTCAGTATTGTTTTCCTCGCAATCTTCATGCCGATCATCGGCGGTCGCGGTTCGGCGTGGGGTGCTCCGCTCGGTGCATTGATCGTGGTGATCGTGACGCTGAACATGCCTGGGTACCAGGGAAGCGGCGAACTCCTGCTTGCCGGAGCCGTCCTGGTGATCCTCATCGTCGCGCCTGGTGGGGTGATCGGGTGGAGTCAGAACGTTCTGGGTCGAATGAACCGTCTGTACAAGGAGCGTGGCAATCGATGACTCGGCTACTCGAAGTGAGCGGGCTCCACAAGTCCTACGGCGGCGTCCGCGCTGTCGACGATGTCTCGTTCAGCGTCGGACCGGGAGAGGTGATCGGCCTGGTCGGCCCGAACGGGGCAGGCAAGACCACCCTGGTGGACTGCATCTTCGGCACACAGCAAGCAGATTCCGGAACCGTCGCGCTCGCCGGTGCTGCCTTGACGGGGCCGTCGGAGCGCCGTGCACGGCAAGGGCTCTCGCGCACGTTTCAACATCCGCAGCTCGCGGCGGAACTCGACGCCGTCGACAACATCATCCCGGGACTGTACGGGCACAAGATCACCTCACCGCTGCACTCGCTGTGGTGGGCGATCAAAGGACCTTTCGAGAACTGGGACCGGACAGCACAGCGGGCCCGGGAGATTGCTGCGCGATACTCGGTCACCGACGTCGAGAGTGCTTGCGGGGATCTCAGTTTGGGCGCGCAGCGTCTGGTCGAGGTGGCGCGGGCGATGGCGACCGAACCCGAAGTCCTCCTGTTGGACGAACCGTTTGCCGGTGCGGATCACGACGGCATCGCTGCCATCTCCGGTGCCGTGCGATCGATTGCCGCGCAGGGCAAGGGAGTAGTCCTGGTCGATCACAACGTCGATCTCATCGCGGCGCTCGCCACCAAGATCGTGCTGCTCAATTTCGGATCAGTGGCGTTCTACGGACCACCGCAGGAGTGCTTGGCCAGCGACGCGATGCGAGAAGTCTATTTCGGTTCCGAATACGAGGAAGGCGCCTGACATGCTCGAACTCGACAGAGTCACAGTTCGATACGGATCCGCTGTCGCCGTCCGGGAAGTCTCCCTTGTCGCCCCCGCCGGTGAAGTGACAGCGATCGTCGGGCCGAACGGTGCGGGCAAGACCAGCTTGGCGGGATCCATCTACGGCTCGGTTCCCGCCACCGGGACAATCAAATTCGATGGTCGAGAGATCCAGAAATTATCGGCACTGGATCGTGTCCGCAGCGGATTTGCCTACGTTCCCCAAGGCAGGCAACTGTTCATGCGAATGTCCGTTCGCGAGAACCTACGCGTCGGCGCAGACCTGCTGGGATTGAAAGCCGAAGCCGTGGAAACAGCTTTCGAGAGGTTCCCGATCCTGCGTGAACGCTCGGAGAGTTATGCCGGGGTCCTCAGCGGTGGTGAGCAGCAGATGTTGGTTCTGGGGCGGGCCCTTCTGGAAACCCCGAAGGTGTTGCTCCTCGACGAGATGATGACAGGACTGGCACCGAAAATCGTCGCGGAGCTGCGAGCATTGGTCGGGGGTCTGGCCGCCGAGGGTGTGACCGTCATCGTGACGGAACCGGCACTTACTGCACTGAAATCGGTTGTCGACCGCGGATATGTCATGCAGCGCGGCGAACTCGTCCGCGAATGCGATTCCGAAGCGACACTGGACAACGCGTACAAACAATCGATGGGCGTCCTCAGCGCCGACGGGAGATGATCGACGATCATGCTTGAAACGAAGACACTCGACTTCACCGTCGGTGAATTCGCCACGAATCCGGACCGCTTCGCCGGCGTCAGCATCAGCGAAATGGTCAGGCATTGGTCTGAGACCATCCCGGACGAAACCGCCTTTGTCACTCCGGAATCGAGGGTGTCGTGGAAGCAGTACGACGCGGCTGCCGATGCGATCGCGTCGGCGCTGGATCTAGCTGGTGAGGGATACGGACATGTAGCCGTGTTGCTCCCCGACACCGCTGTATTCCATGCGGCTCTCTGCGCAGCATTTCGTACCGGCCGCGTCGCCGTCGGAATCGGTTCGCGCTCGGGCATTCGCGAGATCTCTCATCTGATCGCCCGCTCGGAAGCCTCCGTACTCGTCACCACTCGCACGCTGCGCGGCGTCGATACCGCCGAACTCGTGGCGAGTCTGCGGGCAGAGCATCCCGGACTGGACGTCGTCTTCGCCGACGAACGCGCCGACGTGAGTTTCGAACGCGTGAGCGCGAACGGCGAACTCACCTCGTTGCCGGTCGAGCTAAAGCAGTTCCCCGCACCCAGTCCGTGTTTTGTCACGTCAGCCGTTTCGATGCTGAACTCGACCTCCGGCACAACGGGCCTACCCAAACTGGTCACACAAACCGAGGATCGTTGGGTTGGTTTCTCCGAGATTGCCGCCGAGGCGGCGGCGATCGGTTCGGATGAGGTGTTCCTCGGCGCGGTTCCAGCACCTTTCGGATTCGGCCTCTGGACTTCGCATTTCCTGCCGGCACTACTCGGTGCTCGCAATGTCGTCATGGAACGCTTCGACGTTTCGGTGATGATCGAGTTGATCGAGCGCGAACGGGTGACTGCTTTGAATTGTGTGAGTACACAATTCAAGATGCTGTTGCGTTCGGAGGCCGCGGAATCGGCCGATCTCTCGTCACTTCGTTTCATGTTCACCGGTGGTGAAGCCGTGCCCTATTCGGAGGCGCTGGCATTCGAACAACGTACCGGAGCGGCTGTCCTGCAGTTCTACGGATCGAACGAAACCGGCGCCGTCTCGGTGACGACGGTTTCGGACGATTCCGACACCCGACTGAAGACGTGCGGCCACGTCATCGATCGCATGCAAGTTCGTGTATTCGACGATGCGGCAAAGGAAATGACCGGCTCCGTCCGCCGCGGTCAGCCTGGGGTGAACGGACCGCTGATGTGTCAGGGCTATTGGGGGGACACCGATGCGAACGACGAGTTGTACACCGATGACGGTTGGATGCTTCTCGGCGACATCGTCGAGATCGACGAGACAGGACGGGTGCGTGTGGTCGGGCGCAAAGCCGACATCATCATTCGTGGCGGCAAGAACATCTCCGCGGTCGAAGTCGAGGAGTACGTGCGCGCGCACCCTTCGGTGGAGTTGGTCGCCGTGGTCGGGGTCGACGATCCGCTGTTCGGTGAGAAGGTCTGTGCGGTCGTCGTGTCCGCCGATGACGATCTGAGTTCGGAGGATCTGACCGCCTGGCTGCAGAGCCGAGGAGTGACCCGCGAGTACATACCCGAGTACGTGATGACGGTCGCCGAATTGCCGATGGCGGCAGGCGGCAAAGTAGCCAAGGGTGAAGTCAAGGCACTCGCGCAGAGGCGGATCGCTGAACTCGGCTGATCGCACTTGGCGGTACCGGCTTCGCGTTACGCTGATCCGGACATTGTGCCGAGAGTGAAGGAAACCCGATGACGAACCCTTCACCGCATCGGTGGCGCAGGCGCTTGCTGTGGGCTCTGGCAATTGTGTTCGTTCTGGTCGGAGCCGTGGTTCTGGCCTTCGTTCTGAGCCCGAGACCTGGCGCACTCACCGTGCGATGGGTCTTCGATCGTGATGCGGTGAAAGTCACCGAGGCGCTCGAGAAGCACGCGCCCGAAGGCGTCGACTCGATCAAGGACCAGCAGTACCGCGCCGATGACGACGACGCATACCTGGATGTCTACTTTCCCGCAGCGACGACGACCGCATTGCCTACGGTGATCTGGACTCATGGCGGTGCCTGGATCTCGGGAAGCAAGTCCAACTACGCGCCGTACTACGAGTTGCTGGCCTCGCGTGGCTACACAGTTGTGTCCCTGGACTACTCACTCGGACCTGAGCACCACTATCCGACGGCAGTGCGGCAGCTCAACGACGCTCACGCGTACGTCGTCGCGAATGCGGAACGGCTGCATGTTGATCCGACGACGGTCGTTCTGGCCGGTGATTCTGCGGGAGCGCAACTCTCGAGTCAGCTCGCCACTCTCATCACTGATCCCGCCTATGCGAACCGTGTGGGCGTGGTCCCGTCGCTGCGGCCGGATCAGTTACGTGGAGTAATCCTGAACTGTGGAATCTACGACGTCGGGAACATGGTCGGCGGACCCGGCATCATCGGTTGGGGAGTTGACCGGTCCCTCTGGGCGTATACCGGCGTGCGTGACTTCATGAGTACCGACGCAGCGGATCAGATGTCGACCTTGAACCACGTCACCGATCGATTTCCGCCTGCCTACATCAGCGGCGGCAACGCCGATCCGTTGACGGATTCTCAGTCGAAACCGATGGCTGACAAATTGACCGGGTTGGGAGTTGCGGTCGACACACTGTTCTATCCGGCCGATCACGTTCCGGCGCTCGGTCACGAGTATCAGTTCGATCTGGACAATGCCGACGGTCTCACTGCACTCGATCGCACGGTTCAGTTTCTCGAGGCTCATACCGGCTAAATGTCGGATTGTGGTGAACCACTGCGAAAATGGTCATTTTGGACAAAGCTCCGCGGGTGCGTTGCCAGGGAATTCTCAACTAGTCCTTTTGGTCTAGCCTGGGTGAATCCGATCCGACCCCAGGAGTTGTTGTGCGCGCGTCTTCCCCCGACAGACGGCGAAGGCGCATTGTCGGAACCGCGGCGGTATTCGTCGTCATTCTGCTGTCCGGGGTAACCGCGGCACTCGTCAGTCCGTGGCCAGGAGTTCTCGTCGTACGGTGGATGTCAGCGGGTGGCTCCGAAGCGACACACGCACAACTCGACAGACATGCACCATCAGGAATCGTCTCGGTCCTCGATCAGTCGTACCGCGAAGGCGACGACGATGCACAACTCGACGTCTACTACCCGTCGGAGTCCACTTCGGCGCTACCGACGGTGGTCTGGGTGCACGGCGGCGGCTGGATAGCGGGTTCGAAAACCGACACCGACGGTTACTTCAAACTACTGGCCGATCAAGGGTTCACTGTGATTTCGGTGGACTATTCACTGGGGCCGGACGCGTATTACCCCACCGCAGTGAATCAGCTTAACGACGCGTATCGATTCATCGTGAGCAATGCGGACAGGTTGCATGTCGATTCGAACAACCTCTTTCTTGCCGGAGATTCGGCAGGCGCGCAGTTGTCCAGTCAGTTGGCGACCGTCATGACCAGCCCTGACTACGCGTCGGAAATGGGTGTGGAGCCGGCATTACGTCCCGAGCAGATACGCGGAGTTGTCCTCGACTGTGGGGTCTTCGATCTGAAACCGCTGCTGTCACAGGGGAAGTACTTCGGTTGGGGCGTCGACAAGCAATCGCTGTGGGGGTACCTCGGAACGAGGGACTTCGACGGGTCGACTGCAGTGCGTCAGATGTCGACACTGGGTCATGTGACCTCGGACTTTCCAGCGACGTTCATCACCGGCGGAAATGTCGACCCACTGACCGCCAGCCAGTCGAAACCCATGGCAGAACGGCTCGCCGATCTGGGCGTCGAGGTCGATGCACTGTTCTACCCGGACGATCACGAGCCTGCACTCGACCACGAATATCAGTTCGACCTCGACACCGTGGACGGGATGGTCGCGTTCGATCGCACAGTCGCGTTCGTACGCGACCACGGTCAGCGAATCACGTACGGCGAAATCGAACTCCGGTGCTCGCTGATGTCGAGGTCTTTACCCAGCGGAGGGAAGGCACGCTGCGGACAATTGAGGCGTTCGCAGACACGGCAGCCCGAGCCGATCGGCGTTCCCGGATTCGACTCGTCCAGATCCAGACCGTCGCTGTAGACGAGTCGGTGGGCGTGTCGAATCTCGCATCCCAATCCGATGGCGAAGATCTTTGCGGGCTGTCCGTATCGAGCCGCTCGACGTTCGACCGTGCGCGCAACCCAGAGGTATCGACGACCGTCGGGCATCTGCGCGATCTGAGGCATGATCTTGCCCGGATATGAGAACGTCTCGTAGACGTTCCACAGCGGGCACGTACCGCCGCTGGTGGAGAAGTGGAATCCGGTGGCGGACTGACGCTTCGACATGTTTCCGGCACGATCGACACGCACGAACATGAACGGAACCCCGCGAAGTTTGGGGCGCTGCAGGGTCGAGAGGCGGTGGCAGATCGTCTCGTAGCTCGCGGAATAGAAGGCAGACATGCGCTCGATGTCGTACCGGAAGTCCTCGGCAACCTCGTGAAACTGGCTGTAGGGCAGCACGGTGGCCGCGGCGAAATAGTTGGCCAAACCAAGCTTCGCCAGGGAAACCGACGCTTCGCTGGTGAAGTTGCCCTCGGCCACCAACGAGTCGAGCAGGTCGCCATGCTCGAGGTATGCGAGTTCTGTCGCGAACTTGAAGACCTGTTGCCCGCCGGAGAGTCGTGCGGAAATTTCCAGGACCCTGGTGTCCGGGTCGTAGCGATGAAGTATGTTCTCGCCCAAGTCGACTCGTCGAACGATCTGCACGTCATGGACGGACTCGAGGCGTCTGGCGATCTCGCCGGCGACGTCGCCACGGTGAAAGCGCATCCGGGCAGTGAGTTCTTCGGCCGCGGTGTCGAGATCGTGGATGTAGTTCTGTCGCTGATAGAAGTAGTCGCGCACTTCCTCGTGCGGCATGGTGATCGAACCGCTGCCGCTGCCGTCGGAAAATCGGTCCTCCGTGGCTGCGGCGAGCTGGGCCGTCGTGTTCCGGAAGCGGCGATGCATGTTCACCATCGCCTTGGCCAGGCCCGGGTGTGTGGAGACCATCTCCGCGATTTCGTGGGCGTCGGCGTCGATACCCATCTCCTGATCGAGGGCAACTTCACGCATTTCCGCGATCAGGCGTGTGTCGTCCTGCGGGGAGAAGAAGGTGGTGTCGACGCCGAAGACTTCACTGATTCGCAGGAGCACCGGCACGGTGAGTGGCCGGACGTCGTGCTCGATCTGATTGAGATAGCTTGCCGAGATCTCGAGCGTCTTGGCCAGCGAAGCCTGACTCAACCCGCGCTCGGTCCGCAGTTGGCGGAGCCGGACACCGACAAAGGTTTTCGACATTTTCCCAGGATACGAGTGACAGTCCGGCTTCGCAAAGGTGGGTTCGCAGTCTTCGCACAGGGGCTCCGCCCCCGTGAGTGGTTGAGGAGCCTCGGCACTCCCTAACCACTCACGGGGCCGGAGGCCTAGACCCTGTTCTCCGAACGCGGGGCGCCGATTCCGGGATCGATCTGGAACGGCCCGCTCGACGAGGGTGCAAGGGGGAAGTCGAAGATCGCAGTCGGGAGATAGACCGTCGAACACGAGTTGGGGATATCCACGACACCCGACAGGCGGCCCTCGATCGGCGCCGCGCCGAGTAGCAGGTACGCCTGCTCTGGCGCGTACCCGAACTTGGTCAGGTACTCGATCGCATGCAGGCACGCACGCTGGTAGGACAGATGTGAATCCAGGTACTTCTGTTCGCCGTCCAACGTGACGGAAGTGCCCGAGAACGCAAGCCACTCGGAATACTGCGGATCCGTGTTGCCCGGCATGAAGATGGCGTTCTCGGAAACACCGTAGGTATCCATTCCGCCCTTGATGATGTCCACACGAAGATCGATGAAGCCGCCCATCTCGATGGCACCGCAGAAAGTGATCTCTCCGTCGCCCTGGGAGAAGTGAAGATCGCCGACCGACAGATTCGCACCGTCCACGAATACCGGATAGAAGATTCGGCTGCCCTTGGTGAGGTTCTTGATGTCCTGGTTTCCACCGTTCTCGCGAGGGGGAGCGGTGCGCGCCGCCTCGCCGGCCACGCGTGTGTACTCGTCACCGGTCAAGGTTCCCAGTACTGCATCGCGGGGCTCGGGCGGAAGTGCAAGCGGGGGAACCCGATTGGGATCGGTGGCAATGAGGGCGCCCTCGCGGGCATTCCACTTGGCGAGCAAGGCTGCCGACGGAGCCGTGCCCATGAGTCCCGGGTGGACGATGCCCGTGAACGAGACGTGCGGAATGTGACGCGACGTCGCCGTTTGGCCGGAGAAATCCCAGACGGCTTTGTACGCATCGGGGAACTGTTCGGTGAGGAAGCCGCCGCCGTTGTTCCGAGGGAAGATGCCCGTGTACCCCCAGCCTTGGCCGGCCAACGGACCCGAATCTTCTTGGGGGATAGGCCCGATATCCAAGATGTCGACGATCAAGAGGTCGCCGGGCTTCGCGCCTTCGACGGCAAAGGGGCCGGACAGCGTGTGGACCGTGGTCAGTGGTGCATTGAGAATGTCGTCGGCCGAGTCGTCGTTGTGTATTGCGCCGTCGAACCATTCGCGGCAATGGACACGAAACGCATCACCGGGTTTCACCGTCACCGCCGCTGGGATGTCCGGGTGCCACCGATTGTGGCCGACGATTGCCTGGTCGGTGAATTTCTTGGCGGAATCGAGTGGAAACAGCAGTTCAGGCATATGCACTCCTCATTCTCGAAGAAACGGAAAACTCGTGGCGGCAGGACTTTCGTGTCGGATCGGGCCTCATGGCGAGGACGCGCGGTGAGGACGCTCAGGGGCGAGGTAGCTTGCGGTGCAACGGATTGGACGTCGTCGGGGCAGATTGCCGGCCGCGGCCGGGTAGCGACCCACTGACCACGGCAGGCTCGTGAGCCGATCGAGCAGTGCTGTCCAGTAGACCCATCGCGGCCGACGACGCGTGACTCAACCGGGGAGACGAGACCACCCGCTTGGACTCGAGACTGCACTGGGGGCAAGTAATCGACTGGGGCACTTCGGCCATCGCGAACGACCGCTCGAGCGGGCCGCAGCCGGTACAGCGAAACTCGTACAGAGGCATGCGGTCACGCTATCGGAGGATCCGTAAGTGCGACACTGGAACGACACGCACCGGGTTGCCGATGCCGCAATTGCGCCCGTCAGCGCAAGTACACAACCGCGTTGTCTCCGCCGGTACAGGTGACGATGCCGGAGGTCGCCTTGCATGCCATCGTGTACTCCTTGCCGTTCACCGGACTACGTGCGGACACGGTGCTGGATGCACCGGTTGCACCGGAGTTCCCGTAGGCGATCCGAACCGCCTCGGCAAACTCACATGAAGTTTTGCCCCCACTTGTCGCGGACTCCTTGTAACTTCCGGCCGGCTGCCCGCCGGGGCAGGCGGACGCACCGGCCGGGAAGTTCGCGGCGCGTGTGGTCGTCGGGGATGTCGTGCTGGGAGCGGTTGTCGTGGTGCCGGGTGTGTTCGCGGCGCTGATGGTGGTGTGGGCGGCGCCACCGGCGGCCGAGTTGGGGACGTCCTTCGGCCAGAGGACCCAGGCAAGCCCGCCGAAGAGAGCCAACACAGTGATGACTCCGATTACGGATACCGGAATCACCCAGCCGGGCCGACGCGGCGGCGGATTTCCACGTGGCGGTGCAGGCGGGAATCCCTGGGGCGGGGGATACGACTGCGGCGCGGCTCGGTAGCCCAACTGCGGCGGCTGTGGACCGGATTGCGACCATGCCTGGTTGTTCGGTGGCCGCTGATAGTTGTCGGGCACCGCTTTATCGCCCGGTCGGGGGCGTCGAACGACAAGTCATGGTTCGACAGCATATGGCCGGCGAACGGGTTGTCTCCGGCTTTCCCAGGGGTAGATCCCGGAATTGTCCTAGCGAAGGCTGTTGCCGAGGAGTGATTGCGGTCACTCGCGGGTAGTGAAGTTGGCTCCGAAGTAGCGGACGGGCCTGTTCCGAGTGGCGTGCGAACTGCCGGAATTCGCAAGCGGCGGAGTTGAGTGCATTTCGTTCACAGCCTGCGGTTTCTTTCCTACTCGCCAGTACGGAACCTGTCCGATTGGGTAGTACCAGCCGCGTAGGAATCTTCACAGACTTAGCAAAGTGTGTTGAAAAGGTAGCGAAGATTGGCATTAGCAACAGGTAGACGGCACTTTTTCGATGTGCCATTCTCGGTAAGTACACAAGAAGGGCCTGGCAAGTATGTGAAGTAGTACGCACGTACTGCTCACAACAGGCCGGACCAGCAGATCAAAGAGATGGAGTCTTGATGTCGACCACCGGCACCCCGAAGACCGCAGCTGAGCTCCAGCAGGATTGGGACACCAACCCTCGCTGGAAGGGCGTTACTCGTAACTACACGGCCGATCAGGTCGTCAAGCTCCAGGGCACCGTCGTCGAGGAGCAGACCCTCGCTCGTCGCGGATCCGAGATCCTGTGGGATCTCGTGAACAACGAGGACTACATCAACTCCCTCGGTGCACTTACCGGCAACATGGCTGTGCAGCAGGTTCGCGCCGGCCTGAAGGCCATCTACCTCTCCGGTTGGCAGGTTGCCGGCGATGCGAACCTCTCGGGCCACACGTACCCGGACCAGAGCCTCTACCCGGCCAACTCGGTTCCGACCGTCGTCCGTCGCATCAACAACGCACTGCTGCGCGCCGACGAGATCGCCAAGACCGAGGGTGACACCTCCGTCAGCAACTGGCTCGCTCCGATCGTCGCCGACGCCGAAGCCGGCTTCGGTGGCGCTCTCAACGCTTACGAGCTGCAGAAGGCCATGATCGGCGCCGGCGCTGCCGGTGTCCACTGGGAGGATCAGCTCGCTTCGGAGAAGAAGTGCGGCCACCTCGGCGGCAAGGTGCTCATCCCCACGCAGCAGCACATCCGCACCCTGACCTCGGCTCGCCTGGCTTCCGACGTTGCGGACGTTCCGTCCGTCATCATCGCCCGCACCGACGCTGAGGCTGCAACCCTCATCACCTCCGACGTGGACGAGCGCGACCGCCCGTTCCTCGACGGAACCCGCACGGCTGAAGGCTTCTACGGCGTCAAGAACGGCATCGAGCCCTGCATCGCTCGCGCCAAGGCTTACGCACCGTACGCAGACCTCATCTGGATGGAGACCGGCGTGCCGGATCTCGAGGTTGCAAAGAAGTTCGCCGAGTCCGTTCGCAGCGAATTCCCGGACCAGCTCCTGGCCTACAACTGCTCCCCTTCCTTCAACTGGAAGGCGCACCTGGACGACGCGACCATCGCGAAGTTCCAGAAGGAGCTCGGCGCAATGGGCTTCAAGTTCCAGTTCATCACGCTGGCCGGCTTCCACTCGCTCAACTACGGCATGTTCGACCTTGCCTACGGCTACGCCCGCGAAGGCATGACGGCATTCGTCGACCTGCAGGAGCGCGAGTTCAAGGCTGCCGAAGAGCGTGGCTTCACCGCCATCAAGCACCAGCGTGAGGTTGGCGCCGGCTACTTCGACACCATCGCCACCACCGTTGACCCCAACACCTCGACGGCAGCTCTCAAGGGCTCCACCGAAGAGGGACAGTTCCACTAAGAACTGACTTCGGGTGGGGGAGAGGCTCGGCTTCGGGTCTCTCCCCTGCTTGTATCACCGCACTACTTTCTCTCGTCTTCAAGGCAGTTCCGATTGCGTCGGCCACCAGCGTCGACGCAGTTCGAAGTGCTTGTTTTGCAACACCTTCACCAGACAAACTCCACGAGACAAACAAGGAGCTGACGTGACCAGCGAAAAAATTCAGCGCGTCGGCGTTATCGGCGCCGGAATCATGGGTGCCGGAATCGCCGAGGTGTGCGCCCGCGCACATGTCGATGTTCTGGTCTTCGAGCAGACTCGCGAGCTTGCAGCAGCCGGGCGTTCACGCATCCTGCGTTCGCTCGACCGCGGCGTGAGCAGCGGAAAGATCACAGAACGTGAGCGTGAGCAGGCCGCATGGCGTCTGCGTTTCACCTCCGATCTGGGAGATTTCGCGGACCGCCAGCTCGTCGTGGAGGCCGTCGTCGAAGACGAGAAGATCAAGAGCGAAATCTTCGCCGAGCTCGACGCGGTCGTGACGGACCCGGATGCGGTTCTCGCGTCCAACACGTCGTCGATCCCGATCATGAAGCTCGGCATCTCGACCAAGCGTCCCGAGCGAGTCATCGGCATGCACTTCTTCAACCCGGTTCCGGTTCTGCCGCTCGTCGAATTGGTGACGACGCTCAAGACCAGTGCCTCCGTCTCGCAGCGCGCCGAGGCTTTTGCCAGCGACATCCTCGGCAAGCAGGTCGTCCGCAGTGCCGACCGCTCCGGCTTCGTCGTCAACGCACTCCTGGTGCCGTACCTGCTCTCGGCGATCCGCATGGTCGAGTCGGGCTTCGCGACCAAGGAAGACATCGACAAGGCAACGGTTCTCGGCCTCGCGCACCCCATGGGTCCGCTGGCTCTGACGGACCTGGTCGGACTCGACACCGTCAAGTCCATCGCCGACTCCATGTACGAAGAGTTCAAGGAGCCGCTGTACTCCGCTCCGCCGCTGCTCCTGCGTATGGTCGAAGCCGGCTTGACCGGCAAGAAGTCCGGCGCGGGCTTCTACGAATACGCCGACAACGGTCGCTCCACCAAGCAGGCAAGCTAAGGCCCAACGCCCCTGTGCGCCTTTCTGGTAGTTCCGGCTACCACAAAGGCGCACAGGGCGCTCGCGCCCCTCGGTTAGAAAGGTCGACCGCATGTCCAGCAGCACTGCAGCATTCGGCTCCAGCGTCCTGGGGTATCCGCGCATCGGGCCGCGCCGTGAGCTCAAGCGCGCCCTCGAGTCCTACTGGCACGGCACTTCGGACAAGGACGCACTTCTCGCGGTCGCCAAGGAACTCCAGGAATCGACCTGGAGCGAATTGGCTGCGACGGGATTGAGCCAGGTTCCCGGCAACACCTTCTCCTTCTACGATCACGTGCTCGACAATGCGCTGCTCTTCGGCGCAGTGCCGGAGCGGTTCAAGCCGCTCGAGGGCGCCCTCGAGCCGCTCGATTTCTACTTCACGATGGCCCGCGGCCGCCCGGACTTCCCGCCTCTCGAGCTGGTGCGCTTCTTCGGTACGAACTACTACTACCGTCAGCCCGAGATCGACGCGAACACTGTGTTCTCGCTCAACTCGGATGCACTTCTCGACGAGTTCGAACGTGCGAAGGCGCGCGGCATCGAATTGCGCCCCGTCATCATGGGGCCCGTCTCGCTGCTTCTGCTTTCGAAGGTCGGACCTGCCACCGAGAAGTCCGATCCGAACTTCACCCCGCTCGACCTGTTGGACGCGCTCCTGCCCGAGTACGAGAAGCTCTTCGAGCAGCTCGCCAAGGCCGGTGCGACCTGTGTTCAGTTGGACGAGCCTTCGGTCACCGAGGACCGCACCCCCGAGGAGCTAGCCGCTCTGGGACGTGCGTACGAGAAGCTTTCGACGGCCCCGCTGCGCCCGCGCCTGTTGGTGACGGGTCCGTACGGCAAGTTCGGCGAAGCCCTCAACATCTTGGCGCCCACCAAGATCGAAGCCTTCGGTCTGGACCTGGTGCACGGCAAGATCACGGCCGAGGAACTGGCCGCGGTGCCGAACATCAAGCGCAAGCGCATCTACGCGGGCGTCGTCGACGGTCGCAACGTCTGGCGCGTCGACAGGTTCAACACCTTGACGTACCTGAACGAACTCAAAGACGTTGTGCCTGACCTCGTCGTCTCCACGTCGTCGTCGCTGCTGCACGTGCCGTACGACGTGCTCTCCGAGTACGACATTCCGGGAGACGTCGCAGACCGTCTGGCTTTTGCGAAGCAGAAGGTCGGCGAAGTCGTCTCACTGGCGAAGGCGCTCACCGAAGGTCCTTCGGACAAGTGGCGTAAGCGTCCGACGAAGGTGCACTTCAAGCTCAAGCACGCTGTCCGTGCTCGGGTGAACGCGATCAAGCCCGAAGATCGTGTGCGTGCACCGTACGAGGAGCGTCGTAAGGCTCAGCAGGAACGGTTGAATCTGCCGTTGGTGCCGGCCCAGACACTGGGTTCGTTCCCGCAGACCGACGCGATTCGCCAGGCTCGTTACGAACTCGGCCAGGGGCGTTTGGAGTGGGACGACTACTACAAGCGCATCCAGGAAGAGATCGAGCGCACAATCCGTCTGCAAGAGGACATCGGTCTCGATGTTTTCGTGCACGGCGAGCACGAGCGCAACGACATGGTCCAGTACTTCGCCGAACTGCTCGAGGGCTATGCCTTCACGCACAACGGTTGGGTTCAGGCCTACGGATCTCGGTGCACGCGTCCGCCGATCCTCTACGGCGACATCGCACGTCCGAAGCCGATGACGGTCGAGTGGATTGCGTACGCGCAGTCGCTGACCGACAAGCCGGTCAAGGGCATGCTGACGGGTCCGGTCACCATGATCGCCCGTTCGTTCGTTCGCCAGGATCAGCCGCTCTACGAAACGGCAGAGCAACTGGCACTTGTCATTCGAGACGAAATCGCGGATCTCGAAGCTGCCGGAATCGCCATCATCCAGGTGGACGAACCGGCAATTCGTGAACTGCTGCCACTGCGTGAGGACGGCCGGGAGGCCTACCTGGAGTGGGCCGTCGACGCGTTCCGTCTGGCAACAGGTGGAGCGAAGCCGGAAACACAGATCCACACACATTTGACGTACTCCGCTCGGTCGTCGGTGGTCGACGCCATCGAACGGTTGGACGCCGATGTGACGGCTATCGTCGCGACCCGCTCCATCACGTGGGTTCTCGAAGCACTCAAGGAAGGCGCGCTCACGCACGGCGTCGGCCCCGGTGTCTACGAATCTCGCTCGGCTCGGATTCCCGACATCGACGAACTCGACGAATTGCTCACTGAGGCAAGCGAATCGATCTCTCTCGATCGCTTGTGGGCAAACCCGGACGGCGGCCTCAAGACCCGCCATCCGTGGCAACTCGAGCCTTCGCTGCGCAATATGGTTGCGGCCGCGAGGCGCCTGCGTCGTCGGGCCGAGCAAGCCGAGCGCGACGCCGGGTAAGTCACGTAAAGAACAAGTCATGGAGGGGCCTGCGAGTTGCAGGTCCCTCCATGCACGGGTAGGCATGTGTGCATGGTTACTGCTGCTGCTTATGCCGCGACGTCCGCTGACGGTCCCCTCGAGAAGACCACTGTCGAACGCCGCGAGCTCGGTCCACTGGACATTCTCATCGACATCAAATTTGCCGGCATCTGCCATTCCGACATCCACACCGCTCGCAACGAGTGGGGCGGAGCCAAGTACCCGATCGTCCCCGGACACGAAATCGCCGGCGTCGTCGCCGCCGTGGGGTCCGATGTCACCAAGCACAAGGTCGGCGACCGAGTGGGCGTCGGCTGCTTCGTCGACTCGTGCGGGGAGTGCGACGCCTGCACCGCCGGTGAAGAGCAGTACTGCCGCAAGGGTGTGACGGGTACGTACAACGCCACCGGCCGCGACGGCGAGCGCACTCAGGGTGGCTACTCGACGCACATCGTCGTCACCGAGCACTTCGTGCTCTCGATCCCGGAGGGCATCGAACTCGACGTCGCAGCGCCGCTCCTGTGCGCGGGCATCACCTTGTACTCACCGCTGCGGCACTGGAACGCCGGCCCCGGCAAGAAGGTCGCCATCATCGGTTTCGGCGGCCTCGGGCACGTCGGCGTGAAGATCGCCAAGGCGCTCGGAGCGGAAGTCACCGTCCTGAGCCAGACGCTCGGCAAGAAAGACGACGGGCTTCGCCTCGGCGCCGATCACTACTACGCGACCAACGACCGTGAGACGTTCAAGGCTCTTCGCGGCGAGTTCGACCTGATCCTCAACACGGTCTCGGTCAACCTCGACATCGACGCCTACATGTCCTTGCTTGCCATCAACGGCACTCTCGTCGAACTCGGCCTGCCCGAGAAGCCGATCGAAGTTCGAGCATTCTCGCTCGCCGCAAACCGTCGTAGCCTCGCCGGTTCCATGGTCGGAGGTATCCCGCAGACACAGGAGATGCTCGACTTCTGCGCCGAGCACGGCATCGGCGCAGAAATCGAACTGATCCCGGCGAGCGACATCAACGACGCTTACGAGCGCGTGATCAAGAGCGACGTCCGATACCGATTCGTGATCGACACCGCAACGATCTGACCCGCCCGGTCCTGCTCAGTCGAATTGTTCGCGGAGCTCAGTCGAGTTGCTCGCGAAGATTACTCAATGTCTTCGCGAGCAACCTCGACACGTGCATCTGGGACACACCGACTTTCTCGGCGATCTGTGTCTGCGTCAGATTTCCGAAGAATCTGAGCATCAACACCGTCCGCTCTCGCTCGGGCAGCTTGTCGAGAAGCGGACGCAACGCCTCGTGATTCTCGACGTTCTCGAGAGCTGCGTCGTAGTCACCGAGTGTTTCCACGAGCGGGAGATCGTCGGTGTGATTGGACGCGGCACCGTCGACCGAGACCGTCTGATACGCGTTGCCGGCGATCAAGGCCTGGGCAACTTCTTCGCGTTCGATCCCCAACGTCTCGGCCAACTCGTCGACGGTCGGCGCGTGCCCGAGCTGTTGTGACAGCTCGCTGATGGCCTGCCCGAGTTGGAAGTGCAACTCCTTCATCCGGCGGGGAACCCGCAATGCCCAACCGGTGTCGCGGAAGTGTCGTCGAACCTCGCCCATCACGGTGGGAACTGCGAAGGAGACGAAATCGGATCCGCGCGTGGAATCGAAACGGTCGACGGCGTTGACCAGACCGAGACGCGCCACCTGAACCAGATCGTCGTGTGCCTCGCCACGACCGTCGAATCGTCTGGCGATGTGCTCGGCCAACGGTAGGCATCTGGTGATGAGTGCAGTGCGCACTCGTTCGTACTCCGGGCTGTGGGGCTCGAGGGTCCGCAGTTCCTCGAAAACTGGTATTACGTCCCGATATTCGTCGGTGGACCGCCGACGCGGGCGTGACGGGCCGTCTGCGGAAGCGGTCACAGGCGCCCGCTGAGGGCCTTGGTGAACTTCATGGTGGTGATGTAGCCGACGCCGCCGAGGTTCTCTTCCTGGTCGAGCGAAATCGAATCGGTGAGTTCGGTGAGGATGTGCCACCCGAACGAACGCTGACTGCTGTCCTCGTACTCCGTGGTCGTCGTGGACACGGACACGTGCAATTGCGGGGGCGTGAAGACGAACCGACACACCAGAACCGAATCAGGCGCAGCGCGAACGATCAGATGCGTACAGATTTCGTCCATGGCCAGTTTGATGTCGGCGATGGCGTCGAGGTCGAAGTTTTCCTGAATGGCAACGGTGGCGGCCAGTGCACGCAAAATCGACAGCTGATCGAGAGTCGCTTGAATCCTCAACTCCACAACTGGCTGAGTCTGATCCTGATCGGGCTCGAGTGCGCTGAGGTGTGCCATAAGTTCTCCGGATCGTCGTACCAGGGGTCGCGGTGAAGTCTGGTGCCGAGAACGATACCCATCCCGACCTTCACAGTGACCCCCGAACACGAAATTTGGTCGATGGTGGTGCCGGGGTAAACGACACGATTCTGCTCACGACCGTTGGCGATCGCAACATCGGATTACCTCGCGGAACCGCAGACCAAACCTCATTTTTGTTCGGAACACCGAAACGAATGGTCGCAACGCACTTGTGACGTCCGTCATGCTGGCGTACTGTTTCAAACCGAGGTTGAGCACACAGCCGATGAGGGATTTATCCGTATTTCTGGAGACCCGTTCATCGTGCGTCTCCTTCGGAGGTCCCTTCTCTTTTGCAGAGTGTAAACCGTTGCGGGATGGGAGAACCATGACTGTTGTTCCAGGATCATCTATTTCAGGCTTTACGAACGCGGCGAAGGGATCGGTAGACTACGGACCTCCCGCGACCGGGACAGCGACCGCATCGTTTCACGCGCACCGCATCAGTGCACACACCGCTGTGATCAAAGTTCGTGGTGAGATCGATCTGATGAGCGCCAATGCTTTTCGTGACTTCTTGACGTACCACGTGGCCGCGGACCGGACGCTGGTCGTCGATCTATCCGAACTCGAATTCATGGGGACGTGCGGCTTGTCCGTACTGTCGGTCCTGTCGACGCGATCACGCGACGTGGGCGGCACACTCGCGCTCGTCTGCGCCCGCCCGGTGCAAAGGTTGCTCAAAGCAGCTGGTCAGGAGTCGATGTTTGCCTGCTACGAGTCGCTCGATCATGCAATCGGACTCGAAGAGACCCGACGTTTCCCCGCTTGATCACGCAGTTTCAGTCCAAGCTTCGTGAAATTCAGTTTCGTAGAGCCCGTCAGCGTCAGTGCACGTCACTTCGGTGAGTGCCCTTGTGTTGGCGGGCTCTCGGCGGTGCTGTGACGCAGCGGCCGTAGGTGCGGACCACTTCGGTGGCGACGTGATCCCACGAATACGATTCGCACGCTCGGGCCCGGCTCTGCCGTGCAAACGCCGCGCCTTCGTCCTCGTCGTCGAGAAGATGGCGGACTGCGCGCGCGGTTTCCACCGGGTTGTTGACCGGGACCCGACGCCCGGTGAGTCCGTCGATCACCGTATCCCGCAGTCCGCCAACAGGAGTCGCGACTACGGGAACTCCGCACGCCATTGCTTCCAGTGCCGCGATTCCGAACGGTTCGTATCGAGGGGTGCACACGAGGGCGTCGGCCGATCGCATCAGTTTCGGTAGTTGGCGGTGCGGAACCCGTCCCAACAATTGGACTCGATCTGCGACGCCGAGGCGCTCGGCGAGCTTGACCAAGCGGATCGCCACTTCGTCGGTGCTCAGTTGCGCGACGGGTGGCCCGCCGATCACCACCAACTCCGTATCCGGCAGCGAAGCCAGCGCGGCGACGGCAACATCGAAGCCCTTCTGCTCCACCAGTCTTCCGACGCAGATCAATCGATGCGGTGCGGTTTTCTTCGCGGCGGGTCCCTCCGGGGTGAATGCTTCGGTGTCCACGCCCGAGGGCACCATCGTGGTCCGTGATCGTGGTGATCCCTGCCGGACCAGATCGAAGATTTCGTCCGAACTGGTCGCGATGACATGGGTTGCGCCCCTGGCGATCAACGGTTCCAGGTGAGTCCGCTCCGAGGGGCTGTCGTCGGCTGCTCCGAGGTGGCGGTGCGCCGCAGATCCCAGGGAATGGAATGTCTGAAGTACGGGGATGCCGAGCGATCGGGTCGCGAGTTCCGTTGCCACACCGGACATCCAGAAGTGCGAGTGCACCACATCGGGTCGGTCGGTACTCCACTGAGCGCGCAGAATGCTGGCAAAGGTTCCAAGGTGAGGGAGGATATCGGCATCCGGGAGAGCCTGCGTCGGGCCGGCCTCGAGATAGTCGACGGAGTACCCGGCGCGGGCGCGAACGCGGTCCGGCCCACCGACGTGGGCACGCCTGGTGAAGACGGTGACGTCGTGTCCGGCACGAACCAAGGCGGCAGACAGTTCGTCGACGTGCAGGTTCTGTGCACCGGCTGCCGAGCAGCCCACCGGTGCGAGTGGATCGGCGTTCACCGACACCATGGAGATCTTCAGCATTCGTCCGGGAGCCATAGCGGGCGAGTACTTCATCGGGTCCCCTCTCCACTTGATCGGTTCGTCTGGGGATACCCGGAGTCCGTGATCTGAACCGGGTTTCGACGCGGTCAGCGCTGGGCACATTCCAAACACGATGGCGAGGAGTGAGGTTCGATGACAGAACAAATGCTGGTCGACGCAACCGTCGGACTCGGGTTCGAGCGGTACGTACAACGGGTGGCGGTCGGTGTGGGGGCCGGCATCGAGCAGTGGTGTTGCAGGCGCGAGCACCCTCTGGAGGCTTACATCGCATTGGACCGAACTGTGCCGCGTTTCCCCGGGCGCGAGGTGGCTTTGCTGTGGGAGGAGACGTGCGGTTGGGCCCTGGCCGTGGAGACCAGATCAGGGGAGGACCTCATCGTTCTCGGATATCTGGGCGAACACGCAGTGCCGACCCCGGACGCCGTCGCCGATTTTGCCGCGACACTGGGCGCGCGCAGCCCACACTGGGTCATGAACAGACCATTGGCGGATTCGGACGAGACCGCGCGAGAACTGCGGAGCTACTCCGGAAGTGCTTACGCCTGAACAGTATCGAGGTCCGATCGGCTCAGTTGACTACATCCAGGATGGGATCGAGAACCGGAGTCGCTGCAGCCTCGACGGCCGGATCGTCCATTAGCTTGAAAACGATGTGACCACCGAGCGCGCCACCGACACCGACCGCGGTGAGCCCCAGCACCGACAGCACTCGCGCCAGCGCGAGTGAGTCCTTTCCGCGTAGCCTGTACGACGCCGCAAAAGACCAGATCCCCACTGCATTCGACGCCGCGTGCACCAGCCCCACTCGGCGTGCGACGTCGCCACGTTCGGACCAGTCCAGCCATCCCGTCAGCAAAGCCGGCGGAGTCGAAACCAATCCGAGCCCGATCAGCCGTCGTGCAGTCTGCGGATCGCCTAGAACATCGAAGATCAACGAAGCCGTCCACGCGCCCGCGGGAATGGTCACGAGGGCAGGATGGATGGGATGCCCGACGGCGGCGCCGCGCAGAAGTGCCGCGACAGTGCGCGATCGGTCGGATCGCTCCGTGATCTCGAGGATTCTGCGCCTGAGGCCAGTGGACGGACCGTCCAGTCCGCGAGCGGATTCGATTCCGCGATAAAGAGTTCCGATGTCCATGTAATTCGGCTACCCGGCGTAGACGTCGGGAAACCTCGAGGCGGCAGTGTCTTGTCGACCGTCATGCTCCGGCGTACGGTCGAAACGAAAGAGATCCGACCGGAGGAGCGAACGATGAAGCTCAATCTCTTTGCAGCGTGGGCGTCGTATTTCCTGGTGCTGGCCACAGTGGTCTGCCTCGGCAGTTTTCTGGTGGCGGCAGGTTCAGGCCAGGGTGGTTGGGCATTGATCGCCGGCCTCGCCGGCGTCGCGTGCATCGGCCTCGCGGTAGCCCTGTACGCCAGTACTGTGCGTCACGACCACAAAGTGCACCGCGAATCCCCACACCTGTTCTGATCAGGCCTGCTTCTGATCAAGACTGTGCGAGTCGTGCCTTCTCCGCCTCGATGTCGAAGTCGGCAGGGGGCCAGTCGAGATCGAGCTTTTCCAAAGCGTCGATCAGTAGCTCCGTGACCGCAATGCGGCTGTACCACTTCCGATCACACGGCACGACGTACCACGGCGCGTGCTCGGTCGACGTCTTGTCGAGCATTGCCTGATACGCCTGTTGATATGCAGGCCACAAACCGCGTTCGGTCACGTCGCCGGGGTTGTACTTCCAATACTTGTCCGGGCGGTCGAGACGTTCTTCGAGTCGCTTCTTCTGCTCGTCGAGCGAGACGAACATCGCGACTTTCACGATAGTGGTTCCGGCGTCGACGAGTTCCTTTTCGAACTGGTTGATCTCGTCGTAGCGCTTGCTCCAGACATCCTCCGGGACAAGATCGTGGACGCGCACTACCAGGACGTCCTCGTAGTGGGAGCGATCGAACACACCGAGATAGCCGCCGCGGGGGAGTTCCTTCTTGATCCGCCAAAGGTAGTGATGTTGCTTTTCCTCTTCGGTCGGGACGCCGAAGGCCGCGTGCTGAACTCCCGAAGGATCCACGTGACCGATCACGTGTCGGACCATGCCGCCCTTGCCTGCGGTGTCCATTCCTTGCAGAACCAGCAGGACTGAACGACTGTCCCCTGACCGGCCGTTGGCGTACAGCAACTCCTGCAGGTCGGACAGAACCGCGCCGCGCTCCTCGAGCAGACGTTCGCCGTCAGCTTTGTTTCCGGTGAATCCCGGAGTGCTGTTGCGATCGAGTTGATCGAGTTCGAACCCGGGCTCCGCCCGCAGGGTCTTGGCGGCCGGTGTTTCCCACAGCGAGTCTTGTGCCATGCCGAAAGAGTGCCACAGGATCGCGCCCGGCGGCTCGAAAGTTCGGTCTCGGGCGAGTCAGTCCTCGGCAGGCTTGACGAGGGGATGCGGAACCGACTTGAACTTGGCCGGTGATCCGTTGACCGCCGCTATGCCGGTGATGCCGCCCCACGTCATCATCGTGAGGTAGTCGATCAGCGATTCCGCGGACATCGACTTGTTGGAGATCCACCAGTGCGTCGCGAGCTGAATTCCGCCGACGATCCCGAACGCCCACGGCAGCGAACCGCCGGAATCCATCTCCATCTCGCGAAGACGATTGCCCAACACCGTGGAGAGCAATTCGGCGATCATGCGCTCGGAATCGGCAACGACGTCGCGGTTGGCGCCGGCGCCGTTGGCCATGACGTAGAGGTAGATGTCGGGGTCGGATGCCACCGTCTCGACGTATGCGGTGATGCTCGCCTGGGTGAGTTCGAAATCGTCGAGATCGCCACTGATCGCTTCGTAGATACGCGGCGACAGGATGGTCTCGACGTACCGCATCATCGTGGCGGTCGTGAGGTCGCTCTTGTCGGCGAAGTATCGGTAGAGCACGGTCTTGGAGACACCGATCTCGGACGCGATCTCGTCCATGCCGATCTCACGGCCGCGCGCGCGGATGGCGGCGATGGTGCCGTCGACGAGTTCCTCGCGGCGAGCGATCTTGTGCTCACGCCAACGACGCTTCCGACCGTCGGATTTCTCGGGCTTCGCATCAGCAACGACTGGGCCGTCTACCTGCTCGTTGTCCTGCACGGCATTCTTGGCCACGAGTCATCTCATATCTGTGGTGCGAGCCACGTCCGATCGGTCTACTTTCCGGTCCAGCTTAATGTCCGCGCCTTTATCTCGGGCACTCACATCCGCAGTTCGGGGGATTAGGTCCTGCAGAATCGGACTTCGTGTCGCTCGCGCTACGCCGCGTCACACCTTTCGGCACAATGGCGAGGGTGCAGCAACTGAGCCTCTCCGCCTTCGACGACGCCGCCAAGCGTCGGGACCTTCGCAAGATGAAGGTCTTCGCTACTGGCCTTCTGGGCTTCGCGACGGTGGTCTACATCTTCTGCCGGTGGCAGGAATCCCGCGGCGCCGGAGAGTGGGTCGGGTACGTCCGGGCCGCGTCCGAGGCAGGCATGGTCGGCGCGCTTGCCGACTGGTTTGCCGTCACCGCGCTCTTCCGTCATCCGATGGGCCTTCCCATCCCGCACACTGCCATCATCAAGCGTAAGAAAGACCAGCTCGGAGCCAGCCTGAGCTCATTCGTCGGTCAAAACTTCCTGGCTCCCGAGGTTGTGTCGGCCAAGGTGCAGCAGGCGCAGATTCCGCTGCGGCTCGGCACGTGGATGGCCGAACCTGCCAACGCCGCTCGCGTCGCCGCCGAGACGTCGACGGTCTTGCGCGGCATGGTCGAGGTTCTTCGCGACGAGGACATCGCCCAGATCATCGACAACACGATCGTGAAGCGTCTGGCCGAGCCCATGTGGGGACCGCCGATCGGCCGAGTGCTCGGTGAACTTCTCAAGGACAACAAGCAACTGCCGATCATCGAATTGCTTGCCGAGCGGGCACATCAGTGGGCTCTCGGCAGCCAGGAGACGATCGATCGTGTGATCGTTCGCGATTCGCCCGCGTGGTCGCCGAAGTTCGTCGACGCCATGCTGGGGGAGAAGATATACAAGGAACTCGTCGAGTTCACCTGGAAGGTCCGTTCCAACCCCGAACACGAGGTACGCCTCGCCGCCAACCGCTTCCTGATCGACTTCGCCGATGATCTGCAGAACGACCCGGAGACCATCAAGAAGGCCGAGGGGATCAAGGCCGAGATCATGGGTCGCGAGGAAGTGACGGGTCTGGCGTCGTCGACATGGCAGGTTGCCAAGCGGCTCATCATGGAGTCCGTCGACGATCCGAACAGCACCCTGCGGACCAAGGTCGCCGAGAACGTCGCCGGCTTCGGAGTCAGGCTGCGTGACGACGAGTCCATGCGTGAGAAGGTCGACGGCTGGCTGGTGCAGGGCACCAAGTACATCGCGGAGAACTACACCGACGAGATCACTGGAGTCATCAGTGACACCGTCGAGCGGTGGGACGCCGACGAAGCGAGCCAGAAGATCGAGTTGCAGGTCGGTCGAGATCTTCAGTTCATCCGTATCAACGGCACCGTTGTGGGCTCGATCGCCGGACTGCTGATCTACACGATTTCGACGCTCATCTTCGGCTGAGCTGTCCGGTATGTGACGTCCACCACGAGTGCTAGCAGTAGTGCTTGCAATAGTTAGCACCCTCTCCTATCCTGGGAAATGTCCACTGGAAAGGGAGGACGCAATGCCAGCGAAGTCGACGAACTCCGATGACGGAGATCGTGAATCATCCGGTGCCGCAGCCGGAGCAAGCGACTTGGCAGCTCGCGTCGTCAGCTCTGCGGCACACGACATCGGGGGGTTCATTCGTGCACAGCGGGAAGCCGCCCAAGTTTCGATGCGCCAACTCGCTCAACTCGCCGGCGTCAGCAATCCGTATCTGAGTCAGATCGAACGCGGATTGCGCAAACCGTCGGCGGACGTACTGGCGCAAATCGCCAAGGGCCTTCGAGTCTCATCAGAAGTGCTGTACGTCCAAGCGGGATATCTCGAGCAACGCCCGCACAGTCCCATCAGGGACGCGGTGTTGGCCGAGACGGCCATCAACGAACGGCAGAAGCAAGTACTGCTCGAAATCTACGACTCGTTCTGTCGCGAGAACGAGTCGTCAAGACCAGCCGCAGCGCCCGATTTCGCTGAATCGGCCGCAATTCCAGACACCGAGACTTCACTAGGAGAACAAGATGACTGACAAGAACGCCATCGACAGCGTCAAGACCTCGCTCTACGCCGCCGTCGGCGCAGGCGACCTGGTTGTCCAGGCCGTGGCCGATGTAGTTGCTCAGGTTCGTGAGCGCGCCGAGAACACCCAGGGCGATGTCAACGGCCGTGTCGACGGTGCTCGCGAGAAGCTCGCTTCCGTCCAGGGTGACGTTGCCGAGAGTGTCGATGCGCTGCGCGAGCGTCTCGCCGGCCTGCCGTCCGAGCTGCCCGAAGAGCTTGCCGAGCTACGCGAGAAGTTCTCACCCGAGGAACTCCGCAAGGTCGCCGAGGCATACCTCAAGGTTGCCGGAGATCTGTACAACTCCCTCGCAGAACGTGGCGAAGACGCAGTCGAGCGCATCCGCAAGCAGCCCGCAGTCGAAGAAGGCATCGCTGCTGCAGAGTCGGCACTCGGCGACGCCGTCGAGCTGACCGAAGACGCACTCGGAACCGTTGCTCGTCAGACGCGCGCCGTGGGCGAGCAGGCTGCCAAGCTGGCCGGCCGCGCTGCCGGACGCATCTCCGACACCGCAGAAGAGGTCGGCGAGAAGATCTCTGACGCCGGTGAGAAGATCGCCGACGCAGGCGACGAGGCTGCACTGAAGGTCCTCGACCTCGGTGACCAGGCTGACGAGGCTTCCAAGGAAGCTGCCGCTCGCGTGACCGCTGCTGCTTCCGACGTCCAGGAGCGCGCGACCACCGCCGCGAAGAAGGCCGCTCCGGCCAAGGCTGCACCCGCCAAGGCTGCTCCGGCCAAGGCCACCGCACCGGCTCCGGCCAAGAAGGCTGCTCCGGCCAAGAAGGCCTGATTTGCCCAGCTCCACCTGACGAAGGCTCCCGCGCTCAGCCGAGTGTGGGAGCCTTCGTGTTCGTCGGGAACCGGATGAGAACTTAGGATGTAGTTGTGACTCAAGTCGATGGGCTAGTCGGTCTGATCTTTCTCGCACTCAAAGTGCTCGCATTGGTGGGTGCTGTCTACGCGATCGTTCATGCCGTCAGGCAGCGTCCTGACGCTTTCACCGCGGTCAACAAATTGACCAAGCCGATCTGGCTGGGAATTCTGATCGTCGCGGCATTGATTCTCTTGGCGACGTCCCCTGTCGGGCTCCTGGGCATCATCGCGGTCGTTGCAGTGTGCGTGTATCTCGTCGACGTTCGCCCGCGGGTGGACGACATTCAGCACGGCGGTTCTCGCTGGTAGTTTGCCGCACTCCCGCTCATTCCGAGCCGTGGTTCCCGGCTCATGGTGTGCTGCCCCACTCTTCTCTCCAACGCTGACAACGGGCGTTGTTCGAGTGATAGTGTCGGTTAACGGCAGTCACACATAGATTGCATCCGTCTGTCGTCAGCAGCAGTCAGGGGTAAATGCATGTCCAGTCGTTCGCGCACCACAGAGCTTCGAGTACTGGCAGGCGCCGTCGGAGTGGGAGCACTCGTCGCGGCCGTCGCTGGGATCCGTCATCGGCGATCCACGCGTGGGTTGACTCTGTCGAGCGACGTCGAGCCCAATGCACTCCTGAAGACTCCGACTCTCAAAGCTGACATCAGCGAACTGACCACCGACGACGGTGCGATCATCAATGTCCGGGCTTACGGTCCCGTCGACGGCGATCCGATCGTTCTCAGTCACGGCTGGACGTGCTCCACCGAATTCTGGTACCCGCAGGTCAATGCGCTTGCCGGCGAATATCGGGTCATCACCTACGATCAGCGCGGTCACGGCCGCAGCACCGTCGGCAATCTTCCGCTCGGCCCGGACGTCCTTGCCGACGATCTCTCTGCAGTGCTGGCGGCCACCGTTCGTGAGGACAAGAAGGCCGTCATCGTCGGTCACAGCATGGGCGGGATGAGCATCATCGCCTGGGCGGGTCGTCACCCCGACGAGGTCAAGAAGTACGCGTCGGCGGTCATGCTCGCGAGCACCGCGAGCGAAAGGTTGATCGCCGAGACCACGGTCATCCCACTGCCCAATCGTTTCCCTCGCGTGCCGGTCCCCGTGGGCCGCGCCATCCTCAGTTCGCCCGTTCCGTTCGTCTCCTCGGGCGCCATGACGAAGGCGATCCAGTACGTCTCGATGTCACCGAACGCGACCAAGGCCGAGATTCAGTTCTGCGAGAACATCGTTCGTGAGTGCAAGCCCCGCATCCGTGGAGGTTGGGGAGCAGCGCTGAGCACCCTCGACATTCACGAGGGACTCGACAATCTCGAAGTGCCGACCACCGTGCTCGTCGGTTCGCTCGACCGGCTCACTCCGCCGGTCCATGCGCGCAAGCTTGCGCAGGTCCTCGACGACGCCGGCAACCTCGAACGATTAATCGTGTTGCCGGGCGTCGGTCACATGTCGTCGATCGAGAACATCGACGAGTTCGACAAGGAAATCGTGCGACTGCGCAATCTCTAGCGCAACGCAGCTCTAGCTGAAGACGACCGTCTTGCGCCCGTGGACAAGCACACGATCCTCGAGGTGCCAGCGCAGTCCGCGGGAGAGTACGAGCTTTTCGATGTCTCGACCCTGACGGACCATGTCGGCGACATCGTCGGCGTGGTCCACACGGATCACGTCCTGCTCGATGATCGGACCGGCATCGAGTTCGGCGGTCACGTAGTGGCAGGTGGCGCCGATCAACTTCACGCCGCGGGCGAACGCCTGGTGATAGGGGCGGGCACCGATGAACGACGGCAAGAAGCTGTGGTGGATGTTGATCGCGCGCCCGGCCCAGTGCTCGCACAGTGATTCGGGCAGCACCTGCATGAATCGGGCAAGAACCACGGCGTCGGGATTGTGAGCGTCGACCAGGGCGCGGACCTTCGCGAAGGACGGTCCCCGTTCTGCCGGGTCCTTGGCGAACGGAACATGGTGGAAGTCGATCCCGTGGCGCTCGGTGACACTGCGCAGATCTTCGTGGTTTCCGATGACGGCGCTGATTTCTGCGGGGAGTTCCCCACCCGCGGCGCGGCCAAGGAGGTCATGCAAGCAGTGACCTTCCTTGCTCACGAGCAACACGATCTTCTTGGGTGCGCCGGAGTCGTGAAGAGTCCACTCGGTTTCCGGACCGATCTCGGCCGCAACAGCTTTGAACCGTTCACGAAGCTCGTCGATGCTCATGCTCACCGACGATGCACGGACCGCCTGACGCGTGAAGAACCATCCGGTGTCGGCATCGGCGTGGTATGCGGCCTCCACGATCCATCCACCGACGTCGGTGAGAAAGGTCGAGATGCGTGCGACGATGCCCGTGGTGTCGGGGCAGCCGAGGGACAGAACATAGCGACGATCATCGATCGATGGTGCAGCGGTCATGCGGCCTAGTCTCTCAGGTGCGGCTGCAGCGACGGTCGCGTGGTGGTGTGCCAAGCTTTCCAACATGTCTGAAGCTGCACTCACTCGTTCCCAGGTTGCCGCGATGGTGGACCACACTCTCCTCAAACCCGAAGCCACCGCGGCCGATGTGACCGCCCTGATCGACGAAGCACGCAGCCTCGGTGTGCTGGCTGTCTGTGTCTCGCCGTCGATGTTGCCGATTCGCGCCGAGGGACTTGTGACGGCGGCCGTCGTCGGATTCCCGTCGGGGAAGCATCATTCGCTGGTCAAGGGTGCTGAAGCGCGACTGGCCGTCGATCAAGGCGCAGCCGAGATCGACATGGTCATCGACGTAGGAGCGGCGGTCGCCGGCGACTACAGCGCGGTGTTGGCCGATATTCTCACCGTCCGCGAGGCGATGGGGGAGAGTGCGATCCTCAAAGTGATCCTCGAAACCGCAGCGCTGTCCGACGAGGCCATCGTCGAATGTTGCCGCGCAGCTGTGCGTGCCGGGGCGAACTTCGTCAAGACCTCCACCGGCTTCCACCCCGCGGGTGGAGCGACGGTCGAGGCCGTCGCACTGATGGCGCAGACGGTCGGCCCGGGCGTGGGAGTCAAGGCCAGTGGCGGAATACGTACGACGCAGGCAGCGCTCGACATGATCGCGGCCGGCGCCACCCGCCTCGGACTATCCGGAAGTCGAGCAGTATTGGACGGTCTGGCCGACTAGGTCAGCAGGCCGCAGCTGTCCGGAACCGCCGAGGTGTTCTGGTTGTTCGCGTCGGCGACGGGCATGGCGTAAGCGCCGCCCTCCAACGAGATCAGGATAGCGTCGTCGGTGACGGTCAGCTTCGTGGGCTTCATGTCCAGCGGGTAGGTCTGCAGGCTGTCGGTGAGTGTCTGGACGATGCCGTCGACCAGATCGGTCGGCAGACCCAATCCGAGAATCTCGGCGCCGACGGTCTGGACGTCGACCACACCGTTGGTGACGGTGGGCTTGACCGTGAGCTTCGCGAGCCCGACCGGACCGACGTCGAACGCGAGTGTTCCGGCGCTCGAGTCGGCGGTGACGCCGGAGACGAGCCCGCCGAAGGTCTGTTCCTGCAAGGTGGCGAGAATGCCTGCGGTAGACCAGGTGACGTCGGCGCTGGAGCTGCCGATGGTGCCGCTGTTGCCCGCCGAGGGCTGCAAGTTGATGTCGTTCACCTTCGCGTGAACCTGCATTCCCGTTGCGGGGCCGAACGAAGAGTCGTCACTGTCGATGCTGATGTACGGCACCTTCTTGTCGACTGCCTGCAGGAGTACGGGCTTCCAGCTCAACCCGACGTCGACCTGGGATCCCAGTTCGCTCTGGAACTGATCGGCCATGCAGGTCTTCACCTGGTTGCGTACGTACAGTTCTCCACCGACGAGCGCCGCGACGAGTACGGCGATCACCACGAGAAGGATGATGAGCACTCGGTTGCGCGGACGAGGGTTGTTCGCTGCGACAGTCATTCGCCAGATTCTTCCCGACGAGTCTGAACGAACTCTGTGAATACGCACTTCCTCATTCCTGTGATGCGCGACACACTCGCCCGTAGTCTGTTCGAAACGGCGTTTTCGACGGTCACCGGAGGTGGTCATGGCTTCGGACTACGAATCACTCGAGCTGCTGGCGCTGCGACAGTGCGGATTTGTCACGGCTCTCCAGGCATCCGAACTGGGTTTCGGTCTGGCGTTGATGGAAGAAATGACGGAATCCGGAACATGGACATGTGAGTGTCGCGGACTTTTTCGCCTCGAACGCGTCAGACATACCGCCTTGGACGAGTTCGCGAAGTGGTGCACGTGGTTCGCCGGTAGCGCCACCGTCTCGCACTACAGTGCCGCAGATCTGCATGGCCTCGGGCACCTGCAACCTCGCTTCATTCACCTCTCCGTTGCGCACCCTCTCGCGGCGCCGACCCGTCAGGTAGCGCTGCACCGACTGCCGCTCGCGGACGACGAGTGTGAACAGATCGGGCCCATCCGCATCACCACGCCTTTGCGTACCGTGCACGACCTCGCTTCCGGTGGAATTTCTCAAGTCCTGCTCAACGAAGTAGTCGCCGATGCGGTCGCGATAGGTCGACTGGACGCGCACGAGCTGTATCTCTCGTGTGAGAACGCGAGCGTCGACGTTGCTGTTCGGGTCGAGTTGGCTCTGGCCGCAAGCCTGTAGCCGAGAGAGATCTTCGAGGCTCCTGCGACCTTCTGGCATCACGCCCGAAATCGAATATGACGCCGATATCAGAGATTTGTAAATCGCTATTTTCGGGCGACTGTTTTGTCTTTAGCGCAGGTAAGAACGCATCCAGATGTGCGGTTCGGGACGTTCAGCCCACTGTTATTGCAGTTCGGCGATGTCGCCGATGAACTAAATCTGCGAAAAGCGTAGTTACTTTACAGTCAATGGGATAACGTCACGGCATCGAAAGCAGACGGACGCTTGTCCTGGACGCCTGTCTGCCCCGTTGTCGAGAGGGATCTGGATGTCCGTGAGTGGTGTTCGTCGTGTTGTCGGTGGGTTGAGTGTTTTTGCTGTTTCTGCGGGCTTCGCGGTGGTTGCGGGCGTCGGGGTTGCTGGTGCGGCTCCGGTGACGGCGGAGTTCAATTCGAGTGGTTACAAGATCACACGAACGATCAGTAACGCGACGCCGTCGGAAGGTGATGTGATCACCTCTACGACAGTGTTCAAGCGGACCGACTTTGTGGTCAATTACCTCTACGCGGTTCGGGATTTTCATCCGTCGTGCATGACGTATGTCGAGGGCTCGGCGAAGGTGAACGGGAAGGCCTATTCCCCGGAAACGCCGGTGAGCGCTGATTCTGTGCGTGTGAGCGCGAGCATCACGGATTGGCCGTTGTATCAGAACAATACGAAGTCGTTCGAGTTTCAGTATCGGGTCGGCGCAGGATGTGAGCGCGGGACCGATCTGGCAAGCACAGTGCATTTCGACGGTTCGGCTTGGGTGAATGACACGACAAATGGTCGTGGTCCTTCGGTCAACATTCAGAAGAACGTCTCGACGACAGCACTTGCGCCCGTCGGTGGCGCTCAGGTGGGGCAACCGGTGACGCTGAGCGCGACGGTGACCGGTGGTGCCGACTGTGATTCGGTGGAGTTCTTCGACGCCGCCACCAAGATTGGTGCGGGTACCCTCGCCAATGGTGTTGCAACACTTGCCTGGACACCGACCACCCGTGGAGACCACTCGATCACAGCGAAGTTCGCCGACACGGCGCGTGCCGTCGGCTCCGCTTCGGCAGCGCTGATCGTGAACGTTTCGCAGGCCGATGCTCAGTCCAGCACGACTCTGGCGCCGATCTCGGGCGCGCAGGTCGGCAAGTCGACCAATCTCAAAGCGACTGTGTCCGCGTCGGGCACCGGTGGAACGGTCACGTTCAAGGTCGGCGGAACGGTGCTCGCTTCGGTGCCGGTGGCAGGCAACGGTGAAGCGACCTATGCCTGGGTTCCGACGGTCGCCGGTGCACAGACGGTGGAAGCCGTATTCGCCGGTCGATCCGGTGTCACCGGGTCGAGTACCACCGCGAATGTGACAGTCGCCGAACAGCCCGCCGGAACAACAAGCTCCACAACAGATCTCAGCGTAGTAGCGGGCCAGGTCGGCGTTGCCCAGACGATCTCCGCTCAAATCAGCCCCGCCAATGCGGGTGGCACAGTCACCTTCAAGGACGGCGAGACCGTCATCGGCACGGCCACGGTCGATTCATCCGGAAAGGCCAGCCTTTCGTGGAAGCCCGCAACTCAAGGGCAGCGAGTTGTCGCGGCGGAGTACTCGGGCGCCGGCACGGTGACGGCATCGTCCGATCAGGTCTCCGTCCAGATCGCCGCACCCGTCGACGGTGAAGAACCAGGCAACGGCACCGGTTCGCTCGGCAGCCTCGGCAACATCTTCGGCTCCTAGCAATCGATACCCGGTGATGCCCCGCCCGCTTCAGGTGGTGGGGCATCACCCATATCCCTCACTTCTCGAGAAGGAAAATCTATGTCTGTAGGTTCTGCACGTCGTGCAGTTGCAGGTCTGAGTGTGTTTGCTGTTGCTGCGGGTTTCGCGGTGGTTGCGGGTGTCGGGGTTGCGGGAGCTGCGCCGGAGACACCGGGTTCGTTGACGTGGAATGCGAACAACTACGAATACACGCGGACGATCAGCAATGTGACTCCGTCCGAGGGCGAGACGATCACCGTGAAGACTGTGTTCAAGCGGAAGAACATCGTCGTGGATTACCTGTATGCGATCAAGGATGTTCATCCGACATGTCTGACGTACGTCGAGGGTTCAGCGAAGGTGAATGGTTCGACGCGGAGTGTCGAGTCCAAGGGTGCTGATTTTGTTCGTGTGAAGGGGTCACTGACAGAGTGGCCGCTGTACAACAACGACTCGAAGACTTTCGAGTTCAAGTACACGGTGGGCGCGGATTGTGCGCGTGAGGTGCCGTTGGATACTTCGGTGCATTACAACGCGTCAGTGACGAGTTCCGATTTCCAGAACAAGGGCCCGGCGGTGACGGTGTCGAAGAACATTTCGACGACGACGCTGTCACCGACCAGTGGCGTGAAGTTGGGACAACTTGTTCCGCTGAGCGCGACGGTGACCGGTGGTGCCGACGGTGATTCGGTGGAGTTCTTCGACGGTGCCACCAAGGTCGGTGCGGGCGCGCTCGCCAATGGTGTTGCAACGCTTGCCTGGACACCGGCTGACGTCCGAACCCACAGCGTGACGGCCAAGTATCTCGGTAATGCAAAGGTGGCGACCTCCACGTCGTCAGCTTTCGACGTCGTAGTGTCCGAAGCGGACAAGAGCACTGCAACCGCGATCACCGGTCCCGCAAGTGCAGTTGCAGGTGAGTCCGTGACCGTCGAGGCTACGGTGTCGCCCACTCCGGCGGGTGGCACGGTGCAGTTCAAGGACGGTGCAACCGACGTCGGCGGCGCCGTTCCCGTCGATGCCAACGGCAAGGCTTCGCTGACGAATTCCTATGTAGTCGGAGCGCATTCGATCGTGGCGGTGTACTCCGGTTCCGGTGTCTACCAGACTTCGACATCGGCGCCACATGCGCTGACAGTCGCTCCGGTGGTGGTCGAGGAGAACACAACGACTACCCTCGTCGGCCCGTCGACAGGTTCGACAGGGGAGGCCTTGTCGTTCACTGCCTCCGTCTCGACCGGTGCTGCAGGCGGAACCGTGCAGTTCAAGGAAGGTGGCAGGGATCTGGGATCCCCGGTTCCCGTGGATGCCTCAGGTAAGGCAACAACCACGCCGACCTTCAACGTGGCGGGTGAGTACGGCATCACCGCAGTGTTCTCGGGTTCGGGTAACTACTTGGGTTCGACATCGAACGCCCAGACCGTGAACGTCAAGGCGCCGGCTCCCACCGACCAGCAGACCCAGACGGTCTTGACCGTTCCGGCGGATGCAAAAACCGGTACGGCAGTTGGTCTGTCCGTAACCGTCACGCCGACGCCGGTGGGCGGCACAGTGCAGTTCAAGGACGGCTCGGGCAATCTCGGCTCGCCGGTGCCGGTCGTCGAGGGCAAGGCGTCGATCATGCACGAGTTCGCGAGCGTCGGCACGCACGACATCACGGCCGTCTACTCGGGTGCAACAGGATCCCTCACCTCTACCTCGGCCGCTCAGTCGGTTTCGGTCACGGCTCCGGCCGCGGAGGATCAGGAAACGTCCATCACCGTGAGCGCTCCGGCGTCAGCGGTCAAGGGCGCGAAGGTCGATCTTGTTGCGGCAGTGGTACCTACGCTCAGCGCAGGAACGGTCCAGTTCATGGACGGAACCACCCCGATCGGTGGACCGGTTGCGGTGGTGAACGGTAAGGCCACGCTCTCGCACACCTTCACTGAACTCGGAGATCGCCGAATCACCGCGGTGTTCAGTGGAACTGACGGCTATCTCGGTTCCGAGACCCAGGCCGCAGTCACCGTCAAGGTAACGGCAGCGTCCGACGGCGGCGATCCCGGCAACGGCGGCAGTTCGACCGGTTCACTGGGAAGCCTGGAAAACATCTTCGGGTCCTAGCCCGACGCCTGCACACGGACGCCCCGCCGCGGAGAACGCCTCCGCGGCGGGGCGTTTCCCGTCTGTGAGTTCAGGGATTCGGCGCTACGACGTGCCAGGGCACGGTCAGGATGCAGTCACGAAGACGTCGCCGCGCGGGTTGCACGGGAATTCCTTGTGCCCGAAGAATTTCCAATGCGGCGGCCCAACGATGGCGAGGTCCGAACGAGGCGTGCGGCGCGGCGGTGGCCCAGGCTCGATCGGCCGCGCTGAGCAACGCGTGGATCGGCTCACCGGGAACGTTGCGGTGGATGAGAGCCTTCGGGAGACGTTCCGCGATGTCGGAAGGACGCTCGATGTCGAAGGGGTCCCAGGCCAGTGTCAGGGTCAATGGACGATCAGCGTCGAGAAGCACCCAAGCGCAACGCCTCCCGAGTTCGTCGCAGGTTCCGTCGAGTAGCAGCCCGCCCGGTGCGAGACCGGACTGAATGTGTGACCACGCAGAGTCCACAGCCTCCTCCGGGTACTGCCGGAGCACGTTGAAGGCGCGTACGAAGACGGGTGTGAGACCGGCAAGTTCGAATCCACCACGGGCGAAGCTGACACCGTCACGACTCTCGACCACGCGGGCGGGGTCGATCTCGAGCCCGATGACGCGTCGATCCCGCCGGACAGCGGTGAGGCGGCTTGCCATCTCGAAGGTGGTGTCCGGCCTCGCCCCGTACCCGAGGTCGACGATCAACGGATCGGTCGCGTTGTTCAGGGCGTGCGCGATAGTGCGGTTGTGCACGATCCACCGGTCACTACGTCGCAGTCTGTTGATTCCCGTCGTGCCACGGGTGATGACCCCCTCGAGCTTCGGGGGTGGAGCTTTCTTCACGCCGGGTTCAGCGTGCGGCGAGCCAGGTCGCGGTGACCTGGGCTTCGGTGCGGAACAGATCTACGAGGTTGATGAGCATCAGTTGCTCCAACTTCGCGCCGATGAACGGTATGAAGACCTTGGCCTCGGACGTGGTTCGCAGCGTGGACCCGGTATCGGTCGCGAACAACTCCATGGTGCCGGACAAACTCCCCGGCCCGGCCGGGATGGACGCTTCGTACGTTCCGGTCACGGTGTCACCGAAGGCGCCGTACGACTCCTTACGAGTGATGACAAGATCCTTCTTCATCACTGTCTGAGCGATGTCAGGCAAATCCGTGCGCGGAAGAATGTGGTGGAGCACGAGATCGATTCCGGAATCGGTGACCTCGAAATGTTCCACATGGTTCTCGGAATGCTTGCGCATCTCCTCGACACGGGCCTCCCAGTACGAGCGGTCCGCCAGCGCCGCATAGACCTGCTCGGGGGAGTGCTGATAGCGGGCGGAGTAGTCGATGCGGCGAGCCATGATCGGAAAGAATACCGGTTACACGCTGTGACAAGCCAAATCGGCTGTATCCACAACTGCCACCGCCCGCAGGGTTTTACTTCGTGATCCACTCCCGGGTGAAATCCTGTTCGGCTTGGATGAGCCGGACAACCTCGTCGACAATCGCACTTTCGATCTTTCCGCCGAGGAACGGGATCTTGACCTCGACCTCACCGTCGATCTCGAGAGTGGCGGAGTTCTCGTCACCTGTCAGCACCTGCGTGCCCTCGACACGGGCGGGAACGCCGTCGACGTGGGCGGAGAAGGTGCCGGTGGCCTTGCCGTCCTTGAAAGGCGCCATCGTTTCACTGCGCTTGATGACGATGTCGCCGTTGACGACTTTCGACACCATGCTGGGGAGATGCTCTGCGGCAATGATCTGCGACATCGTGACCGCGACGGTCTCGTCGCGAACGGTCAGCTCTTCGATCGTTGCGCCGGGACCACCGACAGCGACGATTCGGTCGCGCCAGTACTGCTCGGAGGTCACCGCCTCATGGACCTTCTCGGCGGGGACTGTGTACTTCGACGAATGCTCGATGCGACGGCTCACGATTGTGGAGGCTACCGTTTATCGATGTGTGGGACGTAACCATTGGCAGACGCGTCGTGGAATCAGGCGCTTTCGTGTCCGAGAACGTTGACTTGTCGGGATTGACGACGCTCCGAATCGGGGGACCGGCGCGGCTGCTCGCCGAATGTCCGACGACGCAGTCGTTGATCGACGTCGTGACGCTGCTCGATCGCGAGCAGATCCCGACGCTGATTCTCGCCGGCGGATCCAATCTCGTGATCTCCGACTCGGGATTCGACGGAGTTGTCGTTCGTGTGGCCAACACCACCGTGAGCCTCGACACGGACCGCGTCGTCGCCGAAGCGGGCGCGGTGTGGGACGAAGTAGTCGGTCAATCGGTCGCCGCGGAACTGGGTGGCCTCGAGTGCCTGTCCGGGATTCCGGGCTCGACCGGTGCGACGCCGGTGCAGAACGTCGGCGCGTACGGCGTCGAGGTGGGCTCGCGACTCCGGCGAGTTCAACTGCTCGACCGACGCAATGGCGAAGTGTCGTGGGTCGAACCGTCGAAACTCGACTTGGGTTACCGGTCGAGCGTTCTCAAGCATTCCGATGCAGCAGTGGTTCTCGCCGTCGAATTCGATGCGTCGACCGACGGACTGAGTGCCCCGCTCGCGTACCGCGAACTGTTCACCGCACTCGGGGCCGAAGAAGGCGAGCGGTTACCTGCGTCGCAGGTCCGCGAGGCAGTTCTGGGTCTTCGGACGGGTAAGGCGATGGTGCTCGATCCGTACGACCACGACACTTGGAGCGCGGGTTCCTTCTTCACCAACCCCGTGGTGCCGGACGACAAGCTGCCCGCTGTGCTCGGAGCAATAACCGAACAGCTCGGAGACGTCACCGTGCCGCAGTTCCCGGGCAGTGGTGGAACCAAGCTCTCGGCCGGATGGTTGATCGAACGGGCCGGATTCTCGAAGGGTTATCCCGGTGAAGATGCACCGGCCAGGCTGTCGACGAAACACACCTTGGCGTTGACCAACAGAGGGTCGGCAACGAGCGCGGATGTGGTCTCGCTCGCGCGGACAGTGCGCGACGGCGTCGAAGCCGCGTTCGGTGTCCACCTGGAACCGGAACCGGTAACTGTGGGCTGCACCATCTGATTCCTGACGGAGCCCGCAGGTAGCCTGTTGAAGTGCATGAGCTGGGTGGTAGGAGAAGTCGTTCGCGTCTTGTTGCGTTGGTAGCTGTATTGCTCGCTGTGATGGTGGCCGTCGTCGGCTGCACGATCGGTGGCAAGGACGGACAGGGCGGCGCGGCGGCCGCCGAGCCAGCACCGGTGGCGACCGTGGTGTCGACGCCGGCGCCCGGCACCAAAGATGTCAGCCCGGTCGCCCCCGTCTCGGTGGCGGTGACCCAGGGAACGCTGTCCGACGTCAGCCTCAGCAATGCGGCCGGTAAAGCCGTTGCAGGACAATTGTCGCCTGACAAGACATCGTTCACCGTCAGTGAGGCACTCGGCTACGGCACCACGTATTCGTGGTCGGGCTCGGCAACCGGGACCGACGGTAAATCCGTGCCAGTCCAAGGGAGCTTTACGACGGTTGCCCCGGAGTCGACCACCGGCGCCACCCTCAACATCGCCGACGGCCAAGAAGTTGGTATCGCGGCACCGATCACGTTGCAGTTCGACAACTCCGTCGTCGACAAGGCGGCCGTCGAGAAGGCGCTTGTCGTGACCACCGTGCCGCCCACCGCCGGATCGTGGGCTTGGCTGGCCGACGACAACGGCGGATCGCGGGCCCATTGGCGTCCGGCCGATTACTGGGTGCCGGGCACGACTGTCCATCTGGACGCCAAGCTCTACGGCTTGAACTACGGCGGTGGCGCCTTCGGCGACCAGGATCTCACGCTCGACTTCACGATCGGTCGTAGCCAGATCGTGAAGGCGAATGCGCCCAGCCACCGCATGCAGGTGGTGCGCGACGGTCAGACGATCATGGACATTCCCGTCAGCTACGGCGAGGGAAACGAACCTCGCAACGTCACGCGCAGCGGCATTCACATGGTGACGGAGAAGTACGAAGACTTCATGATGTCCAATCCGCCGTTCTACGAGAACGTGCGTGAGCGTTGGGCCGTGCGCATCTCCAACAACGGCGAATTCATCCACGCCAATCCTGAGACCACCGGGGTGCAGGGCTCGTCGAACGTCACGAACGGTTGCATCAACCTGTCGACATCCGACGCGCAGGAATACTTCGGAACCGCCCTCTACGGTGACCCCGTAGAGGTGACCGGCACGTCGATCGACCTGTCTCCTGCGGACGGCGACATCTACGACTGGGCAATCGATCTGCCGACCTGGAAGTCGATGTCGGCACTGCCGTAACTCTGTACTGCGGTAAATCCGTGGATGAGGGAACCGTCCGGGCTCTGCTTGCGTCTGTACAGGTAAGTGCTGTCGGCTCGGGGGAGTCCGACGGGGGTTTTCGACTTCAGGGGGACAGCGGTGGGCATTCCATTTCTGGAAGACGTGCTGGGAAGAATCTCCGAAGCGACGCAGGCCGTGCCTCCCGGCGTGGCGGCATTGCCAGTTGTCGGCACTCCCATCGCGAGCGCAATCGCTACATCTGCTCTGGTGCAATCCATAACCGACGACCGCGGCGCGTTCGACGACGAGATGGCTGCTGCGACCGTCGACGCCGATGTGGAGCGCGCACGAGCCTGGGGTGAGCGCGATGCCCTCACCGCCCAGACGTCGTCGCTCGAGTACAGCGAACACGCAATCGTGGACGACGATCCGTTCGATGCGATGTCGCACTCCGAAATCTTCGACCACGTCAACGAGATGAATCCGGCAACCCTGAGTGCGATCGGTGAGGCTTGGAAGGCCATTGCAGGCCGGGTCGAAGCCGGCATCGGGAAGTTCCAGAACGACGTGAACGGTGCGATCACCGAAGGCTGGCAGGGGCGCGGCGGCTCGGCTGCGCTGGAAGCAGTGCTGGCCTACTCGGCTGATGCGGGTGAGCTGAAGGTGCGGGTCGATCTGATCTCGAACAAGATCGAGGAGGCGAAGATCGCACTCGACGAGGCCAAACGCTCGATTCCGGCCCCCGACGGCGCCTCGACGGTCGAGAGGTTTCTCAGCATGGTTCCCGGGGCTACATGGAAGCAGGCCCAATACGAAGCGGAAGAAGCCGAACGTCAAGCGCGCCAGGTGATGAAGGACGTGTATCTGCCGTCCATGAAGCGTGCGGACGATCAGGTGCCGATCCTCCCGGCCGCATTCAATCCGGTCACCGGCGGTGGAGGGGCTGGAAGTGGCGGGGCTGGAAGTGGCGGTGCATTCGGTGGTGGTGGTGCCGACGGCGGGAACTTTTCGGGTCCAGGAAACGGGCTCGGCACGCCATCTACATCGGGTGGCGGAGTCGGTGGGGGAGCGGACGGTGGAAACTCCGGCGGTGCAAACCCGGCCGGAGACGGTTCCGGTCAGAATCCATCCGGCACCGATTCCGGAAATGGTGACAACCGTAGCGGCGTTGATGCCCAAGGGAATCCGAACGTCGATGCAGTTCGATCCGGAACCGATTCCGACCCGGCCGGGACCACGGCGGCACATGCCGGCCCACTGCCGGCCGGTGCAGCGCCAGGTGGCCTGGCAGGTGCAACTCCGAATGGCGCTCAGCTTGGTTCCGGAACGCCGTCAGGCCTGGTAGGTAGCGGTTCGGGTGGTGGTCCTGCTGGTGGAATCGGTACCGGAGGCTTCGGGCCAGGCGGAACCGGAGTCGGAGCCCTCGGCCCTGGCGGCACCGGTGGCCTCGCCGGTGGCGGGCGTGGGGGCGTCAACGGAACTGGCGGTACCTCGGCGACGGGCGCGCAGAGCGGTCGGGGCGCGATGGGTGGCGTCGGCGGCATGGCACCGGGACGAGGGCAAGGGCAAGACGAAGACAACGTTCACGACACCCCCGGCTACCTCGTCACCGTCGAGAACGGCAATGCCCTGGTCGGCGACCTACCGATGGTCTCCCCGGCGGTGCTGGGCGAATGACCACCATGCAGTGGCAGTTCACCGGCCTCGAATTCCAGATTCTCTGGGAAGCGGTCGGACGTGACCGACTCCCGTACCCGCTGCGGTTTCGTCCGACGGCCGAAACCATGAACGAGCTGACAGAAGAGCGACGTCGAGCGGGAGCACACCTGGCTTGGTTGCTCGACGATCGGCTGCATCACGTACTCGGTGCTCTTGCGAATCCTGATGCTCGCGTGGAGGTTTCCGGTTTTCACGGGCAGAACATGAGTACGGTGACGCGATTGCACGGCGTTGTTGCCGGCGACCTGGGGGTGCTCCTGACTCAACTGCCCGGCAGGACTGTCGACTGTGGCTCCGACGTGGTTTTCACCGTGGTACGCCCATCGGCAATTCCACGGATGCTCGTCGATCACCTGCCGACCTGCCCCGCTGGATCGGAGCGTGGTGTGAGCATCGAAAGGCCGAAAACTTCCGGTAGAGCGAGCTTTCTGAGCAGTGCTGCCGGTGCGCGCGGGAGCGAGGAAGTGAGCAGATTCTTCGGCCGAGAGCGGACCTCGATCGGTGAAGTCACCACATACCCGGGAGGAGCGGTGGACAGCAGACCGACAGACGACGGAATAACGTTCCACTGGTACGACTATGCCGGAGATGGTCGGTACATCGTCACCGCTGATGAAACCGTAAGTGCCCGTAGCGCTTCCACGGAAATGACGGAGGCCGAGATTGCACGCAATCTCGGCCTCGTCCTGCACCGGGTGATTCGCACTGGTTAGTCAGAACGATTCGAACTAGCTGGTGGTGCGGTGGAACCGACCGGGGCTTGCCTGATCCCTCGGCTTGACGATGATCTGATCGAGGTTCACATGTGACGGCCGCGACGCGACAAAACCGATGATCTCGGCGATGTCCTGCGCCACCAACGGTGTGATTCCCTCGTACACCTTGTCGGCCTTGTCCTGATCGCCCTCGAACCGGACGAGTGAGAACTCCGTCTCGACGGCTCCCGGCGCGATTTCGGTCAGTCGAACGGGCTTGCCCAACAGTTCACCACGCAATGTCCGATGAAGGACGGCTTGAGCGTGCTTGGCGGTGGTGTAGCCCGAGCCGTTGTCGTATGCCTCCAGCGCGGCCACCGAGGTGATGGTCACGACCAGACCGTCACCCGAATCGATCAGCTTCGGCAGCAGTGCCTTCGTCACACGCAACGTGCCCAGAACATTGGTCTCCCACATCCACCGCCAGTCGTCCAGATCGGCGTCCAGGACTGTTGCCAGACCCTTTGCACCACCCGCGTTGTTGACCAACACGTCGACACGTGGGACCACGGCCGCAAACGCGTCGACGGAATCCTCGTCGGTGACGTCGAGTTCGAGAGCGGTACCACCGATTTCCTCGGCGATCTTCTCGAGACGATCGACGCGGCGAGCACCGATCACGACGTGGAATCCCTGAGCTGCCAGGGTGCGGGCGGTGGCCTCACCGATTCCGGAGCTGGCTCCGGTGACTACGGCGATGCGGGCATCGGAAGAAATGGTCATGATGCAATCGTAGGGCTAGTCGGCGGCATACTCTGCTTCCCGTTCGATGGATTCGATGTGACGACGCGGTACTTGTATCCGACCGGGTGTGTAGGTGACGGCGCGCAGCGCGCCGCTGTACCGGAAGGGACCATGGCGTCGTCGTACCTCCCACGACACAGGTCCCCTGGCGTCGACACCGACCGAGATACCGGTCCACGGCGCCATTCCCACCAGTTGTACTTGCCCGAGCAGCCGGCCCGCGTGAATGCCGTCGACGCTGACGTGGAGATCCCAACGCAACCGCGGTACCACCGTCACCGACAGCTCGATGCGTTTGGTGCCGAGCGCCAGCGGTCCGGCGTCGACAACGGAGTAGGAACCGAACGCGTTGTACCCGAGATGCAGGTGCCCGTCCTCGACGTAGAGAAGGTACCCACCCTGCGGATCGCCATGGGCGACAAGGACACCGGCGTCACTTTCGCGGTAACCGTCGAGTTCGACCGTGACGTCGAAGTCGCGGAACCCGATCAGCTTGGATGAGCGGTAGCGCTCCAGCGGGGGCGTTCCGGCAAGTAGTCGCACCGGGCGTGAGAGTGCTCCTTCCTCCGGACGGCGAACCGCGCCGACGGTATTGCCGAGTAGAGGAAACACGGTGTTCGCCCACGCCGAGTGGTCCCAGGCCTCGGCGAGTTCGCGAACCTTGTCGGGAAACCGTGATGCCAGGTCGTCGAGCTCGGTCGGGTCGGTGCGGACGTCGAACAACTGCCAGTGCGGTTTGTCGATGTCCGCCGGGGTGAGAGCCAGCAGTTTCCAGCCGTCCTTGTAGTAGCCACGGTTGCCGGTCATCTCGGTGTACTGCTCGGTGTGAGTGCTCGGAGCGGCAGACGAACGCAGAACGGACGCGGAAGACACCCCGTCGAACTCTTTCACCGGGAGCCCGTTTCGCACACTGGGTGCGTCGATTCCGGCCAGTTCGAGCAGCGTAGGGGTCAGGTCGGTGACGTACGCGAACTGGTCGCGAATCCCGTTGTCGTCTGCTCCGGGTTTCAATCCAGCGGGCCAGGACAGGAGAAAAGGAACACGGATCCCGCCGGCAAAGGATTGCCCTTTGTAGAACCGGAACGGGGTGTTGGACGTCTGTCCCCATCCACGTGGATAGTGGACGCCCAATTCAGGTCCGCCGATGAGGGATTCGTCGTGGGGGACATCGCCCACCCAGTCCGGATCCTGAATATGCGCGAACTGTGCGAAGTAGCTTCGGGTCCCGTCCGAACCGCCCTCGGCGGTGCCGCCGTTGTCGGAGGTGAAGACGATGATCGTGTTGTCGAGCTCGCCGAGTTCGTCCAGGGTGTCGACGATGCGTCCGACGCTCTGATCGATCGAGTCGACCATCGCCGCGTACACCTCCATGTAGCGGGCGAACCTGGACTGCACTTCCGGCGTGAGTGATTCCCATTCGGGGACGTCGAAGCCGGGTTCGGAGTTTCGCGGTGCTTGTTGCGTACCTTCCGGAAAGAGGCCTTGCACGAGCTGAGAGGCGAACCGCGACTCGCGGATTCGATCCCACCCTTCGTCGTAGCGGCCGCGGTACTTTTCCTGGTCGGCAGGCTTGGCCTGCAACGGTCCGTGCATGGCGACGTGTGCGAAGTAGAGGAAGAACGGCTTGTCCTGATCGTGGGCGCGGAGGTCCTTGATGTACCCGACCGCTTTGTCGGTCAGATCGTCGGTGAGGTAGTACCCCTCGGGGTACTCGTCCACGTCGACCACAGAATTGTCGGAGATCAGTTGATTGGGATAGTAGAAGGAGTTGAGGCCTTCGAGTGAGCCGTAGTAGCGATCGAAACCGCGCTGCGTCGGCCAGGAGTCACGACTTCGTCCCGGGGCCAGGTTGGCGTCGCGTACGAGGTGCCACTTGCCGACGGCATAGGTCGCATAGCCCGCGCCGCGGAGGATTTCGGGGAGTGTCTGGACGTCGTCGGCCAATTCCAGACGCAGTCCGGGGTAGCCCGGATCGGCGTTGGCGACAAAACCGTACCCGGCGCGGTGCGGATTCAGGCCGGTGAGAAGAGCTGCGCGCGACGGCGAGCAGAGGGGCGTCGTGTGATAGTTGGTCATCCGAATGCCCTGCGCGGCAAGGCGGTCGAGGGTGGGAGTCTCGATCTCGGAGCCGAACGGCCCGATGTCGCTGTACCCCATGTCGTCGATCAGAACCACGACGATGTTGGGTGATCCGGGAATCGGGGTCGTGGAGGTGGGCCACGACGGGGTCGAATCGGCTGCGGTGCGGCCGATTCGACCCTCGAAGCCTTCGTATCCGCGGGCGTGCGGAGGAGGGGCGGAATCCGGTGAAGTCATGGGAGAGTCGAGGCGCCTTCGATGATCGAGTATTCGGAAGCGTCGCCGGCGATGCTGCGGCTTCGTTCCCCGTGGATGTTGACCGGGATGTCGCCGGCAAGGGTGATGCGCTCCAGACGCCGGTACTGATCGTCATAGTCGGCGATCGCGTAGTGCTGGGTGGCGCGGTTGTCCCAGATCGCGACGTCACCCGCTTCCCAGTTCCACCGCGTCGTGTACTCGAGCTTGATGGCGTGATCCTGCAAGAGCTTGAATACACCGTTCGACTGTTCGGTGCTCAACCCGACGAAGTTCTTGACAAAATGTCCGAGGACGAGCGTGCGTTCTCCGGTTTCGGGGTGGACCCGCACCACCGGGTGTTCCGTCTCGAAGTACGTGGACTGGAACTCCTCGCGGTAGGCGGCCGTGCGATCTTCGGTGAGCCGCTCGGCGCTGGTTGCCGCATAGTCGTAGACGTTCGTGTGGCGAGCCCAGAGGTTCTCCGCGAGCGCCTTGAGCGGATCCGGCAGTCCGTTGTAGGCGGCTACCCCCGACGCCCACGTCGTGGAACCGCCGTATTCGGGTAGCTGCACCGCGCGCAGGATCGAAGCCTTGGGGATGCGGTCGACGAAGGTGACGTCGGTGTGCCAGCTGTTGGCCTTGCCCAGGTCCGAGTCGATGGGCAGAACTTTTGCGCCGTGCGACTTCACGGTGGGGTGGGCAGTGGTCGGGGTACCCAGCAGCTGGGCGAACTCGTACTGCGAATCGTTGTCGAGGTGGTCTTGCCCGCGAAAGAAGATCACCTTGTGTTCGAGAAGTGCTTGCCGGATGAGGGAAATCGTCGCCGGGTCGAGATGCCCGCCGAGAGTGATTCCGTCGATTCGGGCGCCGATATGCGCGCCGAGGGTGGTGACAGTGCCGCGAGCGGCGTCAACGGCCGCTCCGTTCGTTGATGCCGAATTCGTGAGGGTCGGCTTGGCGAAAGCTGTAGACATGGTGCACCTTTCGTGGGGAGTGTGCCCACCCAAACACGCGAGATTTCGCCCCGACAGGGTTGCGTTCAGTGTGATCGTTACCGCACCTGATTTGTGAATCTCGGTGAAGCTGCTACTTTTGGAGCCATGTCGACCGACCAGCCTGCCGCTTTGCGGGTCACCTATGTGACCGCTGCGCTTGGTTCGCGTCTGCCTCTGGCGCGAGAGCTGTGTTGTCGCCGCCGTTCTTTCTGCAGCTAATTTCTGCGCCTTTTCTGTCTATTTCTTCGTGTGACCAGTGGAAACGCTGATTTCTCGGTCGACAGAGATATGCGCCTTCTCCTCCTTCTGCAAGGGACAGCCATGTCGACACCCACAATCTCCGCCATTCCGAACATCCGATCGCGAACCGCGCTCTCGGGAACCCGGACCCGTACCCAGATAGTTGCGCCCGAACTACGCATCGCCGACGGTCCGTCCGCGACTGTGTTGCGCATTGCTCGATCCCGTGGGCCGCTCTCACGTGACACTGCGGCAAAGGCATCAGGGCTGAGCATCGCCACCGTGAACCGGCAGGTCACGAGCCTGCTGGACCTCGGGATCCTGCGCGAACGCGCGGACCTGACGGCATCCGGAGCAATCGGGCGTCCGCGAGTTCCGTTCGAGGTCAACCACGAGCCTTATCTGACAGTCGGCATCCACATCGGTGCCGTCGTCACCAGCATCATTGCCAGCGACATTCGAGGAAAGGTGCTCGGCGCCGTCGAGATTCCGACGCCTGCCACCAATTCTGCTGTCGCGCTTGCCACGATTGCGCGCTCGGCCAAATCCTTTGCCTCGCGGTGGCACAAGCGTCGTCCGCTCGCCGTCGGCGTGGCCATCGGCGGTCGCGTCGATTCAGCGACCGGAGTCGTCGATCACCCGCGTCTGGGATGGAAGGGCGCCAAGGTCGGGTCCATCATCGGAGCCGGCTTGGATCTCCCTGTATCGGTAGCCGCCCACGTCGAGGCGATGGCCGCGTCGGAACTTCTGCTCAGCACCGACCGTGCCGAAGCCCCGACGCCGGGCACTACCGGCCTGTACTTCTACGCTCGTGAAACTGCCGGTATCGCAATCACTTTCGAAGGGCGAGTACACACGCCGTCCAGCGGACCCGGTTCGATCGCGCACCTCCCCACCGGTTCGTCCGCACGGTGCACCTGCGGAGCCGTGGGTTGCCTTGAAGCGACGATCAGTGACCGCGCCGTAGTCGCGCAGGCTTTGTCTTCGGGCGCCGTGATCCAGGGCAGCGAGCGTGTCACGATCGCGGACGTCTACCGGGCAGCGTCGTCGGGTTCCATTCCGGCACACGAGCTTCTGGTTGATCGAGCACGCGTCCTCGGCCGGACAGTGGCGATGCTGCGTGACCTGTTCAACCCGGATCGGGTGATTCTGGGTGGTCAGGCATTCACCGACTATCCGGCCGGGGTGCCCCATGTCGCCGAGGCCTTCTCGACGGCATCCTCCTTGGAGCGTAAGGACATTCGAATTACCGGTTTCGGCAATCGGGTTCAGGAATACGCTTCCACGGTCGTGTCACTGAGCTCGCTGTTCGCCGATCCGGCGGCGGCCATGCGGCGTGCGTCGGCCGTCTGACTGCGAAGAGGGCAGTCAGAGTTCCGGTCGATCGAGCACCCGCAACCACGAACCGTCGGGCTGGCGGCGCGCCACCTGTGTGCGTCCGCCGGTTCCGTCGGAAGGTTTGGTCGAGGTCATGGCGAGGTCGTCGCTGATCACCGTTGGTAGGGCTTCCTCGACGGTGAATCTCGGTGCAGCTGCCAGCATCAGAGAGATCACCTCGCGGATGGCTTGGCGGCCCACGGTGAGTGATCCGGGCGGGAAGGCCATCACCGCATCCTCCTCGTAGAGTGCGGCGACGGCGTCTGCGTCACCAGCGTTGGCGAACTGCACAAAAAGCTTCGCGATGTCTTCCGGGGTTCCGGCCTTCTGAACGTCATCTGTTGTTGTCATGCTTCCATCGTTCTACCGCACAGGTGATAAGTCCAAGATCTAGTTTGTCTCGCAGCTAGAATCAACAGTTATGGAACTTCGGCAGCTCGAATACTTTGTCACGGTAGTGGAGGAAGCCAACTTCACTCGCGCCGCCGAGCGGCTTCACGTAGCCCAACCGGGTGTGAGTGCGCAGGTCAAACGGCTGGAACGTGAGTTGGGGCAGGAATTGCTCGATCGTAGTGGTCGAACCGTTTGTCTGACCGACGCCGGGCGAGCTGTCCTCCCGCACGCCTACGCTGCACTCGCTTCCGTTCAGAGCACCCGCGACGCTGTCGATGCCTTGAACGGACTGGTTCGGGGTTCCGTTTCGGTCGGGATGGTTACCGCCTGCGCTTCCGCCGACCTCACAGATCTGCTCAGTCGGTTGCACACCAGACACCCCGGACTGGACATTTCGCTGGCCGAGGACGATTCGCGCAGTTTGCTTGCCGGAGTGTTGGACGGAACCTTCGACATAGCCGTCATCGGGGTGGCGGGCAAGCTGCCGGAAGGGCTCGAATCGAGGGTGATCACCGACGAACGACTGGTGGCCGGAGTGGCGGCGGATCATCCGCTGGCCGAGGTGTCGTCTCTGCCGTTTGCCGAACTCGCGACGCAATCGGTCATCTGTCTGCCGGAGGGAACCGGCATCAGAACGTGTCTGGACTTCGCGTGCGCCGCAGCCGGCACCAAGCCGACGGTTGCGCTCGAGGCAAGCAACCTCGGCATCATCGTTTCATTGGCAGCGCAGGGGCTGGGAATGGCCGTGCTTCCGGAGTCGACAGTGGGGGAGTTGCATCGGATCGATCTCGAACCGGAAGCACGATCTCGGCTGGAATTGGTCTGGCGTTCGTCGGGCGGCAAGAATCCGGCGGCCTCTGCTCTCATCGATCTTGCGAGAGCTGTTCCCGCCGAGTGAGTTCGGCCTGCGCCCGATCCAATCCGCCGTGCTCGAGAGCAGCCAACCTCGACCTGTCCTTCCAGACGATGGTGCCGCGTCGCCGGACGATGACCGACATCGTTCCACCGAGATGCTCGAGCGCTCCTGGCACGTTTCGACGCTCGGCAGGTATCGGAACAGGAAGTATGTGTGCGTCGGCGATGGGTGCGGTCCCGTCGATGTCGACGCTCCACTTCCGGCTGTAACCCCGAAGCGTCCAGCGATCGTCGGACACCGTCGTCTCCACCTGTGACGTCAGAGGATTACCCAGCCGCAACACCGTTCCGTCCGGTAGCGCGGCAACGACGGCGGTGACTTCGGTGCGCAGAGGTCCGGCGCTGACCTGTCCGCCGGCAAACGCCACGCAGGCTCGAGGATCGGTGAACCCCTGTGCCTGTCCCCACCACCAGGATTCCGGGAATCCTCCCTTTCCCCAGTTCTTCTCGCCGTACACCTGCGCTCCGGTGAGATCCCAGCTCTGTCCGTCGATGACGGCGCTTCCCTCGACCCGGCCGCCGAGCAGCCACGGATGCCAGTACTGATTGAGTGCGGGAACTGATTGGAAGTAACTCGACCCCCCGAAGCGGCGGTGCGGCCAGAATCGCTGATTGCTGATGCGTACGTCGAGATGACTGTCGCCGAAATCGACCTGGAGTCGATCGGCATTGCCGCGGAAAGCGTTGTCGGCGTAGGCCCCCAGGATACGGGGATCGGCCGATCCATTCGGATGCTCAGCAGTGCGGAGGAATCCGCCTGGGTGTGCCGCGAGGCCGAGCGTCGACCAACTGCCGCCGTCGGCCTTGTTGATTCCGGCGAGCGCGATCACCACCCGTCCGCTGTCTGGCATCGTGAATCGCCAGAAGTAACCCTCCATCGCAACGTCATGGGAGGCAAGCAGATTGCCGTACGGCAGGGTGGCACCCGAGGCGCGGTACGCGGGAAGCTTCACGGTCCCAGTACTGCCTGTGATGCGGTGACCTGAGCGACGAGGCGGCCCTCGTCGTCGCGGATCTCGGTCACCACCGCGACGGTGCTGCGCCCCGCGTGCAGTGGCCGGGCGGTGGCGGTGACCGTGCCCTTGCGCACGCCGCGAGTGAAGACGGTCGACGAACTGGTGGTGGACGTACTTGCGCCGGGCGGCAGATTGAGGAATGCACAGACGGCGCCGACGCTGTCTGCCAGCGTCATCAAGGCGCCGCCGTGCATTCCGTTGCCGGCGGTGGTGCGGTGGCTGTCCCAATCCAGATGGCCGACAACCTGTTCGGGTGCCGCGCTGTCCAACTGAATTCCGGTGTGAACTGCAAAAGGCATGCTCGCGACAAGTTGTTCGAGGTCCATGCCTACCGATGTTAACGAGCCGCCGAAACCTCCGTCGGGACTTCGGTTTATCGAGGGCGGTGACTCACAGGGGCAGGGCGGTTTCCGACAGCCCTTCCGGCGCGTTGCGACGACGGAACCACTCGGTGCCGAATGCCGCGGCGAGCTGCTCCGTCGGCATTTCGAGGAACGGGCCGAAATCGCCGACCTGCGTTGCGTGCGCGTACATGGCCGCGCGCTTGGACGAGATCACCGAACTGACGTCGACCGCGGTGGTGAGTTGGTCAGCCGGAAGCCCGAACGATTCGATGTCCGGCGGCTGCGCCTCCTCGGTCCACTCGGGGTTGGCCTGCATCAGCATCTTCATGTGATCGCGGTTGGTGGACGCCTCGTAGACGAAAGGCGTGCCCGCGAGTTCTGCAGCACGAACGCCGACGTGGTGGACCTGGATGTGATCCGGGTGGCCGTATCCGCCGTTGGGGTCGTAGATGGTCAGGACATCGGCGTTCTCTTCACGAAGAACCTCGGCCAGACGCTCGGCGGCCTTCTCGACGTCGACGTTGCAGAACGCTTCCGGATTCTCGTTCTCGGGCGTACCCACCATCCCCGAATCCGGGTAGTGCAGGGACACGACGCGACTGGCACCCAACGCGTCGGTGGACGCCTCGAGCTCACGGCTGCGGCGCTGAGCCAACGTCTCGTATTCGTCCAACAGTCCGTCGGGGAATTCACCGAGAGCACCGTCGGTAGCGGTGACGACTACGACGCGGTGACCTGCGTCGGCGGCCATTCTCATCACGCCGCCCGTAGTGAAAACTTCGTCATCGGGATGGGCGTGGAAACACACCAGAACACTCATTCGCGCAATCGTAAGGCAAGTTACCGACAGGTCAACCCGAGCGCACAGTGAAAACGATTTGTCGAGTCGGCCTCGGCTCTGTGAACCTTGTTCAGTGCACGAGAAGCTGACATGAGCGAATCTACCAACAAAGGCCTGCTGAGCGCCTACCGCGAGATCTTTGCCGCCCCCGGATCGGTCGCCTTCTCGGCCGCCGGATTTGTCGCAAGGCTGCCGATCGCCATGATCGGTATCGGAATCGTGACGATGATCTCGCAACTTCGTGGTGACTACGCGCTCGCCGGCGCGCTCGCCGCGGTTTTTGCGCTCTCGTCGGCGATCATCGCGCCCGCGGTCTCGCGTGCGGTCGACCGCTTCGGACAGCGAGCGGTCCTGCCGATTGCCGCAGCCGTGAGCGTCACCGCGATCGGGGCGCTCCTGCTCGCAGTCCGGATGGAAGCTCCCGACTGGCTGCTGTTCGTTCTGGTCGTCCCCGGCGGCGCCACTCCGACGATCGGCGCGATGATTCGCGCCAGGTGGGTGGCGATCTATGTCGGAAAACCTCAGCTGCGCACCGCCTTCGCCTTCGAATCGGTGGTGGACGAGCTCTGCTTCGTGGCGGGCCCGGTCATATCGGTAGGTCTGAGCATCGGGCTCTTCCCCGAGGCTGGACCACTGGCAGGGTTGATCCTGCTGGTCACCGGAACCCTGCTGCTGGTCATACAGCGCGGAACCGAACCGAAGGTGCATCCGCGTCGACCCGGCCGCGGACGATCGGTTCTCGGTAACCACGTGATGTGGATCGTCATCGTGATCATGGTGATGCTCGGAACGATCTTCGGCGTCATCGACGTCGGCGCCATCGCGTTCACCAAGGAACAGAATTCGCCGGGGTCGGCGACGCTGGTCCTCGCGCTGTTCGCCGGCGGTTCGGGAATCGCGGGACTGATCTTCGGGTCGATGCACCCGGCGCGATCGCTGCGCGGGCAGTTGATGATCGCGTCCTCGGCGGTCGCCGTTCTCAGCGTCCCGCTTCTGTTGGTCGGAAACGTGGCCGCACTTGCGGGTGCCTACGTGCTGGCGGGCGCGACCATCGCACCGACGCTCATCATCGCGACAGCCCTGGTCGAACAGATCGTCCCGCCGGAAAAGCTCACCGAGGGAATGACCCTGACGGTTACCGGCCTCGGCGTCGGCGTGGCGCTCGGGTCTGCGCTGGCCGGACAGCTGATCGATCGCTACGGCGTCCCGTCGGCCTACATGCTCGCCGTCGGCGCCGCAGTCGCAGCCTCTATCGTGACGGCATGTCTATTCGTGAAGCCGTCAGCGTCGACGGCACGTCCATCGTCTATCGAGTAACCGGAAATTCGGCGGGGACCCCGCTGGTGTTGCTGCACGGCTGGGCTCAGTCCTCGCAGTGCTGGGGCGAGCAGGTCCTCGCGGACCTGGCCGCGGACTATCGGCTGATCGCCGTCGATCTGCGCGGCCACGGTTACTCCGATGCGCCCGAATCCGGATACGACGATTCCGCGAACTGGGCCGGCGACGTCGCGGCTGTTCTTGCGGCCGAAGGCGTCACCGAGAACGCGATCCTGCTCGGCTGGTCGTACGGCGGTCTGGTGATCTGCGATTACCTGGCAGCGCACGGCACCGGCGCGGTGGCGGGTGCGGTTCTGGTCGGGGCGATCACCAGCATCGGGCGCGGCGAAAAAGGTGGCAAGGTCGGCTCGGCGATGCGTAGCGCAGTTCCCGGCGCGATGTCCGAAGATCCCCGCGAGGCGATCCGTGCACTCGGCGCTTTCGGCAATGCTCTCACCGGCCCACCCGAGGGCAAGGGTGCAGCGTCGCAGGCCTTGTTCGGGTACAGCCTCTCGACGCGTCCGCGGGTGCGCGCAGCACTGTTCAACCGTGCTGTCGGTCACGACGACTTGCTCCGCAACCTGGATATCCCCGTTCTCGTTCTGCACGGAACCGAGGACTCCGTCGTCGACGTGAGCGCAGGTAAGCACGCCGAGGAACTGATTCCCAAGTCCCAGGCGTCGTACTGGGAAGGCTGCAATCACGGCCCGTTCGTGGAGAATCCGACACGATTCGTGTCCGAAGTGCGAACCTTCATCTCGAGCCTCGGTTAGAGTTCGCGCCCGGTGAGGGGGCAGTATGGAGTCGTGACGCCCATGCACATTTCGCGCCCTCGCCGGGTGGCCGTTCTCTCGGTCCACACCTCGCCATTGGCGCAACCCGGCACCGGTGACGCGGGTGGGATGAACGTCTACGTTCTGCAATCCGCCATTCAGCTCGCCAAACGTGGCGTCGAGGTGGAGATATTCACCCGCGCGACGTCCTCGGCCGACGCACCCGTGGTGGACGCCGCTCCCGGAGTGCGGGTTCGGAACATTGCTGCTGGTCCCTTCGAAGGGCTGGACAAGGCGGATCTGCCGACTCAACTGTGTGCCTTCGTCGCAGGAGTTCTACGGGAGGAAGCGCGACACGAGCCCGGGTACTACAGCCTGATTCACTCGCACTACTGGTTGTCCGGTCAGGTCGGCTGGCTGGCCCGTGACCGCTGGGGCGTGCCCCTCGTACACACCGCCCACACCCTCGCGGCGGTGAAGAATCTTTCGCTTGCCGAGGGAGACACCCCGGAGCCGGCAGCACGTCAGATCGGCGAGCAGCAAGTAGTCGCCGAGTCCGATCGCCTGGTCGCCAACACCACCGACGAAGCCAAGGCGCTGCACGAGTTGTACGGCGCAGATCCCACGCGTATCGACGTCGTGGCTCCCGGCGCCGATCTCACCCGCTACCGACCGGGCGATCGCGATTCCGCCCGCGCGTCGTTGGGGTTGGACCCGGGCGAGATCGTCGTGACTTTCGTCGGCCGGATCCAACCTCTGAAAGCGCCGGACGTTCTGCTGCGTGCTGCCGCCGAAGTGATCAGCCGTCGCCCCGAGTTGCCGTTGCGCATCCTCGTCGTCGGCGGGCCGTCCGGAACTGGCCTCGCGCGGCCGGACGTGCTGATCGAACTGGCACGCTCACTCGGCATCACCGCGCAGGTGACGTTCTTGCCGCCGCAGGCTCCTGAGCGTCTCGCCGATGTCTACCGTGCCTCGGATCTGGTTGCGGTGCCGAGCTATTCGGAGTCCTTCGGATTGGTCGCCATCGAAGCTCAAGCCTGCGGAACTCCCGTGATCGCCGCCGACGTCGGCGGACTGGGAGTAGCCGTACGCAACGGGGAGACAGGCCTGCTGGTTCAAGGACACCGCACCGAAGACTGGGCCGGCGCCCTCGAATCTTTGGTGACAGCACCGACGCGCTTGGCCGAACTCGCCGCGCAGGCACCGCGTCACGCCGAAAATTTCTCGTGGGAACACACCGCGGACGGTTTGCTCGAGAGCTATCGCAAAGCCGCAGTCAACTACAACAACGGAACCGGTCCCAGCGACTTCTCGCCCCGCCGTGCGCGGGGTCTGTGGCGTCTGCGCCGGACCGGGGGAGTGCGTACATGAGCAGCATTTCGGACACCATCGAGCAGGCCCTCACCGAGCGTGAACTCGACTTCACCAGAAAAGGCGACGCGCATTTCATCGTCGAACTTCCCGGTGAACACAAACTCAAGACGTCGACTCTGCTCACCGTCGGCAATCACGGTGTGCGGGTCGAGGCCTTCGTGTGCCGCAAGGTGGACGAGAACTTCGAAGGCGTCTACAAGTTCCTGCTCAAGCGCAACCGCCGTCTGTACGGGGTGGCGTACACACTCGACAAGGTCGGGGACATCTACCTGGTCGGCAAGATCGCGGAGCATGCCGTGACCGGCGATGAACTCGACCGAGTGCTCGGTCAGGTTCTCGAAGCCGCCGACGGCGATTTCAACGTCATCCTCGAACTCGGCTTCTCCTCGTCCATCAAGCGTGAGTGGGCGTGGCGGGTGTCGCGAGGCGAGTCGCTGGCGAATCTCGAACCGTTCAAGCACCTCATCGAGGAAGAGCCCGCGCAGAGCTGATCGAGCGGGGTGAGACACATCGCGAATGTGTCACGTAAAGTGACCTTTACTTGTGACTGTCGTCACGGAATAATACTGTTCCCGTGAGTCACAGTAAGTTGGTCACACCACCCCGCCGCGCAACTTTTCGAGGAGCACAGTGAGCTTCAAGAGTCCGTTCCCCGACGTTGAAATCCCCAACCTCAGCGTCTACGACTTCCTGTTCGGAAACACCGACCCCGCAGACCTCGACAAGACGGCATTCGTCGAGGGCAGTTCGGGCGCAGTCACCACATACGCTTCGCTGATCGCACAGATCAACGGCGTTGCAGGCGCTCTTGCAGCGCGCGGACTCGCCGTCGGCGACGTGGTCGGGCTGCATTCGCCCAACGTCCCGGCCTTCGGTTCCGTCTTCCACGGCATCCTTCGTGCCGGTGGCGTCGCGACCACGATCAACGCGCTCTACACCGCCGAGGACATCGCCAAGCAGCTCACCGATTCCAAGGCCAAGTTCCTCTTCACCGTCTCGCCGCTCCTGCCGCAGGCAAAGGCCGCTGCTGACCTGGTCGGTATCCCGGCCGAGAACGTGTTCGTGCTCGACGGGGCCGAAGGCCACCTCTCGCTGCGTGATCTGCTCGGCGAGGGTGCAGCGGCGCCCGAGGTCTCCTTCGATCCGGCCACCCAACTCGCGGTGCTGCCGTACTCCTCGGGCACCACCGGCCGACCCAAGGGGGTCATGCTCACTCATCGGAACCTCGTGGCCAACGTCTGCCAGATCATTCCGCGGATGGGTATCGAGACCGACGACAAGATTCTCGCGGTCCTGCCGTTCTTCCACATCTACGGCATGACTGTCCTGCTCAACGCTGCGCTCTACCGCCGCGCGAGCCTCATCACGATGCCGAAGTTCGATCTCGTCGAGTTCCTGCGGATCGTCGCCGAGCAGAAGTCGACGTACATCTTCGTCGCACCGCCCGTTGCCGTCGCGCTGGCCAAGCATCCGCTCGTCGATCAGTACGACCTCTCGAGCGTGCACACCATCTTCTCCGGTGCGGCCCCGCTCGACGCGGCGCTCGGCAAGGCCGTCGCCGACCGGTTGAACTGCCACGTCCGCCAGGGCTACGGCATGTCCGAGATGAGCCCGGTCTCGCACGCGATCCCGTTCGATCGTGACGACATCGCCCTCGACACGTGCGGTCCGACCATCGCCAACATGGAATGCAAGCTCGTCGACCCCGGAACGGGCGAAGAGGTCGCGTACCCGGCTCTCGGCTCGGACGGCGTCAGCGAGCCCGGCGAACTGTGGTGCAAGGGCCCGAACATCATGCTCGGCTACCTCGGCAACGACCAGGCCACCAAGGACACCCTCGACGACGACGGTTACCTGCACACCGGTGACATCGCGACCGTCGACGGCGACGGCGTCGTCAAGATCGTCGACCGCCTCAAGGAACTGATCAAGTACAAGGGCTACCAGGTTCCCCCGGCGGAACTCGAGGCCTTGCTGCTGACCCATCCGCAGATCGCCGACGCCGCAGTGATCGGTGTGCTCGACGCCGAGGGCGAAGAGGTCCCGAAGGCATTCGTCGTGCTCCAGGACGGCGCCGAGTTGACCGAAGCCGACGTGATCACCTTCGTCGCCGAGCGCGTCTCGCCGCACAAGAAGGTCCGCCAGGTTTCATTCATCAGCACCGTGCCGAAATCCGCGGCCGGAAAGATCCTCCGCAAGGATCTGCGAACTGCGGAAGTTGCTCCGAGCTGATTTCCGGACAGGGTTGATCAAGAAGGGTTCCGGTACTCGTGCCAGGATGAACGCCATGAGTATCGGAACCCTGGTCCTGCTCCGCCACGGCGAGAGCGAATGGAATGCACTCAATCTGTTCACCGGCTGGGTGGACGTACACCTGACAGACAAGGGCATGGCCGAGGGCAAGCGCGCCGGCGAACTGCTCGCCGAGCACAACCTGTTGCCCGACGTTCTCTACACGTCTCTGCTGCGCCGCGCGATCAGCACAGCCAACCTCGCGCTCGACGCCGCCGATCGCCACTGGATCCCGGTAGTGCGCGACTGGCGTCTCAACGAGCGCCACTACGGCGCTCTGCAGGGCAAGAACAAGGCGCAGACCAAGGAAGAGTACGGAAACGAGCAGTTCATGCTCTGGCGTCGTAGCTACGACACCCCGCCGCCCGCCATCGAAGCCGGCAGCGAGTACAGCCAGGACACCGATCCCCGGTACGCGAACCTCGACGAGGTTCCCTTGACCGAGTGCCTGCTCGACGTCGTCAAGCGTCTGATCCCGTACTGGGAGGACACCATCTCCCAGGAGCTGCTCGCCGGTCGGAACGTGCTGGTCACCGCGCACGGCAACTCGCTGCGTGCGTTGGTCAAGCACCTCGACGGCATCTCGGACGAGGACATCGCGGGCCTGAACATCCCGACCGGAATCCCGCTGCGTTACGACCTCGACGAGAACCTGAAGCCGCTCAATCCCGGCGGCACCTACCTGGATCCGGAGGCCGCAGCTGCCGGCGCCGCCGCGGTGGCGAATCAGGGCGGAAAGTAGCAACCCGATGATGTGCGTCGAGGCCCCCCGAACAGTGATTTCGGGGGGCCTCGGCCAACAGCAGATGAACGACGAACCAACGCCGTCCACCTGGCGGATTACACGGGTGGGAACGTCCGAACCCGCCGTAACCGACTCTTCGCGCGAACGTACGATTGCGCCGTGAGTGTCGTGATTGCAGTGCTGCTGGTCGTGGTCGCCGGCTTGGTCGGCTACCTCGTCGGCGGGGTGCTGGTACCCAGGCTGTCGTCGCGCCAGAGTCAGCGCTCGGACGAACAGACCGGGCTCACGATGTCCCAGGTTCTCGACCTCATCGTGTTGGCTTCGGAAAGCGGTATCGCCGTCGTCGACGGTTTTCACGACGTCGTGCTCTTCAATCCTCGCGCCGAGGAACTCGGCCTCGTCAAGAATCGTCTGGTCGACGAGCGAGCTTGGCGGGCTGCTCAGGAAGTTCTGCGGACGGGTCAACCCGTCGAGGTCGATCTGACGGCGCAGACCGCTCAGCGGGGCCGCGACAAGATCGCGGTACGTGGCACGGCCCGGTTGCTCAGCAAGGACGATCGCAACTTCGTGGTCCTGTTCGCCGACGACGATTCCGAGCAGGTCCGCATGGAGGCGACCCGACGCGATTTCGTCGCGAACGTCAGCCACGAACTCAAGACGCCGGTCGGTGCGATGAGCCTGCTCGCGGAGGCGCTGCTCGAGTCCGCTGACGACCCGGAATCGGTGCGCCACTTCGGCGAACGGGTGCTCGGTGAGTCGATTCGTCTGGGCAAGATGGTCACCGAGTTGATCGCACTCTCGCGTCTGCAAGGTGCCGAGAAGCTGCCGGATCTCGACGTGGTCGACGTCGACACCGTGGTGTCCGAAGCACTGTCGAGGTCGAATCTGTCGGCCGAGGCCGCCGGGATCACGGTCACCACCGACCATCCGAGTGGGCTGGAAGTACTCGGGGATCAGACTCTCCTCGTCACGGCATTGTCCAACCTCATCGAGAACGCTATTGCGTACTCGCCCAAGGGTTCTCCGGTTTCCGTCAGTCGGTCGGTACGCGGCGACAATGTCGCGATCGCAGTCACCGACCGAGGAGAAGGCATCGCGAAAGCGGACCAGGAGCGAGTGTTCGAGAGATTCTTCCGCGTGGACAAGGCGCGGTCACGGCAGACCGGTGGAACCGGTCTGGGGCTGGCGATCGTCAAACACGTCGCGGCCAATCACAACGGCTCCATCGAACTGTGGAGCAAACCGGGTACAGGGTCTACCTTCACGTTGCAGATACCGGCACACGTGGAGTCGGACGACGACATCGACTCTGACGACGCGGGAACCGCCGGTTCCACGCGGATCGGCAGACGAGAACAAGGCAGTAGAGAAAACGGCATGGAGGCCAAACGATGACGAGTGTGCTGATCGTGGAGGACGAGGAGTCCTTGGCGGACCCGCTGGCGTTCCTGCTCCGCAAGGAAGGCTTCGAGACCACCATCGTCAACGACGGACCGTCGGCGTTGGCGGAATTCGATCGCTCCGGAGCGGACATCGTCCTGCTCGACCTCATGCTGCCCGGCATGAGTGGCACGGACGTCTGCAAGGCGCTGCGGTCGCGCTCCGGCGTCCCCGTCATCATGGTGACGGCGCGTGACAGTGAGATCGACAAGGTCGTCGGACTGGAACTCGGTGCGGACGACTATGTGACCAAACCGTATTCGGCGCGTGAGCTGATCGCTCGCATCCGTGCGGTGCTGCGCCGCGGGGTGGAGAACGAGGCGGACCTCGCCTCCGACAACGGGGTGCTCGAGGCCGGACCGGTACGGATGGACGTCGAGCGCCACGTCGTGCAGGTCGCGGGTAACCCGGTGACGTTGCCGCTCAAGGAGTTCGATCTCCTCGAGTACCTGCTCCGCAACTCCGGTCGGGTGCTGACCCGCGGACAGTTGATCGACCGCGTCTGGGGCGCCGACTACGTCGGTGACACCAAAACCCTTGACGTACACGTGAAGCGGTTGCGTTCGAAGATCGAATCGGATCCGGCCAAGCCGGAACATCTGGTCACGGTCCGTGGATTGGGTTACAAGCTCGAAGCGTGATCGAACCTCGTCGAGAAGAAATGTCGAGGAAGAAATGTCGAGAAGAATTCAGCCGCTCACACGATCGTGTGAGCGGCTGAATTCTTTTTGTTCAGGCGGAGTCAGCCCTGAGCTTTGTTCTGAGCGATCGTGGTCGCCGGATGGACTGCGATGAGGCCGAGGCCCGCGCGACGCCTGCAGAGGCGAGCCAGCTCGTCGTACGCGCGCTTTCCGAGAAGTTCCGTCAACTCGGGCCCGTAGGACTGCCAGACCTGCCGCTCCCCGACATGAGCGTCGGGGGAGCCGGAGCAGTACCAGGCGAGGTCGTCGCCGCCCTCACCCCAGCCGCGGCGGTCGTACTCGGTGATCGTGGTCTTGAGGATCTGGACGCCGTCCGGCCGGTCGACCCAGTCCTGGGTGCGGCGGATCGGTAGCTGCCAGCACACGTCCGGTTTCACCTCGAGCGGCTCGATGCCCTTCTTGAGCGCCATGGAATGCAGAGCGCAGCCCTCGCCTCCGGCAAAACCCGGCCGGTTGAGGAAGATGCACGCTCCTTTGTAGCGGCGGGTGCGCAGCGCGGGCTCGTCCTCGAGGTCATCTTCTTCGACGTAGCCCTTCTTGCCGAGACCCTTTTCCATGAACTGCCAGTCTTCGGCTGTGAGCAGTTTCACTGACGCATCGAGCTTGTCCTGATCTTCCTGATCGGAGAGGAAAGCGCCGTGCGAGCAGCAACCGTCGTCCGGGCGGTCTCCGATGATGCCCTGACACGCCGGCGTGCCGAACACGCAGGTCCAATGCGAGAGCAACCACGTCATATCAGCGGAAATGAGGTGTTCGGAGTTATCCGGATCGACAAATTCGACCCATTCGCGCGGGAAATCGAGATCGACCTCGGGGCTCGGAGTCATCTTGTGGGACCGGTCTGGGTTACCTGCTGTCACAAGGGCCGACCGTAGACCCAGTAACGTGGCGATGTGCGACTAGGGGTACTCGACGTCGGAAGCAATACCGTCCATCTATTGGTTGTGGACGCCCATCGGGGCGGCCACCCAACACCCATGAGCTCGACCAAGTCCACGTTGAGGCTGGCAGAAAACACTGACGACCGCGGCGATATCACCACGTCAGGAGCCGATCGGTTGGTCTCGACGGTTTCCGAATTCGCCGGTATCGCCAAGACGTCCGGGTGCGAGGAAATGATGGCTTTTGCCACTTCCGCGGTCCGTGACGCCAACAATTCCGAAGCCGTACTCGCCCGCGTCCGCGCCGAGACCGGAGTCAACCTCGAGGTTCTGTCCGGGGTCGACGAAGCCCGCTTGACCTTTCTGGCCGTGCGCCGCTGGTACGGCTGGAGCGCCGGACGCATCCTGAACCTGGACATCGGCGGCGGCTCGCTCGAACTCACCGCAGGTGGTGACGAGGATCCGGACGTCGCCTTCTCACTGCAACTCGGTGCCGGACGGTTGACGCGCGACTGGCTACAGGCTGATCCGCCGGGCAAGCGCCGGGTCGCTGTATTGCGCGACTGGCTGGACGCGGAGTTGGTCGGACCAGCCAAGGAACTGCGCGCCGCCGGCGACTGGGACCGCACGGTCGGGACTTCGAAGACCTTCCGATCGTTGGCTCGGCTCACCGGCGCGGCCCCTTCTGCCGCAGGCCCCCGGGCAAAACGGACCCTGACTTCCAGCGGACTCAGGCAACTCATAGCCTTCATATCCAGGATGACGGCGGCGGACCGTGCAGAATTGGAAGGAGTGAGCTCGGATCGGTCACAGCAGATTGTGGCCGGCGCGCTCATCGCAGAGGCAACCATGCGGGCGCTCGGAGTGGACGAATTGGAAATTTGTCCCTGGGCACTGCGTGAGGGTCTGATTCTGCGAAAGCTCGACACAGAAATGGGCGGTGAATTGGTGGTGAGTGCTTGATGACCGAGGACAGTCAGCAGATTTCCGTAGCGGAACTGCTCAAGCGGAACGGTCAGAGCGTCGAATCCCGAGGTGGACGACGCCGGCGCGGCGTAGCCGGTGGCATCTCCGTCGCCGAACTGACGGGTGAGATCCCGATCGTTCGCCAGTCGGGATCGCGCGCGGCCGCCGAGCCCGAGTCCGACGAACCAGCAGCCCGGCCCGAAGCCGCTGCGCCGGAAAACTCTGCACCTTCAGCGCCGGCCGAGGCTGTCGCGGAAACCGCCAAGTCAGCCGAACCGGCACCGAAGGTTCCCGCTGATCGCACCGCAGCCTTCGCCGTCTCGTTCGACGACGACGATGACGATGACGAGCCGCAGGCACCCAAGGGTGAGTCGAAGCCGGTTGCTGCGCCGCCGGTCACCACTCCGAAGCCGACTTCCACGCCTTCGCCGGGACAGACCTCGAAGTCCTCGCCCGGACAGTGGGTGAGCCGGGCACCGCTCAACTCCTCGTCACCGACGCAGGTAACGCAGGAACCGGCCCTGCTGTCGGGTCAGACCCTGGCGGGCGACCTGATGCGTCAGGAGCGCGCCGCAACGCAGTCGCCGTCGTTGCGTCCGCCGATCCTGCCGCCGCGTGTCCCCACTCCCGTCGCCAAGACACCTGCACAGACCGCTCCTGCTCCGGCCGCGCCGGAAGAGAGCACCGAACTGATCGACAAGATCGCAGACGCGGATGCCGGCGAGGCCGAATCCACCGCCGTGGTCGATCTGGTCAAGGCACCGGCAGTCGCTGACAGTGCAAAAGACTCCAGTGCCGTCGCGGAGTCCGATGTCCAAGCCGAATCGGCAGCGGAAGAGGCAGGCGAGCGTAACTCGATCCGTGAATGGGCAGTGCTTGCCGGTCAGGTGGTTGTTGCACTGATCGTCGGCGGCGCGATGTTCAAGGGCTTCGAGAAGCTGTGGGACATGCTGCCATGGGTGGCGTTGGTGCTCGCGCTGATCGTGATCGTCGGCTTGGTTGCCGTCGTGCGGGTTCTGCGGAAGACGGACGACATCACGAGTTTCGTGATCGCGGTGGTCGTCGGCATGATCGTGACGCTCGGTCCACTGGCGTTCTTGTTGACCTCGGGTTGATCGGACGATGATCGGGGGATCGCAGCGCATGGTTCGTCGGCCGATAGCCGTCGGCCTGTCGACGGCTTCGGTATATCCGGAGAACACGGAAGCAGCATTTCGCTACGCCGCTGATCTCGGATACGACGGTGTCGAACTGATGGTGTGGGCCGAATCCGTGAGTCAGGACGTCGGTGCTGTCGCTGCCCTCGTTCGCAAGTATGCGATTCCGGTGCAGGCCGTGCATGCGCCGTGTCTGCTGATTTCGCAGCGCGTGTGGGGTTCCGATCCGGTCGAGAAGCTCGAGCGTTCGGTGCGCACCGCCGAAACCTTGGGAGCGACGACGGTGGTCGTCCACCCGCCGTTCCGGTGGCAGCGCAAGTACGCCGAAGGCTTCGCGGAACAGGTTGTCGATCTCGAATCGAAGAGCAGCGTCGTGGTGGCGGTGGAGAACATGTTCCCCATGCGCGCCGACAGCTTCTTCGGCGGCAAGGACAAGTCCGCGGAGCGTCTGCGTAAACGTGGCGGTCCAGGGGCAGCGTTGTCCGCGTTCAGTCCGTCGTACGACCCGACCGATTCCGATCATGCTCACTACACACTCGACCTGTCGCACACCGCGACGGCGGGCATGGATGCCCTGGAGTTGGCCTCCCGTATGGGCAAGGGGCTCGAGCACCTGCACCTGGCCGACGGTCGCGGGGCGTCGATGGACGAGCACCTGATTCCGGGGCATGGCTCACAGCCGTGCGCGGAGTTGTGTCAGCAATTGGCTGCGAGCGAATTCAGCGGCCAGGCAGTCATCGAGATCAACACGCAGAACGCGCGCACCCGGCGGGAGCGGTCGTCGATGCTGGCGCAGGCGCTCGCGTTTGCACGCGAGCACCTGGCACGCTCAGCGGTGGCCGGCAAGTAGCGCAGCTTCGAACTGCGCGCGTACCTTCTCGACGTGTGCGTCGAGGTCTTTGGTCTCCCAGCCTTCGGTCGAGATGGGATCGAGCACCGAGACATAGACCGGGCCTGGATGGGCGACAAGCGAATTGCGCCACATCCGTTCACCCGCGTTGTGAATCACCACGGGCACGATCGGCACACCGGCTTGGATCGCCAAGTGGAATCCACCCTTCTTGAAAGGGCCCAGACGTGGCGTCGGAGAACGGGTGCCCTCCGGAGCTATGACTATCGAGACACCATTCTTCAGCTTGTCGACTGCCGGTTGCAGTGCAGCCTTCGCCTTCGTGGTGTCGGTGCGGTCGATGTAGGCGACGTCGAGCAGTGCACCGACGGGCATGAACCGCGGATCGCTTGCCGCTTCCTTCTTCGCGACGCCGGTCACGTCACGCTTGATCACGGTGCCCAGGACCAACATGTCCAGGGAACTCTGATGGTTGAACATGAACACCGCCGGGCGGTGATCCCACACGTTGTGCTCGCCGTCGATCTCGACGTCGATGCCCAGCAGTGAGAGCGAGATGTCGGGGCCGTACGTGCCGACCAGGTTCGCACCCAGTTGACGGTTCCCGGTGACAATGCCTGCCGACGCACCGAGGGCGGCGGTGGCAGCAAGCGCGCCCATGGCCGTCGCCGTTCGGATCGTGGAGATCGGTGTTGCGCCTCGTTGCGGTTTACGCAGGCTGACCGAAGGCCAGTGATTGCGCAACGCGATCTTGGCCAGACCACGATCGGGATTCAACGCGACAGGTCGCCCGACGGCCTCGAGCATGAAGACGTCTTCGACACCGTTGGAGTACGCAAACGCGTTCTTCAGATCGGCGCCCATCTTCTCGGCATAGCCTGCAAGGGCATTGGCCTTGGCCGGCCCCCACAGTGCGGGCGAAGACAGTTCGCCGGTGAGCATGCCGTCGACGACTTCGGGTTCGGTGCACAGCACGTCTTCGATGTCGAGATCTTCGGCGACGTACTTGGCCTGGAACGGAGTCGCCGACGTAGCCATCACGATCGTGTGGCCGGCTCGCCGGTGTGCCGCCAGTAGCCCGCGGGCTTCCGGGTAGATCATCGCGGCGATCTCCTGCTTGAACAGCCGTCGGCCCCAGTCGTTCAGTTCCTCGACGGTACGGCCGCCCAAGGCTCGAACGCCGATGTCCATCAGTGCTCCGACGTCAGCGCCGCGGAATTGGGTGTCGATCGCGGCACCGGTGGTGCGCAAGAGTTCGCCGACGCTGATATCCAAGCGTCGCAGGCGGTCTCGGTACACAACGCTGGCCGAGTACCCGCTGATCAAGGTGCCGTCGAGGTCGAAGGCGGCGATCGTTCCGGGCCCGGGCGGGGCGGCTTCGATGGCGGAGTGCAGACGCTCGAGTCCGGTCACAGTCCTACTTCCTCGTTCGCGGCGGGCGCTCGGTTTGCTTCTGGAATGGTCACTACCGCAGCGGCGTCCGGTACCGGCATCGCCACCTGATCGAGTCGTGCATGCGCGAGTGCGCGAAGGTGACGCAGGCGCTCGACCTGAACCTTGATCTCGGCAGCGAATGCCAGGCGCCGGGCCCGGACTCCGTCGTCGTCGACTTCGATCAAGTTACGGTTGCGCGCCAAATTCAGTGCGGTGGCGAACAACTCACCGGAGACGGATTCGTTGCTGGCGATCTGCTGCCGCAGTCGACGCTGATGTGCGACGTCGATGCAGTTGCTGATGAACGACTTTTCGTCGAACGATGTCGAAATCGGCGCGAGCACAAGCTGATCGGCGACAACCTGGTACGCCTCGAGGAACGGTTGGAGCACGCGGTGCGCGAGGTACGGGCGAACCGTCTCGATCATGTGCTCGGTTCGTTTGTCGTCGGCCATGACGGTTTCCCACTCGGGGTCGATCAGCGTCAGCTCGGTCCGCATCTCCTGCTCGAACGTGTCCCGGTCACTGAAGAAGAACTCGAATTTCAACAAATCTCGGATGCGCTTGGCCTCTGCCCACCCGTCCCCGATGGGGTCCTCGAACCGCTCTTCGACGGCTGCCTGAAGTACGAGTTCGGTGATGGCACGCACGACAAGAAAGTGAATCGTGTTGTTGCGGTAGAAGGCAGCGACAAGATGCTGGTCCTTGCCGAGGTAGAAGACCTGCTCGCCGCCCCGATCGAAGCGCTCGAGCACCCCGGAATCGACGTGTGTCTGCAATGCCTTCTCGATGACACGCGGATCGGACAGTTCGACGTCGCCGGCGATCGGAAGATTTCGCGCGGTGATGTAGCCGAACAGCGGCGTGAGAATCGCGGTGAGTTCACGAACTGTCAACGCCCGGTCTTCGATTCCGAGGAACGCCAACATCGCCAGTGAAGACACGGTCACCGGGGTGACCTCGTTGATGCGGTGACACACCTCGATGCCGGCCTTCTGAATGGCGAGGCGCTGATCGGTTTCCTGGCTGAGTGCGTCCGCGAGTGAGAGCGGCCGGCCGATGGTCACGTGCGCGACACCGTTGCGTTTTCCCTGGGCGCGTACGTAACCCACCATCCAGCGCAGGCCTTCCGGTGTCTTCTCGGCGCCGAGCGCCTCGGCAGCCATGGCCCCGACCTCGTAGAGTTGGTCGTAGCTCAGCGCAACCGGGACGAGGTACACGTCGGACGCTCCGCTGACCTGAAATGCCTTGGTCAGGTAGGTCAGGAGACCGAAGCGCGGCGGGCGTAGTTTCCCGGTACGTCCGCGTCCACCTTCGATGTACCACTCCAGATTGAAGCGCTTGGTCAGCAGATAGCGCATGTACTCGTGCATCGACCATTTGTAGACCTCGTCGTTGCCGATGCTTCGACGAATGAAGACGGTGCCGCTGCGCTTGAGGATCGAGCCCATGGGCCAGAAACTGATGTTGAGGCCGCCCATGACGTGATTGAGCGGCAAGCCGTTCGCGATCAACGCCGGACGCAGGACGAGGGGATCGAGGTACGAACGGTGACTGGGGAGGAAGACCAGTGAGTGTTCCTTGTTCAGCTCACGGAGTTCCTCGAAGCGGCTCGTGTCCACGTCCAGCTTGTAGGCGCGAGCGAAGTAGCGGCCCAGGCGATCCCACACCGCGATGGCTTGGCGACTCTGGGTGGCAACCATTTCTTCGAGAGCTTCACGTGCGCGGCGATCGACTTCGGCGACGGCGATGTTCAACCGGTCGGCCAAAGCCATGACCTCGGTGGCGAATCGGCGGGTGTCGGTGATCTCGTCGACGACGAACCGTGACACCTTGTACTGGCCACCCAGTAGGCCCAATTCGGCGCGTTCGAGTGCCAGAGCGGCCTGCCGTCGGATGAACTCCGGTAGCGAACCGCCACCGCTCTTTTCGAGGCGGCGCTCGAGATCGCTCAGTGGTGCGGGTTCACCTTCGATGACCTGGCACCGAGAGGGGTCGGTGCGCAGGGTTCTGCGTTGTGCACCGCGTCCGGGGTGGAGAGGATCGCGTGGTGCCAGCGCATCACGTAGTCGCACCGCGACGTTGTGCTTGGTATGGGTGTCCGGGATCCACACCACGCGAAGCGGCGCGAGCATCGGGTCGTCGGTCCGCGCCGCCAGTTCGGCCAGGGTCTTGTCGGTGATGTTGACGGTGACCGGCCGTGTTTCGGATTCGGTTGCCTTGTCGGCAAGCCACTTTCGCAGCACGCCGGCTTCGGCCTCTGTCATGGTTTCGGTGAGGTACACGCGCGGGTTGGTCGTGTTCTCGCTCATGACTCACGCACCTTCCGTTGTGACTCCGAGAGCGACGATCTCGTCCAGGCTCTCCTGCAAGCACTGCATCAGCAGCGCGGGTTTTGTGATCGCGGCGGTGTCGAGATTGATTCCGATACAGCACACCCCGACGTGGGAGACCAGTGTCGCCATTGCCGCGCAACCGGGCGCCGGGCCGAACGGGAACATCCGCTCGATCTTCGCTCCGGCGAGATAGACCGGTACCGGTACGCCGGCGACGTTGCTGGCCTGCAGGTCCAGACCCGTCGACTGGGACAGATACCAGTTCGCGAGTAGATAGTTCGGCAGGCGAGCGAGGATCGGGGCGGCGACGTCGATAGCGTCCAACGCCGGTTCCTCACGCAGACTCAGAACGATCTCTCGCACCTGCCTGATGCGTTTGGCCGGATCCGTTTCGGCGACCGGGCCGTTGAAGCGAACGGCTGCAAACCGGTTGCCGCCGTTGGCATCCGCGCCCGTGCGCATGCTGATCGGCATACCCATCGGGATGCTCTCGACGGATTGTCCGAAGGCTTCGTGGTAGCGATGGAAGCCGCCGAGCAATGCGGCGACGTAAGCGTCGTTGAGTGAGCCGCCGGCAGCTTTTGCTCCGGCCTTGAGCTCGGGAACACCCACTTCGAGAGTTCCGAACCACCGTCCGAGACCACGATCGTGGAGCAGAGGGGAACCGGAACGAGCTGGGGGAGTGACGATCTTGCGGAGTGAATTGGCGTAACCGAGGACCTCGGAAGCCGTCGTGATCGGACTCGAGATCGCCGTGGTCGCAACATTGGTGGCACCGCGGACCAGCTTGGCGATACGCGAGGGCGCACGCCGGATCTCGCTGACGACCTCCTCGCCGAAGGCGCCCACCGATGACAGATGCTCAGGAGCAGGCGGTGTGCGGTCGGGCTTGTTCGGAGTGGGGTCCGGGCGTCTGCTGTGCAGGAGCGTCATCATCTGGATGCCGCCCATGCCGTCGGTGATGGAGTGGTGAGTCTTGACCACGAACACGGCGCGACCGTCGTCGAGACCTTCGATGAGCAGCGCGCTCCACGGCGGTCGAGCCTTGTCGAAAGGTTCCGTCGCAAGGTGACGACACATGCGCAGTGCGTGATCGAAGTCCGCCGGTGCAGGTAGGCGGACGCGTCGTAGGTGGTAGCCGATGTCGAACTCGGGATCGACGGACCACACCGGATTGCCCAGCTGCATTGCCGGTTCCACTGCTCGCATACGAATACGCGGAACCACGTGCGATGCCCACTCGACTGCGTCGAGAAGTCGATCCCAGTCCGGGGCACGATCGAGTACCTCTACCGCAACGATCGGTGAGCGCAGTTGCGGCTGCGCCTCTTCCATCCGCCACATTCCAGTCTCGAAGTCGGACATCGTGCGGTTCGCCCCCCAGGCGACCGCGGAAAGGTCGACGTCGACCGCGCTAGGAGGAACAAATGGATTGCTGTTGGCCATACGTCAAGAACTCCCTCGGTCTGCGGATCCACCCCGCGCATCTCTGCTTCTAAGTGTGGACCCGCGACCGTGGGCGCGTCCCGGTTTCGGTGTCAGCCGACAGGTGTGACGTTCGTCAGTTAAGGGCTAATCGGACATGCCGGGAAGTTCAGTGCTCAAGAAGTGACGCCGACGGCTTTCAGGGCTATCTCGCGGTAGAGAACACTGACTTCGCGCGGAGTCTGCGGTCCGTCGAGTCGATACCAGAGGACGACGGACTGACACATTCCCAGTAGTGCACGGCCCGTTCCGGTGATGTCCGGGACCGTGAACTCACCGCTCTCGACGCCTGCCGTCAGTACGTCGACGAGTAGGTTCTCGAGCTTCTTTCGCTTGGCGGCGTAGCTCTTTCGTTCCGCGTCCTCGAGGTATCGCAGTTCGGAATCGAGGAAGGCTATGTCGGAGCGACTGGTCATGTGCAGAACACACGCCTCGACGAGATTGCCGAACTGTGCCGTCGGCGACGGTCCGGCAGCGTCGACCGCAGCGCTCGCGCGTGCGGTGACGTTCTCGATGCCCGGTTCCATCAGCGCGACGAGGATGCCCTGTTTGTTGCCGTGGTGGTAATACAGCGTCGGCACGGTGACACCGGCACGTTTTGCGATGTCACGAACCGACGCTCCGTGGTAACCGAGTTCGTGGAACACCTCGAGTGCGGCGGTGAGCAGGGGAGTCAGCGTCAGTGGTTCCACGATGCGCCACTGTTCGTCGGGCTGAGCCTCCGACTGCAAATCCGTCATTCCGCCTGTTCGCTCCGTTCGGAAATTTCTGGTGGTGTGACTAAAGAAGGTTCAACCCTAGCGCAAGGCGTGTCCTCCTTACCGATGCTCGGCCACCATTGGATAGCATCACTATCCAGTAAAGGGTCGAGCGAGTTGGACGGAGGAGCGGTGAAGGTTTCCGAACTGGCCGCACAGTCCGGCGTTGCACTGGCCACTATCAAGTACTACCTCCGTGAAGGTCTGCTGATGCCGGGTGAGCCGACCAGCGCAACGGGAGCGAGGTACGGCGAACAGCACGTCCGGCGACTCGCGTTGATCAGGGCCCTGGCCGGGGCGGGACTCGCGATTCCACGGATTCGCGCGGTGCTCGAACTGGTGGACACTGACGAGCGATCCGAATTCGAGACTTTCGGCCGCGCAATCGCGCAACTACCCCCGTACGTCGAACCTGAACCGGATCCAGAGTTCCCCAGAGCTCGCAAGGTTCTGGAGTTTCTCGGTCAGGTTTTCGAGCCGAGGTACGTGGCGGTCGCGCACCTCGAGCGGGCACTGATCGGCCTCGAGGATGCAGGACTGAGTCTCTCGGACGAGCGCCTGCGCGCCTACGGCGACCACATCCGAGGGATTGCCGAAGTGGAAATCGAGCTGATGCCTACCAGTTCGACCGAGGACGGCATTCGCTATGCGGTCCTCGGAACCGCCATGTACGAACCCGTCCTGACAGCTTTGCGACGCCTGGCGCACCAAGATTTGGCCGCACGACATTTCCCGCAACACCGAGAAAGCACCGAACAGGAAAATCGATGAGCACCAGTCCCTTTCAAGATCTCAATCGCCTCACCTCGCTCGGCGACGGGCGATACACCGCAACGATCGATTCGATCTGGACCATCGGGCCGAAAGTGCACGGCGGCTCCATGATGGCTGTGTGCGCCGCTGCCGCGCGTCGATGTCTGCGAGACGGCGCAGGTGAGAACGACTCGCTTCTGAAGATGCAGCCACTCGCGGTGAGCGCCAACTATCTGTCGGCCCCAGATCCGGGTGAAGTCGAACTGGAGGTGATCGTCCGAAAGCAGGGGCGCCAGGTCGCGTTGTTCGACGTCGAGTTGAGCCAGGCGGGCCGCAGCGCTGTTCGCGCGGCGGTCACGCTCGGATTCCCCGATGACGGCGACCCCACCTTCGTCACGGCCTCGTCGATCGACGACATGTCACCGGAACCGCCGGAGAGTGCGGTGGCAGTCATCGGCGATCACCCGATGGCGCAGGTCGTGCATGTCGGTCAGGGTTGCGACATGCGAATCGACACCACCTCGGCGCACTTCCTGACCGGCAGCCAAGGCGAGGCCGAGGTCAGGATGTGGGTCCGTCCTCGACCCGAGGACGAAAACGACCTCGACACCGCTGTGCTGTTCGCGATCATGGCGGGTGACATCAGCGCGCCGGTGACGATGAACCGCGGCCTGTTCGGGTGGGCGCCGACCGTGCAGTTGACGACGTACCTGCGCCGACTGCCGACGCCGGGATGGCTTCGCGTGCGGGCGAGCTCGGATGTTCTGGGCAGCACGTGGTTCGAAGAGGATCATGCTGTTCTCGATTCGACGGGCGCAGTCGTCGTCCAGAGTCGTCAATTGGCGATGATGCCCCGCTAGGGTCGATCGCTGCGGTCGTGGCAGGCTGTTCGCCATGACAAGAATTGCGATTATCGGTGGCGGCAAGATCGGCGAGGCGCTGATCTCCGGGCTGTTGCAGGCCGGCCACGCCATCAAGGATCTGGTCGTCGCCGAGCAATATCAGCCTCGCGCAGACGAATTGATCGCCGAATACTCCATCCGCGTCAGCACGGTCGCCGATGCCGCCGAGGGTGCGGACGTCATCGTCATCGCGGTGAAGCCGAACGACGTCGAGTCAGCGCTCACGGCGTTGACGAAGGTCGATCTGGACGGCGACCTCGAACAATTGATCGTTTCCCTTGCGGCGGGAATCCCCACGGGATTCTTCGAAACGCGTCTGCCCGCAGGGTTCCCGGTCATCCGCGTCATGCCGAACACCCCCATGTTGGTCGGGGAGGGCGTGAGCGTGCTCTCGCCCGGACGGCACGTCAAGGCCGAGCATCTCGAGCTCGTACGCGGCATCCTCGGCAGCGTCGGCAAGGTGGTCACGGTTCCCGAATCGCAGATCGACGCGGTCACGGCTGTCTCCGGTTCCGGCCCGGCCTACTTCTTTCTGGTCGCCGAAGCGATGATCGACGCGGGAGTCGGTCTCGGCCTGACGCGCCCGGTCGCTACCGAATTGGTGGTGCAGACGATGGTCGGTTCCGCAGCGATGCTCGATCGCACCGGCGACAGCGCGACGGATCTTCGCGCCGCGGTGACGTCACCGGGCGGAACGACGGCTGCGGCACTGCGTCAGCTCGAAGCGGGCGGCCTGCGGACGGCGTTCTTCGATGCCTTGGATGCCGCCAAGTCGCGCTCGGCCGCGATGGGTGCAGCTGCGGATTAGTCGTCCGTTTAGCCACACCCGTCGCTTTAACCCCACCAGTACAGCTAAGCTCGACTTAGTACGTACGTGTCTGTTCCGCCGGAGGGGAAGCCGGCGGCGCGAGTCGTGCTGGAGGTATGTGGATTAATGGTGTCTGCAAACAAGCCGTCCATGGGTTCGTCCCACGACGGAAAGCCGGCAGTGGCCGGCACGCAATTCCTCACTGTTGCTGAGGTAGCAACTTTGATGAGGGTGTCGAAAATGACTGTGTACCGGTTGGTACACAGTGGCGAATTGCCTGCTGTACGAGTGGGCCGTTCGTTCCGTGTACATGCGAAGGCAGTACACGATTACCTCGAAACCTCGTACTTCGATGCCGGCTGACCAGCCGGTTCGAAGAGGATGACCTCGGCGTGAGCCGAGTCGCGGGCACAGCGGTTGCTGTGCCGGAGGCTCGGTTTATGCCGAGTGACTCCACACCGGTACGATGAGTCACTGTCGTACCAGCAAGCTGGTGTCGTAAGGCGCTGAGCTAGTTAAAACGAGGGCCAGGCGCCAATTGCTTGGCGCAGGCGTACGTGACCGGCGTGCGCAGGAACGCTAGAGAAGAACGTGAGGGACACCCGCTATGGGTTCAGTGATCAAGAAGCGTCGCAAGCGCATGTCGAAGAAGAAGCACCGCAAGCTGCTTCGTCGTACCCGAGTACAGCGCAGGAAACTCGGTAAATAAGCAGTACCTGTTGATGCCCGCCACCCCTTCCGGGGTGGCGGGCATCAGCATATTCGGGGGGAAGCGATGTGTGCCACGTCTCATTGGCTGGGCGGTTTGTCTTGAATGGCCGAAATTTGGGTAGTCAGCGCGGGACCCCCTCTGCCCGTAAAGTGGGGGAAAATCGCGGGAGGGACGCTTCGGCAGAGCGCGTTTCTACTGGATATGGGGGTACTTGGTGGTTGAAGGTGACAACACTTCAGGGGGCACGACGCCTCGCGTCGTACTGGTGACCGGGGCGAGCAGATTTCTCGGCGGCTACCTGGTGACCAGGCTTGCGCAGAATCCGTCGATCGAGCGTGTCATCGCCGTCGACGCCGTCAGTCCGAGCAAGGACATGATGCGCAGAATGGGCCGCGCGGAATTCGTGCGAGCAGACATCCGCAATCCGCTGATCGGCAAAGTGATCCGAAACGCCGAGGTCGACACCGTCGTGCACGCGTCGACGCTTCAGAAAGCCCCCAAAGCCGGCAGCCGCGCCGCGATGAAGGACATGAACGTCATCGGCGCCATGCAACTGTTCGCGGTCTGCCAGAAAGCGCCGACGGTTCGCAAGGTGATCCTGCGCTCGGCTTCGGTCGTCTACGGGTGCAGTGCCAAGGATCCCGCTCAGTTCACCGAAGAAATGAGTGCGCGCCGCCGGCCGCCGGGCGGATATGCCCGCGACAGCCTCGAGATCGAGGGATACCTCCGCGGAATGGGGCGTCGGCGCCCGGACATCTCGGTCGGGATTCTGCGGTTGGCGCCGTTGATCGGACCTCAGCTGACTGCAACCGTCGGGCACTACGTCACCGCCCCACTCGTGCCCACCATCGTCGGGCGCAACGCGCGCCTGCAATTGCTCCACGTCGAGGATGCCCTCGCGGCGCTGGAGAAGGCGACCATCGGACACGCTTCGGGTACGTACAACATCGCCGGCGACGGAGTGGTCATGATGTCGCAGGCGATCCGCCGGGCAGGCAGGGTGGAAGTTCCCATGCCGCTCGCTCTGTTCCGCAGCGTCGGGAGCGCGTTGGTGGGGTCGTCCATGAGGCTGTACACCGACGAGCAACTCGAGTACTTCCGGTTCGGCTGCGGACTCGACACCACTCGCATGCGCAGCGAGCTGGGGTTCGAGCCGCGATGGACCACCATGCAAGCACTCGACGATTTCATGCGTGCGATGCAGACGCGCCGGATCATCAAGTCCGAGTGGATCGATCGGGCGGAGAATGCGTTGACCACCATCCTCGGCGGTGACACCGCCGCGGCGGCAACAAGTGCAGACGTGATGCACATGCCGCTGTCGGGACGAAGTGCGGTGAAGGGGTGACTGACGTGGCGAAGGTAATTCCCCTGCGGCCCAGCGCAACTCACACCGGAAAGTCGGCAACTTCCCGTTCGCGTGAGTCCGTCACCGGTGCGGAGCGTGACATCCGTGAACAAAGTGAACGTCGGCATCCGTCCGGAGTGTCCTCGGCGGCCGACCACGGCGGTGAGAGCACGTTCGTCGATTCGGCCAGGTCGGCGATCGTCGACCAGATCGCCTCGGCAGCAGAATTCTTCCGACGTCGGGTGTCGGGCGACTACGAGGTCGACGAGTTCGGATTCGACCCGCATTTCGCGGACAACGTCGTCATGCCGATGTTGCGCCCGTTGTTCGAGAAGTGGTTTCGCGTCGAGGTCAGTGGGATCGAGAACATTCCCCTCACCGGGGGAGCGCTTGTGGTCGCCAACCACGCCGGTGTGATCCCGATCGACGGACTGATGACGTCGGTTGCCGTGCACGATCACCATCCAGCGCATCGTCCACTGCGAATGTTGGCTGCGGACATGGCATTCGAGATGCCAGTGGTGGGTGGACTGGCGCGCAAAGCCGGTCATACGTTGGCCTGCAACCCCGACGCCGAGCGTCTGCTCAACGACGGTGAAGTCGCGGCCGTGTTCCCGGAAGGATTCAAGGGCATCGGGAAACCGTTCAGTGAGCGGTACAAGTTGCAGCGGTTCGGGCGCGGTGGCTTCGTGTCGGCCGCAATGCGAACCGGTGTTCCGATCATTCCGTGCTCGATCGTGGGTTCGGAGGAGATCTATCCCAAAATCGGTGATCTCACCACACTCGCACGCGTTCTCGGTCTTCCGTATTTCCCGGTGACACCGCTGTTTCCACACTTCGGGCCGCTCGGCCTGGTTCCGTTGCCGTCGAAGTGGTACATCGAGTTCGGAAAGCCCATCGTCACCGACACCTTCGAGAGCGGTGCCGCCGACGATCCGATGGTCCTGTTCGAGGTCACGGACCACGTCCGGGAAACCATTCAGCAGACGCTGTATCGACTGTTGGCCAAGCGTCGCAACGTCTTTCTCGGCTGAGTTCGGTCCGGATCGCTGCTCGATCCGGACCGAACCCGCTCAGACGTTCTGTTCTTTGCGCCTGGCGAGAATTGCCGCGAGCGCCCCGCCGACCGCTCCGAGCACCAGCGCCGTCGGTACGCCGATCTTGGCGGCCTTTCGTCCGGTGCGGAAATCGCGAACTTCCCACCCGCGGTTCTTCGCGAGTTCACGAAGATCTGCGTCGGGATTGATCGCCACCGGTGTCCCCACCAACGAGAGCATCGGAACGTCGTTGTGGCTGTCGGAGTAGGCGGAACAGCGCTTGAGATTGAGTCCTTCACGCACCGCCAACGTCCGTACGGCGTGCGCCTTGCCCATGCCGTGCAGGATGTCGCCGACGAGTCGGCCGGTGAAGACGCCGTCCTCACTCTCGGCGACAGTGCCCAAGGCGCCGGTCAATCCCAGTTTCTCGGCGATGACCTGAGCCAGTTCGACCGGAGTTGCCGTCACCAACCACACCTGTTGTCCGGCGTCGAGGTGCATCTGGGCCAACGCCCTCGTGCCTGGCCAGATCTTGTCGGCGATGACCTCGTCGTAGATCTCCTCGCCGAGGCGGGCGAGTTCGGCGGTGGATCGACCGGCCACGAAGGACAGTGCTTTCTCGCGGCCTTCGGCGACGTCGTCGCTACTTTCTCGGCCGGTGACTCGGAACTTGATCTGCTTCCACGCGAAATCCACCAGATCCGAGGTCTTGAGATACTTTCGTGCAGCGAGACCACGGGCGAAGTGGATGATCGACGCACCCTGCACCATGGTGTTGTCGACGTCGAAGAATGCGGCGGCCGTGAGGTCGCGCGGAACGGCCGGGGGCTCTTCGCCGGTTTCCGGTTCTGTGGGGTTGGCAGCTTCGTGCAATGCCAGAGCTGCGTCAGCGCTCGCCTCGCCGGCGAGATTGGCTCGAACTTCCGACTCACTCGGGCCCAGCGGATTCTTCACATGGCGACGTCCGGGGAGAATGACCCCGGCAAGCCCTGATCCGAATCCGGAGCCGTTCGGTAGTGATCGCGCAGGCACCCGCACCTCCCGTGTTGCATTCTCGAGCAGAGAACTCTTCGAGTCAGCCTATCCTCCGCGATGAGGCCCGATGGGTTGGATGGTGACCTTCCCTGTGGTGTGTGACGTTCCTCTCCGCCGATTTGGCACCGAGTGGGGCTCCGGAGGCACACTCGACCGATCAAGTAGATGGCGTCCCCGTAGAAGAAAGGTATGCGTCGATGACTGCAGCTACGCATGAAGTGACCCTGTTGACACGCGCAGGATGCGCGTCCTGCGTCGGCGCGGCGGAGGTCCTGCGACGGGTCTGTTCCGAGTTCGAGCTGGAATTGACGTGCATCGACGTGGACGAAGCTGCCGCGACGGATCCAGAGCTGAGAGCGGAGTACGGAGACAGATTGCCCGTCATTCTTCTCGACGGACGCGAGCACGGTTACTGGGAAGTCGACGAGGAGCGCCTTCGTGACGATTTACGCAAGTAAGGCAACCCTCAAAGTTGTCCGCGGAGCCGCTTTGCAGGTGAACGGCACATCGAACCCGTCTCGAGCAACTTTGTGCATGGGTTCACAAGCGGTTACCGTGGTGTGAACATTCCCCCGGAGCATCGTGGAGGTCGACAGTCGTGTCGACCGGACGAGGAGCCAGCGACGTGACCGAACCGCACCAGACGCATGAGCCTGTGGCTCAGCGCGTCACCGGCGCTGCGGGCTCTTCCGTCACCGACGCTTCCAGCGCCTCGGTTACCGACCCGATCGCTCAGGATCGCGTCATCCCCCAGGCTACGGTGACGCGCTTGGCCGCATACCTGCGGGTCCTCGGAGTGATGTCCGACCGGGGTACCTCCATCGTCTCGAGCGAGGAACTCGCGCAGGCGTCAGGTGTCGGATCAGCGAAGTTGCGTAAGGATCTGTCGTTCCTCGGACCCAACGGTGTCCGTGGCGTCGGGTACGACGTCAACAGGCTCCGCATCCGCATCGAGCGTGCACTCGGACTCGATCGTGGGCACAAGGTCGTTCTCGTCGGAGTCGGAAACCTCGGCAAGGCGCTGGTCGGCTACGGCGGATTCAGCCGCCGCGGTTTCGAGATGGTCGGACTCTTCGACAGTGATGCAGATCGAATCGGAAGCAGAGTCGGGGATCTCGTCGTGCGCAGTACCGAGGAACTGACCGTCGCCTGCCGTGAACTGAATGCGACCATCGGCGTCATCTCCACACCGGACGAGGCAGCTCAGGGCGTGTGCGACCAGTTCGTCAGCGCCGGGCTGCGCTGCATCATGAGTTTTTCGCCGATCGCCCTCGACGTTCCCGATCACGTGGAACTGCGACGTGTAGATCTAGCCGTCGAGATGCAGGTTCTCTCCTTCAACAGTGCGCGCAATGCCGATCAGGCATCCAGCGCGCCGCGAGTACGAGTGGCTCACGCCGCATCCGCTTCGTCAGTCCCATCCACCAGTTCACCCGCTCCGGTCGGAGCAGGTTCGACAAGAAACGGATCAGTGATCGCGCCGTGAGTGTTCTGCTTGTCGGGGTCTCGCATCGAACCGCGCCCGTCCCGGTGCTCGAGCGAGTAGCTGTCACCGACACCGATCGTCCGAAGCTGATCGACAAGCTTCTGGCGTCTTCGCACATCTCCGAAGCGATGATCGTCTCCACCTGTAACCGGGTGGAGGTCTACGCGGTGGTGGACGCGTTCCACGGTGCACTCACCGAGGTCGGTGAAATCCTGGCCGACCATTCGGGTCTCGACCTGACAGCGCTGCACGCTCACGCGTACGTCCGCTACAGCGAAGCAGCCGTCGAGCACCTCTTCGCGGTGGCCAGCGGCCTCGATTCCATGGTGATCGGCGAACAGCAGATCCTCGGCCAGATCCGTTCGGCCTACGCATCTTCGGATGCGCAGCAGGCCGCCGGACGCGTCGTCCACGAACTGGCTCAGCAGGCACTGCGCGTCGGCAAGCGAGTGCATTCCGAAACCGGAATCGACTCCGCCGGAGCATCAGTCGTGTCGGTGGCTCTCGATCGTGCAGCGGGCATCATCGGTGAGGGCGGCCTGGTCGGCCGCACTGCCGTGGTTGTCGGTGCAGGCTCGATGGGCGGTCTGTCGGTTGCGCATCTCACCCGCGCCGGAATCGCACGCATCGTCGTCGTCAACCGGACACAGGAACGCGCCGAGCACCTGGCAGAGACGGCACGCTCCAACGGCGTCGACGCCGACGGTGTTGCCTTCGATCAGCTTTCGGCCGCGATGGCGCAGGCAGATGTCATGGTCACCTGTACCGGCGCGGTCGGGGCAGTGGTCACCCTGGCGGATGTGCACCGCGCACTCGCCGAGCCCGATCGCGACAACACCAAGCACCTCGTCATCTGCGACCTCGGGCTGCCGCGCGACATCGATCCCGCCGTCGCCGGCCTGCCGGGTGTGACCGTTCTCGACATGGAGACGCTGCAGCGTGATCCAGCGGCAGGCGCCGCCGCCTCTGACGCAGATGCCGCACGCACCATCGTCGCCGGCGAGCTTGCGACCTACCTTGCCGGACAGCGCCTCGCGGAGGTCACTCCGACCGTGACGGCTTTGCGTCAGCGCGCCGCCGACGTCGTCGAAGCCGAACTGATGCGACTCGATTCGCGTCTGCCCGGCCTGGACGATCCGCAGCGCGACGAGGTTGCACGCACCGTGCGACGCGTCGTGGACAAGCTGCTCCACGCCCCGACCGTGCGCGTCAAGCAACTCGCGTCGGCCCCCGGCGGCGACTCCTACGCAGCAGCGCTGCGCGAACTCTTCGAACTCAGCCCCGGATCTCCCGCGGCCGTGGCCACACCCACCGATCTGGTGGACGGCGACCGCACTGGAAGGGACCTGCAGGCATGAGCGTCACCACCCCTCGATCGGGGAGCCCGCTGCGGATCGGCACTCGCGGAAGTCTTCTCGCGACCACGCAGGCCGGTACCGTGCGCGATGCCCTCATTGCGGCCGGACATCCCGCCGAGTTGGTCATCATCAAGACCAAGGGCGACCAGTCCACCGATCCCGTCCAGAAGATCGGCGTCGGAGTGTTCACGGCAGAGCTTCGAGAAGCCTTGCTGGACAACCGCGTCGACGTTGCGGTGCATTCCTACAAGGACTTACCGACCGCGCAGGACCCGCGTTTCGTCATCGCGGCGATTCCGCCACGCGAAGATCCGCGTGACGCGCTCGTCGCCCGTGACGGTCTGGTCCTCGGGGAGCTTCCGGCCGGTTCCAAGGTGGGAACCTCGGCGCCGCGCCGTGTTTCGCAGCTGAAGGCACTCGGTCTCGGCCTCGACATCGTGCCGTTGCGGGGCAACCTGCAGCGCCGTCTCGGCAAAGTCGAATCCGGTGAACTCGACGCCGTGATCCTCGCTCGCGCCGGCCTGTCCCGTATCGGCCTGCTCGATCTCATCACCGAGAATATCGAGCCCGTGCAGATGCTCCCCGCTCCGGCGCAGGGTGCTCTGGCCGTCGAATGCCTCTCTGCCAATGCGGAATTGGCGGCGATCCTCGCCGAGCACGACGACGCGGGTACCCGGGCGGCAGTTACGGCCGAGCGCGCCCTGCTCGCCGAGTTGGAAGCCGGCTGCACCGCTCCGGTGGGAGCGATCGCGGAGATCGTCGAATCCCTCGACGACGACGGCAGAATCTTCGACGAACTGTCGGTACGCGGCTGCGCAGCCGCCATCGACGGTTCGGACGTCATCCGTACCGGCGCCGTGGGTGCGCCGGACAAGGCCGAGGAACTCGGCCGAGCGGTAGCGCGCGAGTTACTCGAACTCGGCGCCCGCGAGTTGATGAACGTGACTACAGGCGAGGCAGCCGATGTTTGACGCCCCACTTTGCACTTGCACCAAGTTCCCATTTCGATACAGCGCACTGGAGAATCACCGATGACCCGAGTCCGAAAGAACACTCCCGGACGGATCCTGTTCGTGGGATCGGGACCGGGCGACCCCGCCCTGCTCACCGTTCGCGCACGTGACGTCCTCACCGGCGCCGCAATGGCATTCACCGATCCGGATGTAGACAAGGGCGTCGTCGCACTCGTCGGCATCGACATGGGCCGCGACGAGGAGACCGGCGAGCTGATCGCGGACGTGCGTCCGGCACTCGGCGAGCCTGCCGAGGTTGCAAAGACATTGGTGCACGAGGCCAAGAACGGCCACGACGTCGTGCGTCTGGTCTCCGGCGACCCGCTGACCACGGATTCCGTGATCGCAGAGGTCACCGCAGTCGCCCGCACGCAGGTTCAGTTCGAGGTTCTCCCGGGTCTGCCTTCCGGTTCGGCTGTGCCGAGCTACGCCGGCATGGCGCTCGGCTCGGGTCACACCGAGGCCGACGTTCGCGGTGAAGTCGACTGGGCTGCTCTGGCCGCTGCACCGGGACCGCTTGTCCTGCACGCGACGTCCGGACATCTCGCCGAGACCGCCAGCGCGCTGGTCGAGAACGGCTTGGCCCCGCAGACGCCTGCTGCGATCACCGTCCGCGGTACCACTCGTCAGCAGCGAACCGTCGAGGCAACTCTCGCGACGCTCAACGAAGCCGGATCCGAACTGGTGGGCTCGCTCATCGTCACCGTCGGCAAGGTTGTCGCGCAGCGCAACAAGATGTCGTGGTGGGAATCGCGCGCTCTGTACGGCTGGACCGTCCTCGTGCCGCGCACCAAGGATCAGGCCGGCGAGATGAGCGACCGTCTGGTCACTCACGGAGCGATCCCGATCGAGGTTCCGACCATCGCCGTCGAGCCGCCTCGCAGCCCGGCTCAGATGGAGCGTTCGGTCAAGGGACTCGTCGACGGTCGCTACCAGTGGGTCGTCTTCACTTCCACCAATGCTGTTCGCGCAGTGTGGGAGAAGTTCGAAGAGTTCGGCCTCGACGCTCGCGCCTTCTCCGGTGTGAAGATCGCCTGCATCGGTGAAGCAACCGCAGCCAAGGTGCGCTCGTTCGGCATCAACCCCGAGCTGATCCCGACCGGTGAGCAGTCCAGCGAAGGCCTGTTGGCCGAATTCGCCCCGTACGACGACGTTTTCGATCCGGTCAACCGGGTTCTGTTGCCGCGGGCGGACATTGCGACCGAAACCCTCGCAGAGGGCCTGCGCGAACGCGGTTGGGAGATCGACGACGTCACCGCCTACCGCACCGTCCGGGCAGCGCCGCCGCCGGCCGAGACCCGCGAGATGATCAAGACCGGTGGATTCGACGCCGTCTGCTTCACCTCGTCCTCGACCGTGCGCAACCTCGTCGGCATCGCCGGCAAGCCGCACGCCCGCACGTTGGTCGCGTGCATCGGCCCGAAGACGGCCGAAACCGCTATCGAGTTCGGTCTGCGCGTCGACGTGCAGCCCGAGACCTCGCAGGTGGGACCGCTGGTGGAGGCTCTCGCCGAGCATGCTGCTCGTCTGCGCGCCGAAGGTGCTTTGCCGCCCCCGCGCAAGAAGTCTCGAAGGCGCTAGCGCATCCGTGAGGGGTTGAGGAGTCTGTGGACTCCTCAACCGCTCACAGGTTCCGACGAAGGAGGGCTACTTCTCGTGTTTCCCACTCATCGCCCTCGCCGGCTCCGGCGCACTCCTGCGCTCCGGCGACTCGTGGCAGAGACCTCGCTCGAACCCCGGCACCTCGTTTTGCCGATGTTCGTCGCCGACGGCATCGACGCACCGCGTGAGATCAGTTCCATGCCAGGCGTTTTCCAGCACACCCTCGATTCGCTGCGGTCCGCAGCAGTGGAAGCGGTGGAAGCCGGCGTCGGTGGCCTGATGCTCTTCGGTGTTCCGAAGGCGGAGGACAAGGATCCCCAGGGGTCCGGTGCCTCCGATCCCGACGGAATCCTCAATGTCGGATTGCGCGCTCTGGCAGACGAACTCGGCGATTCGACGGTCATCATGGCAGATACCTGCCTCGACGAGTTCACCGATCACGGCCACTGCGGCGTGTTGACTGCCGGCGGCGCTGTCGACAACGACGCGACCTTGATCCGATACGTCGAAATGGCTCTCGCGCAAGCTGAATCGGGTGCGCACCTGCTCGGACCCAGCGGCATGATGGACGGTCAGGTGGCTGCGATCCGTGGTGCACTCGATGCTTCGGGGTATGTCGATGTCGGCCAGCTCGCCTATGCCGCGAAATATGCGTCAGCGTTCTACGGGCCGTTCCGTGAAGCCGTCGGATCCTCACTGCAAGGCGACCGTCGTACGTATCAGCAGGACGGCGCCAATCGCCGCGAGTCGATGCGCGAGGTAGACCTCGACGTCGCCGAGGGCGCCGACATGGTGATGGTCAAGCCTGCAATGTCCTACCTGGACATTCTGCGTGAGACCGCCGACCGGTCCCCGGTTCCGGTCGCTGCGTACCAGATCTCGGGGGAGTACTCGATGATCACTGCGGCCGCGCAGAACGGGTGGATCGATCGGGACGCGGCGATTCTCGAATCGCTCATCAGCATTCGCCGCGCCGGTGCCGACGTGCTCCTCACCTACTGGGCGTCGGAAGTTGCCGGATGGCTGTGACGGAGTCACGCATGGTGGCTGCGCCGGTATCGACCGATACGCTGGTGTCATGACCGAGCAGTGGCCGCCGTCGCGCCAGGAACCGCCCCGCCGGGAACCTCCCTACGAGAACCAGCCGTTCGAGAATCAGCCGTACCGCGAACTCGGACCGATGCCGACGGGTCAGATCCCGGGATACGGCCCCGGTTACAACGGATACCCGGGACCTGCGCCGAAACCCGAGCCGCCGACGGACGTCGTGACTGCGATTCAGTTGTGGTGGGCTGTGACGGCGCTCGGGTTGGTCCAGGGCGGCGCGATGATCTGGATGCTGCTCGGGCAGAAGTCGATGTTCGTCGACGAGATGCTCAGAAATCAGGCAGCTGTCGACGCCGGTCTGACGCGTTCCGACGTGGAGGGCATGTTCCCACTGGTCATCGTATTCTCTGCGGTTTTGGTCGTGATCGTCACCGCCGTGTTCCTTCTGTTCGTGCGCGCGATGAGTCGCGGCAAGAACTGGGCTCGAATGTTGCTGACGTTCTGTGGCGTCTTCATGCTGGTCTCCGCGATCCCGGTGATCTTCGGGCTCGGCGGAGACGGCGGCGCGGCCACTCTGCTGTTCGGCGGAGCGGAAATCCTGCAGGCAGTTGCTGCTGTCGGGGCGATCGTGATGATGCACCGAAAAGAGTCCAATCCGTACTTTCTTCGTTTCCCCCCGGCGGGGAACCGGTAGGTAGCTCGGGGTACTGTGAAACGGGTCACTGAAGTAGTAGGGGAGAGGTCGGACGCGATGAGTTCTCAGGAAGCCCTGCGTACGGAAAGCACCCACGACGCGCCACTGCGCCAACGTGGTTCACGCACCGAAGTGATCTTGTTCGCGATCCTCGGAGCCTCTGTTCTGGTGACACTCCTGATGCTCATGATTCCGGGCATCGTCAGCGGATAGCGCACACTTGAACCCGTGAGTATCTCTACGAAGGTCAGGCGCCCGACGGCTGTCGAGGCAGCATTCTGGCTGTGGATCGCCAGCGCGTTCCTGCTCATACTCTTCGGCCTGATCAATGTCACCAGCGCTTCGTATTCGTTGCGTGAGCAGTTCACCGATCAAGGCGTTTCGGCCGGAAACATCGACATCTACGTCACCTTCGTGCGGGTGTCAGGGCTGGTTCTGCTGTTGACCGGCCTCGCGATCGGCGGCCTCGCCGGTCCCACTCGCGCCGGAAGGGCGTTGTGCCGACGGATCCTGGTGATCGTGTCCGGAGTGTTCGCGGTGCTGCAGATCGCGCTGGTCGTCGCCGGGATCAGTACCGTGCTCGCGCTGGTTGTTCCCGTCATGCTGATCTGTGCCTGCGTCGCGATCTACCGCGACACCACCCGAAGTTGGTTTGCCCGTGGCTGATCGCGCGCCGGAAATCGGCCCGGACGTTCTGTACTACGAACCGGGTTCTCGGTGGTGGGCCATCGCGTTCGGTCCGATCTTCTGCCTGATCGCCTTGGTCATCGAACTGTTCACCGGCCCGGTGGTGCATTGGTTCGGTCTGGCGATGTTCGCCGTGATCCTCACCGGATTGGTCTACGTGCAGGTGATCGCAGCACGGCGGCACGCGAGCGTACTTCTGACCGCGACCACGTTGCGTCAGGGAACCGAAGAGGTGCCGATCACCGAGATCGCCGAGGTGTTCCCGGAGTCCGACGACGCTGCCTACGAGGACGAAATGGAACCGTGGGAAACGGCACGCGCGCTCGGTGAGCTGTCCGGAGTGCCCAGGCGTCGGCACGGTATCGGCTTACGTTTGACCACCGGGGGATTGGTGCGGGCGTGGGCAAAGGACGATCAGGCACTTCGCGAGGCGTTGAGTCAGGTCGTTGTGGTTGGTGTCGAACCGGACGGGTCTGCCGATGACTGAGCCACAGCCATCCCCGCGTGTCGACGTGAAGACGTGGATCGGTGTACTCGGTATCGTCGCCGCAACGATTCTGGCGGTCGTGTGCTGGCGAGCGGGTACGACGACGTCCGACTTCGGACCGATACTGGAGGGCGCTCCACCGTTCGAGAGCACGCACTACGACGGTCTCTGGATCTCGGGCGCCGGGTTGTCGATTCTGGTTGCGGGGCTGATGGCCATCGATGTCGTGCGCCGCGTCCGGGTGGGCTTCGTCGCATCGCAGTAGCCCTCATACGGGTAGGGGGTATAGTTGCGGTATGAGTAGTTACAGCCCCGAGCAGGACGATCTGCTCAAGCGCCTTCGTCGTATCGAAGGTCAGGTAGCCGGAATTTCACGCATGGTCGCAGACGACCGGTACTGCATCGACGTGCTCACCCAGGTATCCGCCGCGACGAGCGCGTTGCAGTCCGTGTCCCTGAAGCTTCTCGACGCCCACCTTGCGGGTTGCGTCGTCGAAGCTGCCAAGCAGGGTGGTCCGGAAGCGGACGTCAAGATCAAGGAAGCTCAGGCGGCCATCGCTCGCCTCGTTCGTTCGTAAGGTGTCGGTCCGTCACTCCGTGATGGACCGCGCGAGCGCCCGGGCGGAGAAGCTCACGAAGTACTCGGGTGTGACTTCTTTGGCGATGTTGATGACGATGGTGTCCGACAGGCCTTTGAGTCCGGAGAGCACGAGATGGATCAACGCGGGGTCGTCGATCAACCGGCTCCCTTCGGCTGCAGCAGATTCGGTGAGCGCTCGAATCAATGCCGAGTTGTAGACCGCTACGGATGCGTGAAGTTCCCGCATGCTTTCTCGGTCGGACCCGGCCATGCCTTCGATGTCGCGCCAAGTGGTGGTGAGTCGACCCACCCGTGCCCAGTGCCGAGCAAACTCGGAAATCATGGACTCGAGTAAGGCGCTCAGTCCCTGCTCGCGAGGGAGCGAGTTCACGAAGTCCGCCATTTCCAGCTGACTTTCGCTGAGGAGGGCGGCGAAGATGTCCTGCTTGTCGACGAAGTACTGGTAGATCAGGCCAGTGCTGGTGCCGGCTCGTTTGGCGACAGCGCGGATCGTGAGCGCGGAGTAGCCTCCTTCGTCCAGAAGCGAGATCGCCGCGTCGAGAGTTCGGCGTCGACGCACTTCGGCGTCGCCGTAGATCGACTTGCTGCTGGTACTGCTCATTTGATCACCGTAGTCGCGGTGGTCGGCATCCTCAATTCACATCGAACACTGTTCGTTGTCGAGCGCCGTCCAGAATTTGATGTGACTCAGATCATAGAATGAACATTGTTCGAAATAGAATGAACATCGTTCATTCTGGTGTTACGGTATGGCGCAGACCACATCGAGGCCAGTGCAAAGTGCTGGACACTCTGCGGTCGGCCTGACCTTTCTTCCCGTATCGATCGGGAGGTCTACACAGTTGTGGAGTACCTATGACACGCACTAACGATGAACGCGCGGCGATCGACATCGCCGCTGCGGCTGGAGAACTTCTGCTCGACCATCGGAAATCCCTCGGCGAAAACGACGGTGACGTCGCGACTTTCAAGAACGCGGCCGATCGGCTCAGTCACGAATTCATCGTCGCCGAACTTGCCCGACGCTTTCCTGCGGATGCAGTGCTGTCGGAGGAAGGGGCTGACGACCTCGCGAGGCTGGCTGCGGATCGGGTGTGGATCGTCGACCCTCTCGACGGCACCCGTGAGTACGGCGAGGCCGGACGACCGGACTGGGCCGTTCATGTTGCACTGACCGAAAACGGTGTCCTCACAACGGGTGCGGTCGCAATGCCTGCCCTTGGCGTCACCTATTCGAGCAGCGATGATCGAACCGAACGGGATGCCGCGACGCCGGTTCGAGTCGTCGTATCGCGGACGCGTCGTCCGGAACCGGTCATGCGCATGGCCGACTCGATGGGCGCGGAGTTGATCGAAATGGGATCCGCCGGAGCCAAAGCAATGGCGGTCGTCTCGGGTGAGGCAGACATCTATGCACATGCGGGCGGACAGTACGAGTGGGATTCGGCGGCGCCCGTTGCTGTCGCACGTGCTGCGGGACTGCATGTTTCGCGTATCGATGGCAGCGAACTGCGCTACAACCAGGAAAACCCGTGGTTGCCGGATCTGCTGATCTGCCGACCCGAACTCGCCCCGAAAGCACTGGAGGAACTGGGCCGATGACCGCGACACTGACGCACCTCGAACGACTCGAAGCCGAGAGCATTCACATCATGCGTGAAGCTGTTGCCCAGAGCGAGAACCCGGTGATGTTGTACTCGGTGGGCAAGGACTCCGCCGTGATGCTGCATCTGGCGCGCAAGGCCTTCTATCCGTCGAAGCTGCCGTTTCCGCTTCTGCACGTCGATACCACGTGGAAGTTCCGTGAAATGTACAAACTTCGTGACAGTACCGCTGCTGCAGGCGATCTCGATCTGATCGTCCACACCAACCCGGACTGCGTGAAGCAGGGGATCAACCCGTTCACTCACGGCAGCGCTGTCCATACCGATATGTGGAAGACCGAAGGCCTCAAACAAGCCCTCGATCACTACAAGTTCGACGCTGCATTCGGCGGCGCCCGACGTGACGAAGAAAAATCCCGCGCCAAGGAACGCATCTTCTCGATCCGATCAGCTGCGCACCGTTGGGATCCCAAGCGGCAGCGACCGGAACTGTGGCGGATGTACAACGTCCGCAAAGCGCCGGGCGAGAGCCTGCGCGTCTTCCCCCTCTCGAACTGGACCGAGCTGGATGTGTGGGAATACATACGCCAGGAAGAGATTCCGATCGTTCCGCTGTATTTCGCCGACAAGCGGCCCGTCGTCGAGCGGGACGGTGCGCTGATCATGGTCGACGACGACCGGATGCCGTTACTGCCGGGAGAGACCCCGGAACTCAAGAGCGTTCGTTTCCGCACCCTCGGCTGCTACCCGCTGACCGGAGCCGTCGAATCGACCGCAACGAGCCTGACCGAGATCATCTCGGAAATGTTGCTCACCACCACTTCCGAACGCCAGGGACGGGTCATCGACCACGACTCCAGCGCGTCGATGGAAAAGAAGAAGCAAGAGGGGTACTTCTGATGACTGTTTCCTCGGATCTGATCGCTGACGACATCGAGGCGTACCTCGAACGTCATGCAAACAAGAGCATGCTGCGATTCATCACGTGCGGCAGCGTCGACGACGGCAAGAGCACCTTGATCGGCCGTCTGCTCTACGAATCGAAACTCGTCTTCGACGACCAGTTGACGGCGCTCGAAGCCGATTCGCGCAAGAGCGGAACCCAGGGGGAGGGGCTCGATTTCGCGCTCCTGGTCGACGGCCTCGCCGCCGAACGTGAGCAGGGCATCACGATCGACGTCGCCTACCGATACTTCACGACCGAGCGACGCAAGTTCGTCGTCGCCGATACTCCGGGGCACGAGCAGTACACCCGAAACATGGTGACGGGCGCGTCGACCGCCGATCTTGCTGTGATCCTTGTCGATTCCCGCAAGGGGATACTGACCCAGACCCGCCGGCACTCGTATCTGGTGTCGTTGCTGGGGATCAAGCACGTGGTGCTTGCCGTGAACAAACTCGACCTCGTCGACTACTCGCAAGAGGTCTTCGATGCCATTACCGCGGATTATGCAGAGTTCGCTCACGAGATCGGTCTGGACGGGTTCGTCGCCATCCCGATGTCGGCATACATGGGTGACAATCTCACCGAGCGCAGTGCGAATACCCCGTGGTACTCCGGACCAAGCCTGATCGAGCATCTCGAAAGCGTGGACATCGACGATGCTGCCGCCGCGGCTCCGTTCCGGATGCCGGTGCAGTGGGTCAACCGGCCGGACCTCGACTTCCGCGGATTCTCCGGCCAGATCGTTTCCGGCACCGTATCTCCCGGAGATCCCATCCGCGTGCTCCCCAGTGGAAAGACGTCCACAGTCGAGCGCATCGTGACCATGGGTGGCGACCTCGACGTTGCCGGTGCGGGCCGCTCGGTCACCATCACGCTCGCCGACGAGATCGACATCAGTCGCGGTGATGTGCTGTCCATCGGCGACAATCCGCCGGCCGTAGCCGATCAGTTCGAGGCCTGCATCGTCTGGATGGGTGAGGCTCCCATGCTGCCCGAACGGCCGTTCCTGTGCCAGATCGGTACCGTCACAGTCACTGCGCGCATCACCAAACCGAAACACAAGATCAACGTCAACACTCTCGAGAAGACCGCAACGACTACTCTCGCGCTCAACGAAATCGGTGTCTGCAACCTCAGTTTCGATCGACCGGTCCCGTTCGACCCGTACGTCGGCAACCGTGACACCGGTAGCTTCATCCTCATCGACCGCCTTACCAACGGCACTGTCGGTGCGGGCATGATCACGCACTCGCTGCGTCGATCGGACAACATTCACTGGCAATCCGTCGACGTCGACGAGGCCGCGCACACCAGGCTCAAGGGACACCAACCCGCAGTTCTGTGGTTCACCGGTCTCTCCGGTTCGGGAAAGTCGACCATCGCGAACGATGTCGAGCGTCAACTGCACGCACTCGGCGCGCACACCTACCTCCTCGACGGAGACAACGTCCGTCACGGGCTGAATCGAGACCTCGGATTCACCGAAGCCGACCGCGTCGAGAACATCCGTCGCGTCACCGAGGTCACCCGACTGATGGCGGACGCCGGTCTGATCGTGCTCGCGTCCTTCATTTCACCGTTCGAGGCCGAGCGTCATGCCGCCCGCGAATTGATCGGCGACGAACAGTTCGTCGAAATCTTCGTCGACACCGCTCTTGCCGTCGCAGAGGAGCGAGATCCCAAGGGTCTGTACAAGAAGGCTCGACGGGGCGAGTTGGTGAACTTCACCGGAATCGATTCGCCGTACGAACCGCCGCAGAACCCTGACATTCACATCGACACCAGTGTCACGACGACCGAGGACGCTGCGATCGCGATCGTCGACCATCTCCGCGCCCGCGGAACCATTTCTTGATCCGCCTGAACACGAGGAGCATCCATGCCTGACAGGGCTGAAATAGTTTCTGCCGTAGAAGATTACGTCAAGTGTCTCGGAAGTCACGACGTCGACGGACTGGTTGCGCTGTTTGCGCCCGACGCAGTTCAACACGAACCGCTGGGGGTCAAGACCTACCGCGGCATCGACGAGATTCGCGAATTCGATACCGCGAACGCGCAGGTCGATTTCACAGTCAGCCTGCTCGGTCCGATTTCGGTGACGGGAAAGTACGCAGCGATGCAGCTTCGGGTGCAGCGCGCCGGTATCCCTGACTTCGCTGCCACCGACGTGTTCGAGTTCGACGAGAACGGCAAGATCATCTCCCTGAGTGTTGTTCTCGATCCGCAGGCGCTGTGCTGACCCATCAGGGCCTGCTGGCAGGCAAGGTTGTCGTCGTCTCGGGAGTGGGCCCGGCGCTGGGTCGTTCGATTGCGCTGCAGAGTGCGGCGGCCGGAGCGAAGGTTGTTCTGGCTGCCCGCACACCCGAGCGCTTGGAATCGGTGGCAAGGGAGATTCGAGACCGCGGCGGAATCGCGTTGGCCGTACCGACGAACCTCACCGACGTCGATTCGATCGCTTCGTTGGCGGAGACAACTGTCGCTGAGTTCGGTGCGGTGCATTGCTTGGTGAACAACGCATTTGTTCAACCCGCGCAGGTCCCGCTCCTGGACGCCGACGTGGTGTCCATCCAGTCGGGCATCGACATCAACTTGCTCGCGGCGTTGAACGTCACCAGAGAATTTGCTCCGGCATTGATCGAGTCGCACGGGTCCGTCGTGATGGTCACGTCCATGGTGTTGCGCAACCAGCTTCCCGGGTTCGGGGCCTACCGCATCATGAAATCCGGGCTCCTGGCAATGGCACGCAGTTTGTCGATCGATCTCGGTCCCAAGGGCGTTCGAGTCAATTCGGTTGCTCCCGGCTATATCTGGGCGGACTCGGTCAAGAACATGTTCGAGAAGAAGGCGGCGGCGGCAGGAGTCGACCCCAAGGTGATCTACGACGAGATCGCAGCGGGCGCCGATCTGCGCCGATTGCCGGAGCCAGATGACATCGCAAACGCTGTCGTCTTCCTCCTGTCCGATTCAGCCAGGGCCATCACAGGGCAATGTCTCGACGTCAACTGCGGTCACACGCACCACTGATCAACTCATACAAGGACTAGCCATGACACAGGATTACGACGGCATCGGTTCCATCGATGACCTGCACCAGGCTGCGCGCGAGGCGGCCGGGTACGAAAACTTCGGCAGCGAAAGCTATCTCGAAGGACTTCGAGTTCTCCTCGAGTCGTTCCAGAACGAGGCCGACCTCACTCCTCACGGCAAGGTGATCGCTCGCAAGATGATCGTCGGAGCGCTCGCGGGTCGCCTGACCAGTGAGGCCGGATTCGCGAAATATCCAGAGCACGTAGATGTTCCGATCGAACGCCCGATCTTCGTGGTCGGGTTGACCCGCACCGGCAGCACCGCGCTGCACCGCTTGCTCGGTGCCGACCCAGCGCATCAGGGCGCCGAGATGTGGCTCGCCGAGACGCCGCAGCCGCGCCCCGAGCGCGACAAGTGGTCGGAGAACGAAGATTACGTTCGCTCCGACGCCTTCTACCGTGCTCGCCAGCGTAACGAGGCAGACCTGATGAAGGTTCATTTCATGGGGGCGGAGGAGGTCGAGGAATGCTGGCGGCTGCTGCAGCAGACGATGCTCTCGACCGCGTTCGAGACGGTGGCGTACGTGCCGAGTTACACCCGGTGGCTGGCGGAGCAGGACTGGACCGAAACATATGCGCGGCACAAGAAGAACCTGCAGTTGATCGGGCTGCACGACCAGGACAGACGGTGGGTGCTCAAAAGCCCGAGCCATGTCTTCGCGATCGACGAGATCATGTCGGTCTATCCGGATGCACTGTTCGTTCGGACCTTCCGGGACCCGTTGACATCGATGGCGTCCACCTTCAGCCTCGTAGAGCAGGGCGGACACGACATGTCGAGGGCCTTCGATCGTCCGGCCATCGGGCGCACGCAACTGGAGTTGTGGGCGCGAGGGAATGCGAACTTCAACAATGCCCGTAGCCGTTACAACCCCGATCAGTTCATCGACGTCGACTACAAGGACTTCATCGCCGATGCGGTCGGCACCGTCGAGAAGATCTATGCACAGTTCGCCCTGCCCTTCACAGACGACGCCCGCGCCGCGGTGGAGGCGTCGCATCAGGCCAGCCTTGCCGAGCACCGTCGTCCGTCGCATCGCTATTCGCTCGAGGATTTCGGCGTGAGCGCTGCCGACGTCGAAGCGAAGTTCGCCACCACATCCTGAAGGCCTCCGGCCCTGTGCGCCTTTTTGGTAGTGCCGACTACCAAAAAGGCGCACAGGGCGAAGCCCCAACCGAAACAAGGAGATTCACATGAATGCTGTTTGGGAAAAGTTCTGCGCAGATCTGCTCGAGGTCGGAAAGGTCCTGGAAGACGAGATCGTCCCTCAGGATCCGCTGACTCAAGCCGAGGGCGTCCGCTACCTGAGTCGGTTGCTTCGGTACGGCACGATCAACTGTGTCGAGTACACCGATCCACGGTGGCCGCAGTTCTCGTCGGCTCCGAACCCGAACATGATGACGAAGATCGGTGCCGACAACCCGGACAACGTCTACATGCGCGCCAACATTTCCGGTAAGTACAACTACCGGATCATCGGCACCCGAGGCACCGTCCCGCTGATCACCTTCGGCTCGCGCGTAAATCGGTACCACATCGACGGCACCATGCTGCAGACCGGCGATCTGCATATCCACGACCTCGAGGTCGACGAGAACGGCCGTTTCGAGTTCATCGCGAGCGTCGACAAGCCCGATGAGGGCGCTTGGCTGCCTTTGGCGCCCGACAGCAACCTCATCTCCGTTCGGCAAACTCACCAGGATCGGCGCAACGAGGTCATCGGTGATCTGACCATCGAATGCCTGAACCCGGACGGGGAGTTCGTCCCGTTGACTCCGGAAGAGATCGGCGAGCGCCTCACCAAGTCCGTCGGGATCGTGAAGGGGATGGCGGAGACCTTCCTGGAATGGTCGCGCAAATTCCAGCCGCACACCAACGAGATCTTCGACTGGGGACAGGACTACTTCCAGGATGCCGGCGGCGATCCGACGATCTTCTACTTCCACGGTTACTGGAAGCTCGCCGAGGACGAGGCGTGGGTCATCGAGACCGAGGTTCCGAACTGCGAGTACTTCAACTTCGTGCTGCAGAACTTCTGGGTCGAGTCCCTCGACTACATCCGCACGAACATCTACATCAACAATCACACCGCGAAGCTCAACGACGACGGCACCATGACAATCGTCGTGGCGGCGAAGGATCCGGGTTATGGCAACTGGATCGACACCGATTCGCATGCCGAGGGGACATGGGCGCTGCGCTGGATCAAGGCGGACTCGCACCCGATCCCGACGTCGAAGGTAGTCAAGATCTGACACGCTGACGGAGATTGGGAACGTATGTACACCAGGAAGATTAGGTTCGGCCCTCGCTTTGTCGCGCTCGGGCTTGCCGGTGCATTGATGTTGGCCGGCTGCGCGTCGAGCAGTGGGGACAACTCGGGATCGGCTTCACCGAGCAGTAGTGGCGCAGCTGGTTTTGTGGGCGCCCCAGATGTGGGGGAGCGGATCGACGGCGGTGTTCTCACCTTCGGGTCCTATTCGTTCCCTTCCTCGTTGGACCCCACGAGAACGCAAGCCGCCGGTTCGACCGGCGGAACCGAAATGGCCGCGATTTACGACACGCTGGTACGCAGCGACTCCACAAACGGGAGCTTCGTGCCACAACTCGCGAAGACACTGTCGAACAACAGCGACTTCACCTCGTACACCGTCACTTTGGCTGATGGCCTCACCTTCAGCGACGGAAGTCCGCTCGACGCGGAAGCGGTGAAGTGGAGTATCGATCGATTCGTGGCAGGCAAGGGTGATGTATCGCAGACCTGGCTCAACATCGTGGATCGGATCGAGACGCCCGACGCCACCACAGTCGAATTCGTGCTCGAGCGGCCCTGGCGTCAATTCCCGGCGCTGTTGTCGCTCGGGCCCGGAATGATCGTTGCGCGAAGTTCAGGGGGAGAGGCAGGGTCGGTTTCAGGAACCGGGGAGGGAGCGTTCACACCGATCGGGGCGGGTCCGTTCACCTTGGCCAAGTTCGCCCCGCACGAAGAACTGGTACTCGTCGCACGCACGGATTATCAGGGCGGTAAACCTCCACTGGACACAGTGCGGTTTGTTCCCACGTCGGGTGCGCAGTCTCAGTACGAATCGTTGAAGAGCGGCCAGATCGACATGACGTACATCCTCCGCGACGAGGCCGTGATCGAACAAGCTCTCGACGACGGATACTCGGGTTACCTCAGTCCGACCGGACAGAACGGGATCGGCACGATCAACAACCGTGAGGGCAAGCCCGGGGCCGATGTTCGCGTCCGTCAGGCGATCGCCTACGGGGTGGATCCGGCGGCGGTCAATACCCGGGCGAACAACGGATTGGGCACCGCCAGTTCCGAACTGGTCCCGCAGACGTCACGTTGGTACAACAACACAGCAGGCATTCCGTTCGATCAGGTGAAGGCAAAGGCGCTGCTCGATCAAGCGAAGTCCGACGGGTACGACGGGAAACTCCGCTACCTCACCACCTCGGAGCCGAGCCAACAGGCGACGGCACTGACGGTTCAGGCGTCGCTGAACGCGATCGGTTTCGACGTCACCATCGACTACGCGACCGATGTGACCGATCTGGTTCGACGGGTATACAAGGACCACGATTTCGACATGACCAGAGGTGGCGCTCCGGTCGGAGAAGAAGCGCCGTACCTCAATTTGTACAACAGTATGGCCAGTGATTCGAAGAACAACCCGTCCGGCTTCGCGGACCCGGAGATGGACGCGATGATCACAGCTGTGCAGACGGCATCGACGGACGATGCTGTCCGCGAGGCGATCAGCAAGGTGCAGGAGTACGCCAACGCGACTGTGCCTTACGTGATCTGGGGGCCGGCGTCGGTGTTGACCGCATGGGACGGCAACGTTCACGGCGTCGTACGCAACATCACCGACATCATGTTCTTGGGCGGCGCTTGGATCTCGCCCAACGGCGAAACGGTGGAACGATGAAGTGGTCCTTGGCCGGTGCGATGATCGACGCCCTGGAACTGTGCGAGTTGGCGCAGGTCGCCGAAGAGGTGGGGTTCGACGGAATCGCGATGCCGGATTCCGTGTTCTATCCGGAGCAGGTGTCGGCGCCGTACCCGTACACTGCTGACGGGAAGCGGATGTGGGCGCCCGAGACGCCGATGCCTGATCCGTTCATTGCCATGGCGGCGATGGCGGCCGTCACATCGCGAATTCAGTTCTACACCAACGTGTTCAAACTTCCACTGCGCGATCCGCTGTTGACTGCCAAGCAGGTCGCGACCATGGCCGTGATGTCGAGGAACCGCGTCGCTCTCGGCGTCGGTTTGTCCTGGATTCCCGAGGAATTCACCTTCACCGGTACCGAGATGCGCACCCGCGGCGCGCGTACCGACGAAGCCATCGAGATCATCAAGGCGGTGTGTGCGGGACGTGGGCCGGAATGGGTCGAATACCACGGCAAGCACTACGATTTCGACGCTCTGATGATCAGTCCTGCTCCGGAAATTCCGGTTCCGATCTACATCGGTGGGCACAGCGAACCGGGGTTGCGCCGTGCAGCCAGGCTGGCTGACGGTTGGATGTCGGTGAACACGACCAAAGCCGAATTAGCCTGCGCCATCGATCGTCTCACGGAATTGCGGGTCGAGTACGGTCGTGCCGATGTTCCTTTCGGCGTCAACGTCTCGCCGACGGATGTTCGTGATCTGGACGGATATCGCGAACTCGAGACTCTCGGAGTCACGGAAATCAGAGTTTTGCCCTGGTATCGCTACGGAGTTGACGCCGGTGATCGTCAGGGACGACTCGACTCCGTTCGGCGGTTTGCCGAGGAGGTCATCGCTCAGTACTGATCGATCAGCGTCTGCATCGCCCGGCCGTAGAGTTTTGCCAACTCGTCGCGATCTGCGGACTGGGGGATACTTTCGTCGCTGAGGACGCTCAACAGCCCGGACACCTGGGCGGAGACCAGGAGTGCGCGGGTGTACGCGTCTTCGCCGTCTAGACGAGCGGCGAGATTGGTGGCGAATACTCCGGTCATGTCTCTGAGTCGCTCCCGGATGCGTGGACTGTCCGACGCTCGCATGAGCGCTGTGTACACCGACAGCATCCGGGCGTCGGCCTTGCCCAGGACGAAGGCGGCGATTCGCTCACCGAGGGTGTCGAGTGGGCCGTCGAACTGGCCTTCGAAGTAGTCCGCAACCGGCGTGGTTTCCAGGAACAGTGCTTCTTTGGACCCGAAATGCCGGATGACCAGGGCTGGATCGATTCCGGCAACTTTGGCGATGGCGCGAACTGACGTGCCGCCGAACCCGTGCTCGCCGAACAGTTGGAACGCCGCCGCGCGAATCGCCTCGGATGTCGAGGGTTGCTCCTGCTCTGGCGTGTGCCTCGTGGGTGTCACGACATCGACCTCTGTGCTCGCTCGCCGACCGCGTTGTCAACGGCGTTGACTATAACGTGTCAACGGTGTTGACTGTTGAGTCTGTCAACGGTGTTGACAGCTAGATGCGGTTAGTGAAGAGAGCGTGGAATATGACAGATACCGACGTCCGAGTACCCAGCGAAGAAGTTGTCGATCCGCCGACCAATTGGAAGATGGTGGGCAGTGGACTCGCATTTCCGTTGTTCTTCGTCATCATGTTCTGCCTGTGCTACGTCAGCGCCTTCCATGCGCCGACGCCGAATCAGGCACCGATCGTGGTGGTCGGGTCGCCGTCCGTCACGGCCCCGCTGATCGACGGAATCCAGGCTTCGTCGGGTGACAAGTTCGACATCGTTGCCACAGCCAACGCCGCCGACGCACTCTCTCGGATCGACAACCGCGATGCGATCGGCGCCATCGAGATCGGTGACACCGTGACCGCACATATCGCCACCGGCGCGGGCGCCTCGACGGTTTCCGTGGTGAGCAGCTTGGCGCATTCGGTTGCGGAGCAGACGGGGCAGCAGGTCACGGTGATCGACTCGGCGCCTGTCACGGCGCGAGACTCCTCGACCGTCGGACTCTTCTACTTCCTGATCGTCTGCACCCTCGGTGGCTACCTGACCATCACGGTGCTCAGTCAGGTTGCGCCGAGAATGCGGTTGCGCGAGCAGTATTCGATCCTGGCCGGTGCGGCGATACTCACCCCGCTCATAGCCTTCGGCATCACCAGCACCTTCATGCACGCCTTCGGGGCGTCGTTCGGCCAGATCCTGCAACTGCTGGGAATCTCGATGGTTTACACGTTCACCGTCGGTGCGGTGAGCATCCTGCTCAATCGACTGCTCGGCCAAGCCGCGATCTTCGCGGTGCTGACGGTGCTCGTTTTCATCAACTTCCCGAGTTCGGGTGGTGCCATTCCGGTGTCGTTCCTGCCCGGATTCTGGCAGCACATCCATTCGTTCTGGCTCGGATCGGCAGCCATGGAGCCCATCCGCTCCGTCATCTACTTCAGTGGCAACGGCGCCGGACCGCACCTGCTCGTTCTGGGGATCTGGCTGGTCGCGGCACTCGGCCTGACCGGACTGCTCGCCTCTCGCCAGTCGAAAAAGGCAGCAGCGCACTGAGTGTGGTGGGGCCGGCGATTGCCGACCCCACCCGAACCCTTTACTTCAGCCGTACCGCGTCGGTGCCCGGTCCGTCGAGCATCGCGGACCCCAGCAGGATGTCCGGAATGCCGAACCCGTCGATCAGTGTCTCGACGTGGGGGCGCAGGGTGCGGCAACGCTCGTTGATTCCGCGCGTCACGGCCTTCGAACGCTCCACCGACAGATGCCGGTGCTCCATGAACCAGGCCTTGTCCTCTTCGATCACGGACAGTGCGTAGAGATCGCACACCTCGCCGAAGAGTTCCTTTGCGGTCTCGTCCTCACACGAGTCGATGCCGGCGACGAATGCTTCCAGGATGACGCGCTCGATGTGCGCCTGAGCGGCTTTGAGCACGTGGTCCTGCACGAAGTTGAACGCGTCGAACGGGTTCTCCTCGCGCTTCTGCGCTGCCTGCAATCGCCTTGCCGCAGTGGCGAGTAGGTACTCTTCGCGGTCTTCGAACATCTTCATCTGGGTGCCGCGATTGAAGAGGCTGCCGTCCTCTTCGTTGTCCTGGCGAGTGTCGACGATCGTCTGCAGGATCTGCTGCGCTGCCGTGCGTTTCTTGACCACGTCGGAGACCGTTGTAGCGGCGAAGCGCATCCAGTCGACCGGGCTCATGCCGCGGACTTCGTCGGCGTAGGAGGTGAGGAGTTCTTTTGCGACCAACTGCGTCAGAACGTGGTTGTCACCCTCGAACGTGGTGAAGACGTCGGTGTCCGCCTTGAGTGCGGTGAGGCGGTTCTCGGCGAGATAGCCTGCGCCGCCGCAGGCTTCGCGTGCCTCCTGGATGGCCCGAGTGGCATGCCAGGTGTTGGCGGCCTTGAGTCCGGCGGCGCGACCTTCGAGTTCGCGCTGCTCCTGCGGATCCGGGTCGTCGCTGCTCTGGATCTCGTGCATCGCGGCTACGAGTTCGTTCTGTGCGAACTGCAGAGCGTACGAGCGGGCGATCAACGGCAGCAGACGCTTCTGGTGGACGAGGTAGTCCATGATCAGGACTTCGTCGTCACTCTTCGGAGCACTGAACTGCCTGCGCTGCAGGGCGTATCGACCGGCGATGGCCAATCCGACGCGGGCGGCCGCTGCCGCGGAACCACCGACGGTGACACGTCCACGAACCAGTGTGCCGACCATCGTGAAGAAACGACGGTTCGGGTTCTCGATCGCCGAGCTGTACGTGCCGTCCTCGGCGACGTCGGCGTAACGGTTGAGTAGATTCTCACGCGGGATGCGGACCTGGTCGAAGACGATGCGGCCGTTGTCGACTCCGGGCAGTCCACCCTTGAGCCCGCAGTCGGACGTCGTGACGCCGGGGAGGTCGTTGCCGGCGTCGTCACGAATCGGCACGACAAAGCAGTGGACGCCCTGACTTTCGCCTCCGGTGATCAGCTGTGCGAACACCGCTGCGACGGTGGCGTGCTGGGCAGCGCCGCCGATGTAGTCCTTGCGAGAGGACGGAGTGGGGGAGTTGACGACGAACTCGCCCGTCTCGACGTCGTAGGTCGCCGTGGTTTCGAGTTCCTGGACGTCGCTGCCGTGACCGGTCTCGGTCATCGCAAAGCAACCGAGCAGGTCCAGATCGATCAGCGGCTTGACGTACGCCTGGTGGTGACGCTCGGTGCCGAGGTTTTCGATGGCGCCGCCGAACAGACCCCACTGGACGCCGGCCTTGACCATCAGTGAGAGGTCGGACATCGCGAGCATCTCGATGCTGGTGACGGCGCCACCCGCGTCGCCCGTTCCGCCGTGAGAGACGGCGAAACCGTTTGCGGCGTACCCGAGATCGGCGAGGACCCGCATCTGTTCGAGAGCCTTGGAGCGCGCAATGGCGGTGTTGGGTGTGTAGTGCGGAGCAAAACGTTCGTCGTTCAATTCGCCGCGAACGCGCTCACGCACCTCCCGCCAGCGTCCGTCGAGTGTTGTCCTGAGGTGGTCCGCTGTGGTGGCCATGGAACCGACGATAGCGCGTAGCGCACCGCGGGCAACCCGGTTCGATCCCAACCTCACATTCAGCAGGAGCCCGCGGCACCCGCTTCGATTCCTTGGCGGAAGAGTTCCTTCTCGCTCTCGGACATAGCCTGGTACGAAGGGTCGTTCTCGACGATCTTCAGGAAGTCGGCGCCCGCCGTCTGGGTCGACGTGTCGCCGCTCTGAACACGCTGCTGAACGTAGACGGACACCGCCGAACACCCGCCGAGAAACGCGGGGTCGGTGCTCGTCGCTGCGGTGGTTCGAGCCGAGTCGGTGGCGCTCGGCGGCGACGAAACTGTCGCCTTGTCGTCGTTCGAAGCGTCCGAACCACACGATGTGAGAAGAATCGCAGCCGAGACCATCAGCGTCGTCAACAGTCGCTTCATGTCCGGAATCGTCTCACGCGGGGCCCGGTTCGACCGGAAAACTCGCCTCGAGCACCGAAGTCCTACACCCTGTCGTTGTCAGATTCGACAGAACTGGGACACTGGAAGCCGTGACTGTGTCTTCCGGTGATCCCGACGTGCATGCAACGAACTCCGCTCGGCTCTTCGAACGTGCCGGCAACGTGATTCCGGGTGGCGTCAACTCGCCCGTCCGCGCGTTCGGTTCGGTCGGCGGAACACCGCGATTCATTCGCGAAGCATCCGGCTACACCCTCACCGACGTCGACGGAAACAATTACGTCGACCTGGTGTCGTCCTGGGGTCCGATGATTCTCGGGCACGCTCACCCGGCAGTCGTCGAAGCCGTTCGCGAAGCAGCCCTCGGAGGTCTCTCCTTCGGTGCGCCGACCGAAGGCGAAGTTGCCCTCGCCGAGGAAATCGTCGCCCGCGTCGCGCCCGTGGAAAAGGTTCGCCTGGTCAACTCCGGAACCGAAGCCACGATGAGCGCAGTCCGCCTCGCCCGCGGATTCACCGGACGCACCAAGATCATCAAGTTCTCCGGTTGCTATCACGGCCACGTCGACGCCCTTCTCGCCGACGCCGGATCCGGCCTCGCGACGTTCGGGCTGCCGACCTCTCCCGGCGTGACCGGCGCTCAAGCAGAAGACACCATCGTCGTGCGCTACAACGATCTCGACGCGGTGGCCGCGGCCTTCGCGGCCAATCCCGGCGCCATCGCGTGCGTCATCACCGAAGCTGCCGCCGGAAACATGGGCGCCGTCGCACCGCTTCCCGGTTTCAACGAGGGTCTGCGTCGTCTCACCCGTGAGCACGGCGCACTCCTGATCATGGACGAGGTGATGACCGGATTCCGCGTCAGTGCCTCGGGTTGGTACGGCATCGACAACGTCGCAGGCGACCTCTACACCTTCGGCAAGGTCATGAGCGGCGGACTGCCCGCCGCAGCATTCGGCGGCCGCGCCGACATCATGGGCCACCTCGCACCGGACGGTCCCGTCTACCAGGCAGGCACCCTCTCGGGTAACCCCGTAGCCGTCGCCGCCGGACTCGCGAGCCTGCGCGCCGCCGACGCCGAGGTGTACGCCAAGCTCGGCCGGAACGCGACCGCCCTCGGCGACCTCATGACCCAAGCACTCACCGCCGAAGGCGTCGAACACCGAGTGCAGTACGCAGGCACCTTGGTGAGCGTGTTCTTCACCGAGAACACGGTGACCAACTACGACGAAGCCAAAGCCGCGCAGACCTGGCGATTCCCCGCCTTCTTCCACGCACTGCTCTCCCGCGGCGTGTACCCGCCGCCGAGCGCGTTCGAAGCGTGGTTCGTCTCCGCAGCCCTCGACGATCGAGCCTTCTCGATCATCGCCGACGCCATGCCTCACGCAGCCAAGGCCGCAGCTGCTGCCGTCAAGCCCTGACCAGTTCCCATTCCAGAACACCCGCACGCTTCCGACATCCATCATCTTTAGCGAGGACCCTCGACTGTGACCGACGCCGATCACCCCGACCACACGTCCACCCGCACCATCGTCCACGTCCTGCGCCACGGCGAAGTACACAACCCGCGCGGGATCCTCTACGGACGGCTCCCGGGTTTCCGGTTGTCGGTGGCGGGCGAAGCTCAGGCTCGTGCGGTCGCGTCGGTGCTCGCCGATCACGACATCACCCACGTGGTCGCGTCGCCGCTGCAGCGGGCACAAGAGACCGCGACTCCGATCGCCGAGGCACACAAGCTCGACATCGTCACGGACGAAAACCTGATCGAGGCAGGCAACGAGTTCGAGGGTCTCAAGGTTGCCGTCGGGGACGGTGCGCTCTCGCGTCCGCGTCACTGGTGGAAACTGCGTGACCCGTTCACCCCGTCCTGGGGCGAGCCCTACCTGCAGATCGCGCATCGCATGCTCGCAGCCGTCAATGCCGCACGCGTCGCGGCAGTCGGACACGAAGCCGTCGTCGTCAGCCATCAGCTTCCGGTCTGGACTCTGCGTCGATTCCTGCAGGGTGAGCGTCTGTGGCACGATCCCCGTCACCGTCAGTGTGGACTGGCGTCGTTGACGTCACTGGTCTACGAAGGCGACACCCTGGTCGACATCGTCTACTCCGAACCTGCCGGCGCCTCCGACCCGAGAGTGACAGGAGCATGATTTCGCGCCGCATCGCCGCAGCATTCGCAGCCGCTGCGTCGGCGATGCTTCTTCTCTCGTCCTGCGCGACCGGCGACGACGCCGTCGCACAGGGCGGAACTTTCGACTTCGTCTCACCGGGCGGACAAACCAAGATCTTCTACGATCCGCCGTCCGACCGAGGCACCATCGGCAAGCTCTCCGGGCCCGATCTGATGAACGAAGGTCAGAAGGTCGGTGTCGAGGACTTCGAGGGCAAGGTCGTCGTTCTCAACGTCTGGGGTCAGTGGTGCGGACCGTGCCGCGCCGAAGCCGACGACCTGGAACAGGTCTACGAGCAGACCAAGGATTCGGGCGTGCAGTTCCTCGGCATCAACGTCCGCGACGACACCAAGAACAAAGCGCAGGACTTCGTGGTCGACAACAAGGTCTCGTACCCGTCGATCTACGACCCGTCGATGCGTTCGCTGATCGCCCTCGGTGACGGCTACCCCACGTCGGTCATTCCGACGACGATCGTCCTGGACCGCCAGCATCGCGTCGCCGCGGTGTTCCTCCAAGAACTTCTCGCCGAGGATTTGCTGCCCGTCGTCCAGCGAGTAGCTCAGGAAGACGCGCAGTAAAGATGACAACCACGACCACTACGCTGCTGGCCGGCAGCGACACATTGAGTGCCGGTGTGGGCGAAGCGTTTCAGAACGCGGCGTCGTCCGGTCCGCTTCTGCTCGCCCTCGGCGCCTGTGTGCTCGCCGGTCTGGTGTCGTTCGCTTCACCGTGCGTCGTGCCGCTCGTTCCCGGCTACCTGTCCTACCTGGCCGGCGTCGTCGGTGCCGACGCTCCCGCGATCACCGCCGAAGAGGCGAAGACGCGGACGATCACCCGGAGCAGTCGACTGAGGGTGGCCGGTGCGGCCGGACTGTTCGTCGCGGGCTTCACCGTTGTGTTCGTCCTCGCGACCGCGTCGGTATTCGGCGTGATCTCCACGCTGCTCGTCAACCGCGAGGTCCTGATGCGAGTGGGCGGTGTCGTCACCATCGCAATGGGTCTCGTCTTCATCGGGCTGATTCCGGCGCTGCAGAAGGACGTTCGTTTCGAACCGCGTCGCGTGTCGTCACTGGTGGGTGCGCCGCTGCTCGGGGGAGTGTTCGCTCTGGGCTGGACGCCGTGCCTCGGTCCGACATTGGCAGGCGTGATGTCCGTAGCGGCGGGAACCGACGGGATGACCGCCGCGCGTGGTGTCACGTTGATCGTCGCGTACTGCATCGGACTCGGCCTGCCGTTCATCATCTTGGCGCTGGGATCGGCGCGCGCGCTGACCGGCGTCGGCTGGTTGCGTCGTAATGCACGCACCATTCAAATTTTCGGCGGAATCATGTTGGTGGCAGTGGGAATCGCCCTCGTCACCGGCGCGTGGGACCAGTTCGTCGGCTGGGTTCGCGACGCATTTATCTCGGAGGTGACGCTGCCGATATGACAGCTGACGACAATAACGACCACCCGAAACCCGTGCTGCCGAAGCAGTCGGTGATCGGTCGAGTCGTTGCACTCGGGCGCAACACCTGGCGCGGGCTCACCTCGATGCGGACCGCGCTGGTACTGCTGTTCCTCCTCGCGCTCGCTGCGATCCCCGGCGCCCTGCTGCCACAGCGAACCCTCAACGAGGGCAAGGTCACCGACTACATCGCCGCGCGTCCGACGCTCGGTCCGTGGATGGACCGCCTCGAATTGTTCGACGTGTTCAGCAGTTTCTGGTTCACCGCGATCTACGCATTGCTCTTCATCTCGCTGGTCGGCTGCATCCTGCCGCGTTGCGTGGAGCACGCGAAGGCGCTGCGCACCCGTCCGGTGAATGCGCCGCGCAATCTTGCTCGCCTGCCGCACCACACCACGAGCGTCGTGGACGGCGAGACTCCCGACGAACTTGCTGCCCGGGTGTCGAAAGAACTGCGCGGGTGGCGCGTCGAAACGCGTCGCGGCGATTCGAAATCACGACGCGAAGGCGAGATCACCATCTCGGCGGAGAAGGGATACCTCCGCGAGTTCGGCAACCTCGTGTTCCACCTCTCGCTGGTCGGATTGTTGATCGCGATCGCCGCGGGCAAGTTGTTCGGCTACGAGGGCAATCGCATCGTCATCGCCAACGACGGCCCCGGGTTCTGCACGACCTCGCCGGCAGTGTTCGACTCCTTCGTCGCCGGTCTGAGCCTCGACGGCACCGGCATGACCCCGCTGTGTGTACGTGTGAAGAATTTCCAGGCCGACTACCTCGAGACCGGTCAGGCCGAGATGTTCACCTCGGACATCTCGTACCAGGCAGGCGACGACCTCGAGTCCGATACCTGGCGGGACACGACCATCCAGGTGAACCACCCGCTGCGGATCGCCGGCGATCGTGTGTACCTGCAGGGACACGGATATGCGCCGACGTTCACCGTCACGTTCCCGAACGGTGAGACCCGCACCGAGACGCTCCAGTGGCGTCCGGACGACGCCACGACGTTCCTGAGCAGTGGCGCGATGCGCTTCGACCCGCCGGGCGGCATGTATCCCGATGCGGACGAGCGTCGGAAGAATCAGATTGCCATCGAAGGATTGTTCGCGCCCACCGCGCTGTTCCACGGCAACCTGCTGTCGTCGAGTTACCCGGCGATGAACGATCCGGCAGTCGCCATCGACATCTACAAGGGCGACACCGGACTCGATACCGGTAACCCGCAATCGCTGTTCGAACTCAACACCGAACTGATCAATCAGGGCCGACTGGTCAAGCAGGATCGAGTCAATCTGTTTCCGGGGGAGAGCGCGACGCTTGCCGACGGAACCCAGGTGCGATTCGATGGTGCCGTCGACTTCGTGAACCTGCAGGTCTCCCACGATCCCGCTCAGGTGTGGGTGTTGGTTTCGGCGTTGACCATGATGGCGGGCCTACTCGTCTCGCTCGTGATCAAGCGTCGCCGCGTCTGGGCACGTATCTATCCAGATGACGAACGACGTACTGTAGTAGAACTTGGTGGGCTTGCCCGCACCGACCACGCAGGCTGGGGCGACGAGTTCGACCGCCTCGCCGACCGCTTGCTGAAAAGCAATCCGACCACCGCGGTGAACCAACCGCACGCGCAGGAGAACGCCCGATGACAACGAACGAGACACTCGCGCAGTACAGCGACTGGGCCTTCAAGTCCGCCTTCACCGTGCTCGTGCTGGCGTTTGTGCTGCTCATCGTGCAGTACGCGTCGGCCAGAGCAAAGGCGGTTCAGGACAAGGAACTGGTCTCCGCCGGCGGTGTCGACGCATCCGTGCCTGGCAGGGTCGCGGAGACTCCGAGCAAGTCGCTCTCGGAACGATTCGGCGGAATGGGCCGAGCTGTCCTGGTCGTCGGAACGGTGCTGATCATCGCGTCGATCGTGCTCCGCGGATTTGCGACGGAACGATTCCCGCTCGGCAACATGTACGAATTCGTGGCGATGGCGTGTGCGGCGTCGTTGCTGGTCGGGCACGTCCTGTTGATCAAGCCGGCGTACCGTCCGATGTGGGTCTTCCTGCTGGTACCGGTTCTGATCTTGATGTTCCTCGCCGGCACGGTCCTTTACGCCGACGCGGCTCCCGTGGTTCCGGCGCTGCGCTCGTACTGGCTTCCGATTCACGTGACGATCGTCAGCGTCGGTTCCGGAATCTTCATGATCGGCGGTATCGCGAGCCTTCTGTTCCTGCTGCGACTGAAGTTCCCGCCCGGTGACGAAGGCACGAGCATCGGTGGCCGGATCGCAGAGCGACTGCCGGATGCCCAGACTCTCGACCGCTTGGCGTACAAGAGCACGATCATCGCGTTTCCGCTGTTCGGCGCCGGCGTCATCCTCGGTGCCATCTGGGCGGAAGCTGCGTGGGGACGCTTCTGGGGTTGGGATCCGAAGGAGACGATGTCCTTCATCGCCTGGGTGATCTACGCGGCCTACCTGCATGCGAGGGCAACGTCCGGGTGGCGGGAGACGAAGGCCGCCTGGATCAACATCGCCGGTTTTGTTGCGATGCTGTTCAATCTCTTCATCATCAACATGGTCGTCTCCGGCTTGCACTCCTACGCGGGACTCACCTGATCCTCTCGAGGTACCGTGGGTGGCTGCCGACCGGTCTGTAGGTATTACCGGTAGGTACGTCAGGGGCGGGCAACAGTTACGATGCAGCTTGGCGAATTACTAGCTGTCTGGTAGCTGTGGGATCGACGAGGGGGAGCGGCGAGATGGCCGACAAGATTGAAGACGCCGGAGCAGGATTGTGGGAGCCGGTGCGCCCTGCCGAGCCGACGCGGCGCGAGCCGCGCGCATCCGCGCCCGAGCCGTCATCGGACTCGGTTCCCAGCGACGTTCGTAGTCTCTTCGTGGCCCCGGTCGACTCCGGGCCGCTCCAGCAAGTCGCCGGCCAGGCGCCCAGTGCACCCGCCGCTCCGCCGCCGACGACGACCCCAGCGGCTCCGGTGACAGGTCCCAAGACTCCGGTCATCCAGTATCCGGCAGCGCAGCCAGGCCCGATCAACGGCCAGTTCTCGACCTCGCCTGCGATGCCGATGCAGACCTACGAACCTACGAATCGTGGAGGGTCGCTTCCGGATTCACGAACTGGCGTTCCGCAGCCTGTTCAGAATTCGCAGCCTGTTCGGAACCTGCAGCCTGTCCAGAATTCGCAGCCCGGCCCGACGGCGCATTCATCCGCGAGACCGCTCCAGCAACCGCAGGCACCTTTTTCGCCCGGCGTCCATCCGCCCAATCCCGCGATTCGGCAGTTCGGTCATCCCGGCGCTGCGCCGGTGCAGAACGGCCACGCCCTCCAGAATGGTCAGGCCGTGCCGATGGCCCCGCCGACGGCGCCACCTACTCGCGCTCCGATGCCGCAGACCGGACTCACCTCGGCTCCGGACAGTCGCTTCGAGTCCGCTCTCCCGATGACTGCGCAAGATCTCTCGGCTGCGCTCCTCGTCAAGCGGCCTGTCCGGCCTGCCCCGGTGGGCGGCTGGCGCAAGGCGCTGTACACGTTGTCAGGCCGATCGGTGAACCTCGGAAACGGTGCAAAAGAGCAGCACCTCGTCGAGTTGACGCGCCAGATCAACCAGCCGCTGCAGGGCTGCTACAAGGTTGCGGTGCTCAGTCTCAAAGGCGGCGTCGGTAAGACCACGACCACAGCGACACTGGGGTCGATGTTCGGCTCGATCCGCGGCGATCGCGTCGTCGCTGTCGATGCAAACCCCGACCGGGGAACGCTGAGCCAGAAGATCCCGCTCGAAACTCCGGCAACAGTGCGAAACCTGCTGCGCGACGAGAACAGCATCGAGAAGTACAGCGACGTCCGTGGCTACACATCGCAAAATCGACACCGGCTCGAAGTGCTTGCCTCCGACAGCGATCCAGCAGTTTCAGAGGCCTTCAGCGGTGGGGACTACACGCGCACGGTCGACATGCTCGAGAAGTTCTACAGCATAGTTCTGACCGATTGCGGCACCGGATTGATGCACTCGGCGATGCAGGCCATTCTCGAAGGTGCAGATTCGTTGATCGTCGTCAGTTCCGGTTCCGTCGACGGTGCACGTAGCGCCTCCGCAACACTTGACTGGCTCGACGCTCACGGTTACAGCAGGCTGGTCGCCACGTCCGTAGCTGTCATCAACGCGGTACGGCCTCGCTCGGGCAAGGTTGATCTGCCGCGGGTCGTCGAGCACTTCGAGCAGCGCTGTCGAGCGGTGAAACTGATTCCGTTCGATCCGCATTTGGAAGAGGGCGCCGAAATCGATCTGGACCGGCTGCGTCCAGGTACTCGGGAAGCGGTGCTGGAGTTGGCTGCGGTGGTTGCGCAGGACTTTCCGGCCTCCCCGTTCGCGTTGACGGGGCGGTAATCGGATAGCCGGGCGAGCCCGGACGCTACGTCGACGCGTCAGTCGGCGGTACGTCCGGACCTTCCGTGCGCTTGCGTCGTGTTTGCTGGTTCACATTCCACAGGAATTCGGGATCGTCATCCGGCCCGCGTACACCGCTCACCGGGGTGCGCGTCGACGGATCGGGCCCGAATGCCTTCCACATCAGAACGATCAATGTCACCAAACCCACCAACGCCAACAGATACAACACGGCGCACCTCCTCAGGGAACTGAAGTCGAGCCTACTCAGTCTCCGCCCCGCTTCACCAGAAGTGGTGCGGACAAGCGTTTCGGCTCAGTGCGCTAGTGCTGTATCTGTCGGGTACTGCAAGATCTGTCGGGTACTGCAAAGTGCTTCGAAGTGAGCCGAGTTTGCTCAGTTGTTGTCTGCTTCGGTGGTCAGCGAGCGCAGAAGCTGCATGACCTCGGTCTCACGGAATCGACGATGTCCTCCTGGCGTGCGAAGCGAGCCCAGTCGTCCTGCGTGTGCCCAGCGGGTCACGGTCTTGGGATCGACATGAAACAATGCCGCTACCTGTCCGGGCGTCATGAGTGCGTCTGCGGCGGTATTGAAGGTTGGTGCGCTCATTGTGAGGTCCTCCATGTTGATGTCGAACGTTTGACGAACAGTGATTCCGAACCGAGCAGTGATTCCGAACTTTGGTTCCGAACCGGTGTGTCGACCAGTTGCCAAAAACCTGCGTCGAGTTTGTTTCGAAGTCCTTCGCTCACATTCGACCGTTTTCTGAGTGGTAGCGCAATGTTTGCACAGATATAGCCGGGTAGTCGATCTTTCAAGAAAAAGTAATGTTTAAGTAAAGGACAAAATGGATATAGCGGGCTCGGTCCCACCCGTATTCGGAATGGGTAACCTGAGAGGGTGAGTCAGTTGTCTGAAAACCCCGAAAATGTTCCTTCTGAGCCGGTCAAGGCCAGTAAACCTTCCGCAAACTCTGGGCAAGCAAAGTCGGCTTCCGGGCCGGTGACCAAGGGTCAACTAGCCCGCGACGTGGTGCTGTACTCGGTCGCTCGGCTGCTGCTTGTCGTCGTGATCGGTGCCGTCATCATCGGTGGCGGAAAGCTCGCCGGCACGGACGTTCCCTTGATCGTCGCGGCGCTGTTCGCAGTTCTGATCGCGCTGCCGCTGTCGTTGCTGCTCTTCGCGAAACTGCGCAAGCGTGTCAATGCGGGCATTGCGGCGGTCGACGCCCAGCGTCGGTCCGATCGTGACGATCTTCGCTCCAAGCTGCGCGGAGACGGGCGGTGACCACGGGGTCGCTCGACGTCGACCGTCGGACCTCACGCCAGTGGGTCGACAACGCGGTGCGGTTGATCGAAGCCGACGCGCAACGCAGCGCGGACACTCACCTGCTGCGCTATCCGCTGCCGAGTAACTGGACCGTCCAGCTTTATCTGAAGGACGAGTCGACCCACATCACGGGGAGTCTCAAGCATCGACTCGCACGGTCGCTTTTCCTCTACGCGATCTGCAACGGCTGGGTTACCGAAGAGACCACTGTCATCGAAGCGTCGTCCGGATCGACGGCTGTCAGTGAGGCGTATTTCGCGAAGTTGCTGGGCCTGGATTTTGTCGCGGTGATGCCCGCGAGCACGAGTCCCGCCAAGATCGCGTTGATCGAGGCGCAGGGGGGACGTTGTCATTTCGTGAGCGATCCGTCGTCGATCTACTCGGAATCGCATCGGCTCGCGAGTGAGTTGAACGGTCACTACATGGACCAGTTCACCCACGCCGAGCGCGCGACGGATTGGCGCGGAAACAACAACATCGCCGAATCGATCTTCACTCAGCTCGAACACGAGGAACATCCGATTCCCGACTGGGTGGTCGTCGGAGCCGGGACGGGCGGAACCGGTGCCACGATCGGCCGCTTTCTTCGTTACCGGAAATTCGACACGGGGCTGTGCGTGGTGGACCCGGAGCACTCCGTGTTTTTCGACGCGTGGCGAGCGAGCGATCCGTCGATCGTCGGTACTCGAGGTTCCCGGATCGAGGGCATCGGCCGTCCGCGCGTCGAACCGTCTTTTGTCGGTCAGGTGGTCGACCGAATGATCAAGGTGCCGGACGCAGGCTCGATCGCGGCCGCCCGGCATGCCAGCGCAGCCCTGGGGCGCAAAGTGGGCGGCTCGACGGGGACGAACCTGTGGGGAGCTTTTGCGTTGATTGCCGAAATGATGGCGGCCGGGCGCAGCGGCAGCGTCGTCACCCTCCTGTGCGACGGCGGAGAGCGTTACTCGGGCACGTATTACAACGACGAATGGGTGGCTTCGGAAGGGATCGACCTGCTCGGCCCGACGACAGTGCTGGACGAGTTCGTACGTTCGGGTGCGTGGACGGCCAGTTCCTGAATCGCCGGCGCCGGACCGTGTGACGGGCGGCTCATCGTCACGCGCGGCCAGGCGTCCAACCCGGACGACTGCTCGTCCGTTCTGATGCGTATCAGGCCGGGGGAGAGCGTGTTCTCGGCCAGGCGCACGAACCCGAGGCGCTCGTAGTACGGCGCGTTCCACGGAACGTCGACGAACGTCGTCAGAGTCACGAGATCGTGGTGATGGTCCGCCGCCCATTCGGTGACGGCGTCGATCAGCTGTGCTCCGAGGCCTTTCCGGGCATGATCGGGGTGAACGGAGACCTGTTCGATATGCGCGCCGCCGTCCACGATCTCGACGAGTGCGTACGCAACGGGCACGTCGTTCGCGTCGGTCTGAACCCAGATGTGCTCGGCTGCGAGAAAATCGTTCAACTCGTCGAGCGTCGGCGGTGGATCGTCTGCGATGGCGTCCATCCCGATGTCTCGGAACGGTTCGCCCGCGGCGACCTCGATCTGTTGCAGTGCGGGTAGGTCGGTGGATATGGCCGAGCGGATCACAGAAACCGTTTTACCTCGAGAAGTGCGTTTCTCCCAGCGCTACGCCTTCTGTAACGCAAACCTACGCAACCGTAGGTTGTGTATCGTTTGGTCAAGGGGCACTTCTCCAGCGAGGGCGGATCATGGGCAATCCTGAAGTTTCACTCGACAATTACGAGGCTGTGTACGAGTACTACCGCAGTCATCAGCAGAACCGATTCGTGGCGAAGCTCGCTTATGCCGCATTGGCGCTGAAGTACCGCCCGCGAGTGAGGTACGCGCCGGGTGCGGAAGCTGCGCTGAAGACTCTCCTGGAACGTAAGACGCAGTTGGTCGTGGCAGTCAATCATCTGACCGAGAGCGACCAGTTCACGCTCGCCGCGACCGCGTGGCGTACTCCGTTGCGTCGAGTGATCGGACGGACCCGGGTCCTCGCCAAGGACGAACTCTTCGTTGATCCTTCACAGCGCAAGAAGGTCGACATGATGGGCAGCATCCCGGTTTTTCGCAGCAAGAACTACGGCCTCCGGGCTGTTTCGGATGCCGGCCGAGTGATGATGGACGTCGCGGCCGAGCGGCTGGGCAACGGGGACTGTCTGGCGATTTTCCCGGAAGGGACGTGCAACACCGAAGATCCGACGCGGTTGCAGCACGTCAACAGCGGAATCGGCCACATCGTCGCGCGCGCCGAGAAGTTGGGATGCTCACCGGCTCTGGTGTCGATCGGCATCAATTACGGTCCGGTGGCCGGCGACGTCAAGGCTGCGAGTGTCTTTGTCGGAATGCCGGTGACCGAACTTCCGGACAAGCCGATGGATATCGCCCGAACTGTGCAGGCTGACTTGCAGGTGGCAGTGAACGGGGCCGTCGCCGGATACTAGGCGCGCCTGTCAATTTTGGTTGACAGATTCCGGTTGTCAACCTAAATTGACATCATGACCGAAGCAACCTCTCTCGCTGCTGCCGCTGGTAGCCCGGATCCCACCGAGGGATTGCGTGCTGTTCGAGCGCTGCGTCGTCTACTCGAAAAACTCGAGGCCATCCAGGTCGCCAATGCGCGCCGTCACGGATGGTCCTGGCAGGCGATCGCGGAAGCTCTCGAGGTCAGCCGTCAAGCCGTCCACAAGAAATACGCGTCCGCGCAGTCGGAATCGATGCTGCGTTCACTGCGCGAGAAGGGCAGGTAATTGCCATGTTCGAAAGGTTCTCCGCACAGGCTCGAGGCGTCGTTGTCGATGCTGTCGCCGGCTCCGGTCCGGTCACGCCGATGGAACTGTTGACCGCGCTGCTCACCTCTGATCGGGGCATCGCCACCGAGGTGCTCACCGAGTCTGGTGTCACGCTCGACGTGATCCGCCACGCCGGCGCCGGCTCGAACGAAGGTAGCTCGAACAATTTCGACGACGACGCCGAGATACTCAAGTCGATCGGCATCGATCTCGATGCGGTTCGGGAGAGTCTCGAGCAGTCCTTCGGCGAAGGTGTGCTGGACGAGACTCCTGTGCCGGACGGCGTCGACACTTCTCGCAAGAGCCGATTCGGGTTCCCTCGTTCACGATTCGAGAAGGACTCCAAGAAGGTGTTGGAACTCTCGCTCCGTGAAGCGCTCGCGCACAAGGACAATCGCATCGGCGCCGAACACATCCTGCTCGGCATCCTGCGTGTCGCCGACGGGCCTACCCGGCAGGCCCTCGAAACGCAGGTCACGATGTCGGTGATCCGTGAGCGGTTGGAAGCGAAGATGAATCGCGCGGCCTAGATTCGGCACGGTTCCGCATGCACGGGAGGGATGTGCCAGCATTCAGACATGACATTTCTGGCACGTCTCATCATCAACGGCATAGCCATCTGGCTGGCGTCGGCGTGGGTCACCGGCATCACGATCGCCAACCACGACAACGGCACCTGGGGCACGGTTCTCGTGATCGCGGTGATCGCTTTGATCTTCACGGTGGTCAACGCGTTCATCAAGCCGGTAGTGCAGCTTCTCTCGCTACCGCTGCTCATCCTGACTCTCGGATTGTTCACGCTCGTGATCAACGCCCTCATGCTGATGCTGACGGCGTGGATCTCGTCCGGAACGTCCTACGGCTTGACGGTCGACGGCTTCTGGACGGCAGTCTGGGGCGCGCTGATCATCTCGATCGTGAACTTCCTGCTCAGCGCGTTCGTCCCGGACAACCGTTGAGTCCGTCGACTTTCAGGCGAGACTGAGCGCAACTGCGGTCGCGGCACCCCAGACGAGCATGGCGAGTCCGGTGTCGCGCAACGCGGGGATCAGGGCCATACCCTGCCCGCCCGAACGCAGTGGGGCGTTGGCTCGGATTGCCAGTGGCAACGCCAGCAATCCGAGCAATGCCCACGGAGTACGCAGGATCAGCAGCAGGGTCGCGACGAACGGGACGGCCAGCAGGATCACGTGCAGCGTGCGTGTCCTGGCGTCGCCGAGCCGGACTGCGAGAGTGATCTTTCCGGACTCGGTGTCGGTCGGGATGTCTCGAAGATTGTTGGCAACGAGCACCGCGCTCGAGAACGAACCGATGGCAATCGCGCCGGCCAGCCCGGCCAGATCCACCCGCTCGGCCTGTACGAACTGAGTTCCCAGCACTGCAATCAGTCCGAAGAAGATGAACACGGCGATCTCGCCGAACCCGCTGTATCCGTAAGGCTTCTTGCCGCCGGTGTAGAACCAGGCACCGATGATGCAGAACACGCCGACCGCAACCAGCCACCAGGCTGTGGTCGCCGCCAGAACGAACCCGGCTACCGCGGCAACGGTGAAGCAGCTGATCGCCGCGGCCTTCACAGCTCCGGGACTGACCAACTTCGATCCGACCAAGCGCAGTGGCCCGACGCGGTCGTCGTCCGTTCCGCGGATTCCGTCGGAGTAGTCGTTCGCGAAATTCACCCCGACGATCAAGGCCAAGGAGACGATCAGTGCCAGGAGCGCCTTCCACCACACTGCGAGGTCCAGGGACGCCGCGGCTCCGGTGCCGACCAGCACGGGCGCAATCGCGTTCGGGAGTGTGCGCGGCCTCGCGCCTTCGATCCATTGAGCAGCTGTTGCCATACAACGATCTTTGCACTGTGCAATACGATCGAACGCGGTGGATCAGCACATGACTCGAGACGTGAGTGAGCGCGCCAGGTACGCGCAGTCGGGCGAAGACCTGGCAGACATTGCCTTGCTCGGACCCGTTTCGACCAAAGTGGGCGATCGTCTGGTTCCGTTGCCGGGTCCGCGAGCTCGAACTCTGCTGGTTGCGCTGGCTCGCAATCCGGGTGAGCCACGTACCGCGCAGAGCCTGATCGACGACGTCTGGGGGCTGGAGCCGCCGCGCTCACCGATGAACGCCCTCCACACTCAGGTCTCGCGCCTGCGATCTGCACTCCCGGACGGGGCCCTCGAAGTCACGGCGGCCGGATACCGGCTCACTCTCGCTCGGGAGCGTGTCGACCTGGCCAGGGCAGCGGACGCCGCCCGTGGTCTGCGCACCGTCGGCGCCGACGCGTCCGAAGCGCTCGCAGTCACGACCGCGTCATTGCGCCTGTGGCGCGGTACCCCCGGGAGTGACGTCGTCGGCGACGTTGCAGATCGTCTGGCGCTCGACGCAGGCCGGGTGTACGACGAACTGGAGACGGCGCAGATCGACGCGTTGCTCACATTGGGGGAGTACGCGGCAGCCATTCCCCTGGTGCGCGGACGCCATCTGGCGAGCCCATTCGACGACACAGCGGCCGAGGCGTTGATGCGTGCGCTCGCCGGAGCAGGCCGAGTCAACGAGGCACTCGAAGTGTTCGCGGAGTTCCGCAACCACCTCGCCAATCGCCTGGGCGCTGATCCGTCACCCGCACTGGTGACTCTCAACGCGGAACTTCTCGGGGCACCTGCGGCTACACCGCGGGCCGCCCGTGCGATCGGTCTGCGCGCTGCCCCCAACACCTTGCTCGGTCGCGACAACGACATCGACCAGATCGAATCCTTGCTCGCCCGCTCGCGCGTCGTCACCATTCTCGGACCTGGTGGCGCCGGAAAGACCCGTCTCGCACACGAATTGGGCCTGCGCGGATCCGTGAACCAGCCGGGCGTCTCGGTGGTCCTCGTGGAGTTGGCGTCGTTGCGCAGCAGCGAAGATGTCATCGCGGCCATCGGAGGCACCCTCGGAATCAGCGAATCCGATCTGGCGCCAGGCAAATTGACCGTCGGCCGAACGCATTCGGCGAGAGAGCGACTCAAAGAGGCGCTGTCCGCCGGTCCGATGTTGCTCATCCTCGACAATTGTGAGCACGTGATCGGCGCGTGTTCGGAGATCGTGGCCGAGATGATCGCGGCCGGTCGTCAGCTGACGGTTCTGACCACCAGTCGTTCTCCGCTCATGATCAGTGCCGAGGCGGTGTACCCGTTGCCGCCGTTGGCGATCGAAGACGGAACCGGCTCGGCAGTCGAACTCTTCTCGGCGAGAGCCCGTGCGGTGCGGCCGTCTGTTCATCTGGACGTCGACGCGGTAGTCAAGCTGTGTACGACGCTCGACGGACTCCCGCTGGCGATCGAGCTCGCTGCCGCGCGGGTCCGCACCATGAGCGTCGACGAGATCGGTTCGAGACTGCGAGACAGGTTCGCGTTGTTGCGCTCCGATGATCCGACGTCTCCGGATCGGCATCGCACCCTGCACGCGGTGATCGACTGGAGCTGGAATCTGTTGGGCAGCGGGGATCAGATTGCTTTGCGTCGATTGTGCCGATTCCCGGCCGGCTTCACCCTTTCTTCGGCGCAGGCCGTTGCCGGGTGGGGCGAGTTGACCGATGTGGCAAGTGCCGTCGAAGCGCTGGTGAATCAGTCACTTCTTTCCGTCAGCGACGGGCAGGGAGATCTTCGGTACTACATGCTCGAGACTGTCCGTGAATACGGCGAGGAGCAACTCGCCGCGTCCGGGGAGGGACCGGAAGTGATTCGGCGCCTCGACGACTGGGCGATTGCGATCGCCGAGGATGCCGTCGTGCGTGCACGGACGGATCAGCTCCGTCTGATTGCCGACCTCGATGCCGAGCACGACAACCTTCTGGCTGTACTTCGCTGGGCCGTGGAACGCGGCGACGCGGTGACCGTAGCCAACGTCTTTCCCGTCCTCGCGATTCTGTGGGCCGTACGAGGATCGAACTCGGAAATCTCGAACTGGGCGTCGAAGATCGTCGGGGCGACCGCGGACAACGATCTGCGCGACGTGAATGCAGAACTGGTGGGCGCTACGTTCATCCTGGTGGCGATGCATCTCTTCTTCGGAGAGGCCGATCGAAACCATGCCCGTGCGCGGATCCGACTTCGAAAGCTGTTGCGTGAGCGCGATGATCTCGGTCCGTTGTTCGCATTTCTGATCAAGCTGACCACGAGTGGGATCGCCAACCACAAACTTGCGCGGTTGGTGGCCGAAGGCGTTCGCAGTTCCGATCCCGAGACCCGCATGGCGGCGTTGTCCGCGCGTTCGAACATGCGGGAGAACATCGGAGATCTGCGCGGTGCGTTGCTGGACGGGGAGACTCTGTTCGACTACGCCACCAGCATCGGTGACGAGTGGGGTCTGGCGATGGCGGCCCAACATGTCGGGTCGGTTCACAGCCAATCCGCCCGCTATGGCGAGGCCATCGAGTTCTACGCGATCGCGGCGGCGTCGATGGAACGCCTCGGTGCGCGTGACGAGGCGATGCAGCTCATCTGCTTTCAAGCCGGAGCAATGATCGCGGCCGGTGACACCGCTGGTGGTCGGGTGCTTCTCGATCGTGCACGTCCGGCATTGGCGCACTCGGGTGGGACCGGGGCCATCGAAACCGATCAACGGCGCGCAGCGCTCATAGCGAGTATCGCCGAGGCGGATCTCGCGGACGGCCGTATCGACGAGGGCTTGGCTCGGTATCGAGAAGCGCTGGAGCTGTTGGGTTCTGCGATCGAGAACATCTTCGGTGATCCCTTCGTCGTTCTGCTCGGTGCCGCGGCTGTGTGCGCTCACGCAGTTCACGGCAGGCACGAACTGGTGGCAGGCCGCGTTCTGCAGATGAAGGAGTCGAGTGCACTCAAGCTCGATCCCAACGGTTACGCGGACCTGCCGCTCGCGGGTTCGTTGGCGTCGGCGATCGGGTCGTTCGATCTTGTCACGGGCAACATCGAACGCGGAGTCGAACTGATGGCTTTGTCGTTGAAAATGCCGGGGAGACAAGACTTCGTCTCGCTCCATCACGCGCGCCTCTCCGACTTCGCGGTTGGTCTGGTCGGAGCCGACAGGTGGTCTGTGGAAACCGAGAAGGTATCGGGTTACTCACGCAGAGCGGTCCGCGAAGCAGTGTTGGCTGCGCTTCGCGGACCGGTGCTGGATTAGGTCTGGACGATGGTGCGGGACTTATGTCTTGCGCATGTACATCCGCACGGTCAAAGGTGCCATGACGGCAACGATCACCGCGGCGCCCACCAGCGACCACACGACGTGGATACCGAAGTGGCCGTCGTTGGCCAGCTCGCGAACCGCGGTCACCAGGTGTGAGACCGGATTGACGTTCACGAACTTCTGAAGCCAACTCGGCATGGTGGCAGGATCGACGAACGCATTCGACAGGAACGTCAGCGGGAACAGCACGAGCATCGAAACACCCTGCACCGTGGACGCTTTGTTCATCAGCACGCCCATGAGAGCGAAGATCCAGCTGATGGAGAACGCGCACACCATGACCAGGATCGCGGCAGACAGAATGCCGACCACGCCGCCTGCGGGGCGGTAACCCATCGCGAAACCGACGATGAACGTGATGGTCGTGGCGATGCCGTAGCGCACGACGTCGGCGAGCAATGCACCGGACAGCGGGGCGATACGAGCGATGGGAAGGGACTTGAAGCGGTCGAACACGCCCTTGTCCATGTCCTCACGAAGCTGAGTGCCCGTGACGATGGAACCGGTGATGACGGTCTGGACGAGGATGCCGGGGATGATCGTCGGCAGATATGCCGTCACGTCACCGGCGATCGCGCCGCCGAAGATGTAGGTGAACATCAACGTGAAGATGATCGGCTGGATGACGACGTCGAACAGTTGCTCGGGGTTGTGCTTGATCTTGAGAATTCCGCGGTACGCCATCGTGAACGTGTTCGCGAAGCTCTGCTGCAGGCTGATGCGGCGGGGTGCGGCATCCGGCTGGGCTATCGGCGACCGGGGTTTGGTGAGGGTGGTTGTCATGCGACGCTCCGATCGGAGTCGTTGTCGGACTGGGCGTCGTTGCGTCCACCGTCTTCGGGCTGGTGCCCGGTGATGGTCAGGAACACTTCGTCCAGGCTGGGTTTCTGTACGTTGATCTCGTCGACGGCGATACCTTGCTCACGCAGACGGATCAACAGGTCCGCCGTGATCGACGGGTCGCTCAGTGGTGCGGTGATCCGCCCGACCTCGGGAGTGACACCCACCTCGACGCTCAGCGCAGCGGCGATGAGCGAGCGAGCCTCCTCGGTGCGATCACGATCGACCAGCTTGAGTTGGAGCGAGGAGATCCCGACCGAAGCCTTGAGTTCGTCGGCGGTGCCGTTGGCGATCACGCGGCCGCGGTCGATCACCGCGATGCGATCGGCCAGTTGATCGGCTTCGTCGAGGTACTGCGTGGTGAGCAACACCGTCGAACCCTCGGCGACGAGTCGCCGGATGGTCACCCACATCTGGGCGCGGGTGCGCGGATCGAGGCCGGTGGTGGGCTCGTCGAGAAACAGCAGCGGCGGGCGCGCGATCAGGCTTGCCGCCAGATCCAGGCGTCGACGCATGCCGCCGGAGAAGTTCTTCAGCGGTTTGGTCGCGGCCTCGACCAGATCGAACTCCTCGAGGAGTTCCAGGGACTTGGTGCGCGCATCGCGGCGGCTCAGGCCGAGCAACCGCGAGAAGATCACGAGGTTCTCGGTCGCCGTCAGATCCTCGTCGACGGAGGCGTACTGACCGGTGACGCCGATCAGGGATCGGACCGCGGTGGGTTCACGGCTGACGTCGTGGCCGAAGATGCGCGCCTCACCGCCGTCGGGGCGAAGGAGAGTGGCGAGCATGCGGACGGTGGTGGTCTTGCCGGCGCCGTTCGGCCCGAGGACGCCGAACACCGAGCCGGTGGGGACGGTGAGGCTGACGCCGTCGACCGCGCGGTGCTCGCCGAACTTCTTGACGAGTCCGTCGGCCTCGATGGCAAGAGGCGAAGCTGTGTGGTTCATGGGATGAAGCTTGGCAGACCGATCTTGCATGGACCTTGCGTGGAACTTGCGGTTACTTGCACAGTGCGCGAGGTCGGTGCTCCACAACCGGCAAACAATCCCCAGACGGATCTTGCTTGTCGGTGTGCGGGCGCGGCGGCATCACGCTCGCTGCATGGAGATTCTTACGCGGGCACAGGCTCACCGGGACGGCACCAGCGACGCGCAGTTGCAGCGAGCGGTCAGGCGCGGCGAGCTGCACCGAATCGCAGCGGGGATCTACATGCGCGCCGATCACTTCCGCGAACTCGATGCGAGAGCACGCCACCGCTGCGCTGTCATGGTAGCCACCGAAAGCTGTGGACCAGGCGCAATCGTGAGCCACGTTTCGGCAGCGGTCATGCACGGATTGGATTGCGGCGGATTGCGATTGGACACCGTGCACATGACGCGTAACCGGTGCTCGGGTGGGCGGAAGAGTCAAACCTTGCATCTTCATCCGGCAGTGGTCCCGGCCGAGGAGGTCGTGCTGATCGACGGCGTCGCAACCACGTCGCTTGCGCGAACGTTCGTCGACCTCGCACGGACGACGCCGTTCGAGACCGCCGTGGTGATCGGTGATTGCGCCCTGCGACGTGGGATGAGGCGTGAGAACGTCGACGCTTCGCTCGATCATGCGCGCGGACGGCTGGGAATGAGTCGCGCTCGAGTGGCGGCGACGTTCATCGAACCAGGTGCCGAGAGTCCGGGGGAGTCCATCAGCCGGGTACGCATGCGCGACGACGGTTGGCCGATGCCGACCCTGCAGCACGAGATCCGTCACGGTGGCCGGTTCATCGGGAGAGTCGATTTCTTCTGGAAAGAGCACGGTGTGGTGGGCGAGTTCGACGGGATGGTCAAGTATCGCGGCGACAATCCGGGGAGGGCGGTAGAGCGCGAGAAACTGCGGGAGGACGCGATCCGGGACGCGGGGTTCGAGGTGTTCCGGTGGGTATGGGCGGATCTTCGCGACTTCGAACGTGTCCGCGAAAGGTTCGAGCGGGCTTGCCTCCGCGGAGCCGCGCGCTGATTGTGCAGCCGCGGCGCTGATCAGGCCTGCGGCTGAACAATCGGGCTGCGGCTGCTAGCTGAACCGAGCCACCAGGGCGGCGCGGTCGAGCTTGCCCGGTCCACGCAGGGGGAGCGCGTCCACGACGAAGAGTTCCCGCGGCGCCGCGGTGACGTCGAGTGTCCGCTGAGCATGTGCGCGCAGTTCGTCGAGCGTCGGAGCTTCGCCCTCGGGTACGACCACGGCCACCACCCGCTGCCCCAGCCGCGGGTCCTCGATGCCGATCACCGCGCACTCGCGAACGGCGGGGTGATCGGCCAGCGCGGCCTCGACCACCTGCGGTACGACGGTCAGCCCACCGGTGGAGATTGCCTCGTCCAACCGGCCGGTGATGCGAAGGACCCCGTCGACCACTGATCCGGCGTCGTCGGTCCGGAACCATCCGGGTTCGGCGAAGGCAGGGTGGTCGGGAAGCCCGCGGTACCCGGACGCGAGCATCGGTCCGCCCAGCAGTACTCGCCCGTCGTCGATACGAATCTGCGCTCCGGACAACGGGATTCCGTCGTAGACGCAACCGCCGGACGTTTCGCTCATCCCGTAGGTGCGGACGACGGTGATGCCCGCTTCGGTGGCCTGCGCGAGTACCGGTGCGGGAGTAGCAGCGCCGCCGAGCAGAACCGCGTCGAGCGAAGCCAGAGCCTCGACCGCGGCGCGATCACCAAGTGCCTTGACCAACTGCGTCGGCACCAACGAGGTGTAGCGGCGCGGTCCGCTCATCGCGGCGACGGCGCCCGGCAATGCGGCAGGGTCGAAACCCGCACTGACGTCGACGATCACCGGTTGTGTTCCGGCGAGGACACTGCGCAACAGAACTTGCATCCCGGCGATGTGGTGCGGGGGGAGAACCAGCAACCAGGATCCGGTGCCGCCGAGGCGTTCGTGGGTCGCGTCGCCGCTGGCTCGCAGTGCGCTCGCGGTGAGCATCGCGCCCTTCGGGGTTCCGGTGGTCCCCGACGTGGCGACCACCAGCGAGATGCCGTCGTCGATGGGCTGATCGGGGTACAGAGCGTCGCTCAGTCGGGCCGTCTCGCGTGCGTCGGCCGCCGGGACGGGAAGCACGGCGTCGTGCACGCCGTCCAGGATCTGCGCGATGGCAGGCAGTACCTCGAAGACCGCCTCACCCTGTGGAACGGCCAGTGTGCGAAGAACGTTCACCGGACGTCCGGTCCAGCCAGCGGCCAACCACCGGCAGCCAGATGGCTTCGTACGCGGTCGACGTCGGTTTCGAGTGGCATCTCGTTGGTGATCTTCGTGATGAGGACCTGGATGTCGGTCTTCTCGATGGGCAGATCGCCGTCCTCGATCAACGCGTCGGCGACGGCGTCGACCTCGGTTTCGGAGAGTCTGCGAGTGAGGAGCGCGAAAAGTGGGATGTAGTCCTGCTCGGGGACGCCATTGGGATAGCCGGCCCGCAACCAGCCGACTATCGACGTGAGGAAGGGCGGAAGGGCCATGGCGTCAGCTCACGTCTCGAACTTCGTTGTCGGTGTCCACGTCTTCGATGACCGGCCACCCACCTGCGCGCAGCCTTTCGGTGACACGATCGACGTCGTCCTCGGACGGCTCCTCGTTGAGGATTCCCTCGATGATGGCGCGGATGGTGTCGTAGTCGACATGGCGGTCCGGCACTTCGTGTGCCGACTCGATGGACATCGAAACGACCTGCTCGATCTCCTCGTCCGTCAGACGACGACGGAGAACGGCGAGCAGCGCAAAATGATCCTTGTCCGGGATGCCCTCGGGATACCCGGCACGCAGCCAGTCGAGCACGCTGCGCAATGAATACTTGCTCAAATCCTCGGCCTCATTTTCGTTTCGGTGGTTTCAGTGGTGTGCCGCGACGACCACTCAGAAGACGTGGATTCCGAACGTGCTGGCCAAGAAGTTCTTCATCAACAACAGTATTCCGGCGAAGATCGTGACGAGCACGACCGCAAAACAGAGGTACGCACCCATTTTACCCAGGGTGGACGGTCCTTCGGTGCCGTCGGCGTTCGGCAGACTCAGCGACTTGAGGCCGAAGGCGAAGATCGCCGGCAGTCCGGCTCCGAAGAGCAGTCCGACTGCCACTACCTGCCAGAGCGAATCGAGGGTATCGGTGAGTAGATGCATTCTCTTGCGCCCCTTTCAGGAGTTGCGAGTGGGTTCGGTGGACGGAGTGGGATCAGCAGTCGGAATCTCGCGAGCCGTCGCATCCGGATTCTCGTCCCATTCGGCGGTCACGTTGGCGGCGTCTACGGGTTCCTTACGCGAACGCAGGTACATGAAGATCGCGAACGCGATGAGGGCAGCGAAGACGACGAGAACGCCGGCCAGGCCGCCGATCAGATGCGCGAGTGCCCAGCAGATGGCGCCGACCACTGCGGCCGACGGCAAGGTGATCAACCAGGCGGCGGCCATCCGGCCTGCGACGCCCCAGCGGACCTCGGCGCCCTTGCGCCCGATGCCGGTACCGAGGATCGATCCGGTGGCGACGTGGGTGGTCGAGAGGGGGAGTCCGAGGTGGCTCGACGTGAGAATGATGGCTGCGGACGACGCTTCGGCTGCCAGACCCTGCGGCGCTGCGATCTCGACAAGGCCCTTGCCCAGGGTGCGGATGATGCGCCAACCGCCCAGGTAGGTGCCGAGAGCGATCGCGACGGCACAGGTGAACTTCACCCAGAACGGCATCTCGGTCTCGGCGGTGATGGTGCCGTGAGCGACCAGGGCCAAAAAGATGACGCCCATAGTCTTCTGGGCGTCATTGGTGCCGTGCGCAAGTGAGATCAATGAGGCGGTGCCGATCTGGCCGAAACGGAAACCGCGCTCACGCTCGTCTTCCTTGACGGATGCGGTGATTCGGTACACGAGCTTGGTACCGACGCCTGCGACCAGGGCCGCGACGACCGGCGCGAGGATCGCGGGGACGACGACCTTGGTCAGAACTCCACCCCACTCGACGCCGCCCATACCGATGGAGGCGATTGCGGCGCCGATCAATCCGCCGAACAGTGCGTGTGAGGAGCTCGACGGCAATCCGAGCAGCCAGGTCGCCAGATTCCAGATGATTCCGCCGACGAGACCGGCGAAGACGATCAGCAGCAGATCCTGCCCACTGACCGCGCCGAGGTTGACGACGCCTTTGGCCACGGTCGCAGCGACCTCGACGGACAGGAACGCACCGACCAGGTTCAGGATCGCGGAAAGTGTGACCGCAACTTTGGGCTTGAGTGCTCCGGTCGCGATGGAGGTGGCCATTGCGTTACCGGTGTCGTGAAAACCATTCGTGAAATCGAACGCGAGGGCGGTGACAACTACCACCAGGAGGATTACGAGCTCTGCGGTCACAACGTGAATTGTGCGTATCGAACGCGTAAAAGTACAGCGAACGGGATGCGAACAGGGGCTCCGCGGAGTACGTCCCCGCGCGTGGGCTGCGGCGCTGCCGTTCGCGATGTGTTCAGCGCCACGAAATCGGAACCCTGTGTGGGACCTCACTTTTTGGTCTCACTCACCGGGAAGGCACATTCGGACCGTTTTAAACGCTGATTACCTACGGGCACCGAGCGCACCGGAACAGGGGTTTCAGCCCTGTTTCTCGGTGTCTGTCAGTGAGAAGGAGAGCTCCGACCGTGAAGCCCAACAAGTCCACGAAGCTGATCGTGGCACTCGCCGCGACCGCCGTTCTGGCGTCAGCCTGCGCATCGAATCGTGGTGACGATCCCTACGCCGTCGCTGTCGGCGGACCCGGCGTCAGCGCCGACCTTGCGTCGAGCACATCCGACGCGAAGTTCGGCACCCTCGATTCGCCCTGCGGTGAAGGCGATGCCACCGGCGCAACCGATCAAGGCGTCAGCGACACCGAGATCAAGATCGGGTTCGGTGACGACCGCGGTTATGTGAAGTCTCCTGGGCTGAACAAGGAAATGAGCGATGCGGTGAACGCGCTCATCTCTTGGTGCAACGATCAGGGCGGCATCAACGGCCGCAAGGTCGTCGGAACCGACTACGACGCCGCGATGACGCAGGCCAACTCGGTCATGCAGGAAGCGTGCGCGAGCCAGTTCATGATGGTCGGCTACGGCTTCGCGATGGATCAGACCGCCGAGCAGACGCGTGTCGCGTGCAACCTGGTGTCCGTGCCAGGCTTCACCGTGTCACCCGACGCAGCCAACGGACCGATGACATTCCAGGGTGTCCCGTTCCCGGTCGACTACGCGAACGGTTCGCAGTGGTTCCAGATGGCCGAGATGCACCCCGATCTGGTGAACGACTTCGACGTCGTCAACAGCACGATGCCCACGATCATCAGCTCCACCACGAAGATTCGCTCGATCGCCGAGGCTGCGGGTTTCAAGCTCAAGGATTGCGGCGTCACCCTCAACTACGAGGGGGAATCGAGCTATGTGCCGTTCGCCGAGAAGTACAAGGAGTGCGGCGCGAAGGGGATCTGGACGTCACGATCGGCAAGCCCGTCGGAGCTGAACTTCGTGAAGGCCCTCGACCAGGTCGGGATCGATCCCATCTTCTTCGGTGAAGCCACCTGGTACGGCGCGACCGTCTCCGATTGGAACAAGGACACCGGACTGCTCGACAACCTCAACGCGGGCATGACCTTCCAGATGCTCGAGAACGCGGACAAGGTGCCCGCAGTTAAGAAGTACGTGGATCTGGTCTCCGAGCAGGGTGGCAAGACCGCGCTCCTCGGTATGCAGGCGGCGTCGTCGTTCCTGCTGTGGGCGGCCGCCGCGGACGAGTGCGGTAGCGATCTGACGCGTCAGTGCATGGTGAACGAACTCTCGAACATTCACGAGTGGGACGGCGGCGGATTGCATGCCGTCACCGATCCCGGCAAGAACATGCCGGCCACCTGTGGACTCATGACCTCGCTGAAGGGCAGTACCTACGCGCAGGCGTTCCCGTCCACCGCGGGCGAATTCAAGTGTGACCCCAAGTACCTCGTCGCGACCGACAAGAGCACCTGGGGAACCGAACTCGGCGCTGACCGCGTGTCGACGAAGTACCAGAACGCCAACGTCATCAAGCCGCAGTCCTGATTCTTCCGACTCGGGCGGCGAGCGCCAACCGCCGCCCGAGTCCCTAACGAGGGTTCAGCCATGAACACTTTTGTCACTTTCACGATCCTGGGCCTGGTCCTGGGGTCGGTGTACGCGATCGCCGCCTCCGGGCTGGTACTCACGTACAACACGTCAGGCATCTTCAACTTCGCGCACGGTGCACAGGCAATGCTCGGTGCGTTCATCTACTGGCAGTTGCGCTACGGCTGGGAACTTCCCACTTTCGTCGCTTTGCTGATTTCACTCGTCCTGGTCGGGCCACTGATGGGCCTCGGCCTCTACGTCCTGATCATGAAGGGTCTGCGCGATACCGCCGAGGTCACCAAAATCGTTGTGACGGTCTCGATCCTGCTCGGAATGCTCTCGATCTCGCACTGGTTCTGGCACCCCGAGACCGCTCGGACGATGCAGATGTTCTTCGGCGACCAGTCCAAGATCACGGTGTTCGGCGCGAGCATCCGCTACCACGAGTTGATCTGTATCCTCGTTGCGATCGCCATCGCCGTCGGCCTGCGCATCCTGTTCACGCGCACCCGCGCCGGTGTCGCGATGCGCGGCGTCGTCGACGATCCGGAACTGTTGCGCCTCAACGGCCACAATCCGGAGCGTCTTGCGGCCCTGTCCTGGGCGATGGGTTCGACGCTCGCAGTCCTGGCCGGCATCCTGATCACCCCGATCAGTGGCGGCACACTCGAGGCGAACATGTTGACACTCTTGGTGATCGACGCGTTTGCCGCGGCCATGTTCGGCCGGTTGCGCAGCATTCCGCGCACGTTCGTCGGCGCCGTGGTCCTCGGGCTTGCCGGTACGTACGTATTGGCGTACTTCCCGACGAGTTGGAGTTGGACGTCGAATTTCCGTGTCTCCCTGCCGATGATCGCGCTGTTCGTGGTGCTGATCGTGCTCCCACAGGACCGGTTGCGTGGAGCGGTCACCCGTACTCGCGAGCGTTACCACGTGCCGAGCGTGCGCAAGGCCGTCGTCTGGGGCGTGGCCCTGATCGTCATCGTCTACCTGATCCGTCTGCTGATGGTGACCTCCGCCGTCACCACACTGACCATCGGAATGACGTTCGCGATCATCGCGCTCTCGCTCACACTCCTCACCGGTTACGCGGGTGAATTGAACTTGGCGCCGGTGTCTTTCGGCGCTATCGCTACCATCGTGGCCTTCCACTTCGGGATCTCCGGTTCCGGGTTGGCTGCGCACCTCAACCTGTGGGGCATCGTCGTCGGAGTCCTCGTCACCGCCGTGATCGGTGGCCTCGTCGCCCTACCGGCGCTGCGGCTGAGAGGGCTGTATCTCGCGCTGGCAACCATGGCCTTCGGAGTGTTCCTCTCCAACATGGTTCTTCGTGACACCACCGAACACGAGATGTTCGGCATGAAGTACTCGCTGTTCAAGGACGGGAACATCGCCCTCCCTCCGCTGAAGATCGGCCCGATCGATCTGAGCAACGAGACGGTGTTCCTGATGACCGTGACCGCGCTGTTCTCGGTACTCGGCGTCGGCGTCATCGCGTTGCGTAACAGCGGCTACGGGCGCCGACTCGCGGCGATGAAGGACAGCCCGGCCGGTTCGGCCATGCTCGGACAGAGCCTGGTTCGGCTCAAGCTGAGCGTCTTCATGATCTCTTCGGGGATCGCCGGTCTCGGCGGCATTCTGATGTCGAGCGCCATGGGGTCCGTCTCGGGCGAGAGCTTTGCCATCATGGTCAGCCTCTCGCTGCTCATGCTGACCGTCGTCGCGGGTATCGGATACGTCACCGGCGCCCTGTTCGGTGGACTGATGGCCGGAATCGGGTTTGCGGTCATCATGGTCTCGTTCACCAATCTGGCTTCGGCGCAACCGGAGTTGGAGGGAATGTGGCTGCTCTTCGGCAACATCGCGGCAGTCAGCCCGGCACTGATCGGCATCGGCGTCGGCGCGAACCCCAGCGGAACGGTCCACAGCGTGATCGAGGGCTACCGACGGCTCGCCGGTGCCAAGCCTGTTCTGATCGGCGGCGCCGCAGTCGTTCTGCTGACCTACGTCCTCGCTCTGACCGGTGTACTCGGCAACTGGTGGTTCGCGTCCATCACGATCGCGGTGGTGTTCATGCTGCCGGTGATCGGTGAGATGGTCATGCCCAGCGCGGTTCTCACTCCGGAGGAACTGGCCGCCAAAGCGACAGTCGTTCCCGAGGACATCGGGATCGATGTCCCTTACAGCCCCGAGATCCGTGACGAGATCGACCGCGAACTGGGGATTCCTCAGTACCAGGGTGGCTCGCCGAAGGAGTTGACCGTCCATGTCTGATACACCACTTCTCGAAACGCGCGGTGTGAGCGTTCGTTTCGGTGGACACGTCGCGGTCAAGGACGTTTCGCTCACCGTGCAACCCGGAACGGTGACAGGACTCATCGGACCGAACGGTGCCGGCAAGACGACGCTCTTCAACACCATCACCGGGCTGCAGAAACCCACCTCCGGTCAGGTGTTCCTCGGTGGCGTCGACGTGACGAAGCTGCCGCCGCACAAGCGGGCGGGGCGCGGGCTGGCACGTACCTTCCAGCGGCTCGAACTGTTCGTCTCGCTGTCGGTGCGAGACAACCTGCGCGTCGCGGGAGACATCCACAAGGCGAACGGCCGCAACAAGATCGACGTGGACGGCGAGACCGATCGCCTGCTGGAGCTGACCGGGCTCACGGATGTCGCGGACAAGGACGTCGCGGACATCCCCACCGGACGGGCTCGCGTCGTCGAAGTTGCACGAGCCCTCATGACCGACCCGCGAGTGCTTCTGCTCGACGAACCGGCCTCGGGTCAGACCGAGCAGGAAACCGAGGTCTTTGCCGAGATGCTCACCGAACTTGCTGCGGGTGGACTCGGAATCTGTCTGGTGGAGCACGACATTCCGCTGGTGATGAAAGTGTGCTCGACCATCCACGTGCTCGACTACGGCGCAGTCCTCGCCTCGGGTGATCCGGAGAAGATCCGGACGGATCCGGAAGTGATCGCGGCCTACATCGGGACCGAGGAGGAGGCGGTATGACTTCAGCGAAAATTGGCGAGGCGAAAATCGACGAGGGTATACGCAGCCCCGACCGCGCCGAACCGTTGCTCGAACTGTCCGGTGTCCGCGCCGGTTACGGATCCATCGAAGTTCTGCACGGGGTGGACCTGATTCTGGAACCGGGCGCCGTGGTGGCGCTGCTCGGACCCAACGGCGGCGGCAAGACGTCGACGCTCAAGATCTGCTCGGGCGTCCTTCCGGTCACCCGCGGCGAGTTCCGGCTCGCGGGCCAGGTCGTGAACGGAGTCGAGCCTTCGGAGTTGGCTCGGCTGGGGGTCTGCTCCATCCCCGAAGGACGCGGGATCTTCGCCAACCTCACTGTGCGGGAAAACCTGTGGATCGCCACCGGAACGGGCGTCGGGCTGGCCGAACTCGAAGAGGTTGCGTACGGCAGGTTCCCGATCCTGGGGGAGCGGCGCGGACAGTTGGCCGGATCGATGTCCGGTGGTGAGCAGCAGATGCTGGCGCTGTCACGGGCACTCGGCACTCACCCGACGGTGCTCCTGCTCGACGAGCTGTCGATGGGTCTCGCACCTCGAATCGTCTCGCAGATGTACGACGTCGTCGGCTCGCTTGCAGCCGAAGGCATTTCCATTCTCGTCGCCGAGCAGTTCGCGCGAGCGGTGCTGCCCATCGCGACCTCGGCCGCACTGATGTTGCAGGGACGCGTCGTCAAGACCGGCGATCCACACGACATCGAAAACGAACTTTCTACCAGTTATCTAGGAGGATGACGATGACTACTCTCGCCGAAGATCGCCGTGAGGAATTCAAGAAGAACATCGCAGAGTTGAAGCTGGACAAGAAGCAGGCAGGCGGCGACGCGGCGACGCGCATCGCGGGCCTGGTGCTCATGGTCGTCGGAGTGGTCGGCGCCTTCGTCGTCTACATCTCTTCGCTGACGCTCTCGGACCTGCGGGATCTGGTGTCGTACCAGATCCTCACCGTGGTTTTCCTCGCCCTGACAGTGGTCGGTGCCGCTCTCTTCCTGGCCGCATCGGTGGCAAAGGTGCTGCGGCTGTGGCTGGTTCGCCAACTGCTCGAGGGCCAGGCACAGACAGATCAGATCTCGCAGGCGTTGAGCACGCGCAACTGATCTTGGTGAAGAACCGAACGATGCCCGCCACGAAAGTCGTGGCGGGCATCTGTCATTGCTCGGCTACAGCGGTGTCTCGGCTACAGCGGTGTCTCGACTACGCGGACGGTGGCCGGGAATCGCGTCGGATGGGATGGTCCTCCGGGATCTGCACCATCACGATCGGTGTCCCGTCCGGGTCGGCGATCCACATCTCGTGTAGACCCCACGGTTCCTGTCTTGCCTCGCGCGCGATCTTGACCCCGGCGAGAACCAGTTCGGTCTGAACGGCAGTGAGGTCCCGGACCTGCAGCCAGATCGCGCCGCGAAAGCCGCCCTCACCGGTGCCGCCGTGCGCAGCGACTTCGATCAGCCCTTGGCCGGCGAAGAAGACTGTGCCGCCGGGATATTCACGAGCGATCGCCAGACCGAGGGTGTCTCGGTAGAAGCTCAGCGTTCGTTCGTACTCGCTCGGGCGCAAAATCGTCCGACTGCTCAGAATCTCCACGTCCGACCTCCCTCTCGCACCTACTGTGTCAGAAATACCAGGGATATGGTGACCAGTCGGGATCACGCTTTTCGAGGAACGAGTCACGACCCTCGACGGCCTCGTCGGTCATGTACGCCAAACGTGTTGCCTCACCGGCGAACAGCTGCTGGCCGACCAACCCGTCGTCCTGCAGGTTGAACGCGTACTTGAGCATCCGCTGTGCCTGCGGCGACTTGCCGTTGATCTTGCCGGCCCAGTCGATCGCGACGTTTTCGAGTTCAGCGTGGTCGACAACCTTGTTGACCGCGCCCATCTGATGCATTTCCTCGGCGGTGTACGTCTCACCCAGGAAGAAGATCTCGCGAGCGAACTTCTGGCCCACCATCTTTGCCAGATAGGCGCTGCCGTAGCCGCCGTCGAAGCTTCCGACGTCGGCGTCGGTCTGCTTGAACCGTGCGTGCTCGCGGCTGGCGAGCGTCAGGTCGCACACCACGTGCAGGCTGTGGCCGCCGCCCGCAGCCCAGCCGTTGACCAGGCAGATCACGACCTTCGGCATGAAGCGGATCAAGCGCTGGACCTCGAGGATGTGCAGGCGCCCGGCGCGTGCTTTGTCGACGGTGTCCGCCGTTTCACCTTCGGCGTACTGGTAGCCGCTGCGACCACGGATGCGCTGGTCTCCGCCGGAGCAGAACGCCCAACCGCCGTCCTTCTCGCTCGGTCCGTTGCCGGTCAGGAGCACCGCTCCCACGTCGGAGGTCATCCGGGCGTGATCGAGCGCGCGGTACAACTCGTCGACGGTGTGCGGGCGGAACGCATTACGCACTTCCGGTCGGTCGAAGGCGACGCGAACGGTGCCTTGGCTGACATGCCGGTGGTAGGTGATGTCGGTGAGGTTCTCGAATCCGGGGACAGGGCGCCAGAGCTGCGGGTTGAAGGTCACCTGAGCCACGATAGAGGCACGGCTCGCGCGTCTAACGGATACCTGAGGTAGAACACGTTCCCGGGCGCGCTAACGTGCAGGTCATGAGCGAACAAACCGCAGACGGCACGGAGATCGTCACAGACGGTGAGAAGCGGGGCGGATTTCCACGGTTCCGGCACACTCCCGCAGGTCCGGACTTCGGCCGCTTCGTCGAAGCGATGCGCAGGTTGCAGGACCTTGCCGTCTCGACCAATGTTCCCGACGACGTACTCGCAGACATCGCTACGCAAGCCGAAGAGCTTGCCGATCGGTTGACTCCGTACGAGGTCCCGGAAGGCAAGTCGCCCGCAGGCTCGAACATCCAACTGCCCGGACGCGGCAGCCTCCTCATGCTCCCGTGGATGGTCGAGAAGTTCGACACCGAAGGAGTCCGCAGTACCGGCGTCTTCCGCCGCTACCACCTGGGCGGTAACGGCGCCGCTCACGGCGGTGTCCTGCCCTTGCTGTTCGACGACGTCTTCGGGATGACGGTCCACGCGGGTGGCCGTCCGATCTCCCGCACCGGCTACCTCCACATCAATTACCGCGCGATCACTCCGCTCAATCAACAACTGGTGATCGAGGGGCAGGTGGATCGGGTCGAGGGTCGCAAGACTTTTGTCAGCGCGCGCCTGACCGATCTCGACGGCAAGCTCCTCGCCGACGGTGAGGCGCTCATGATCGAACTGCTTCCGGGACAGCCCTGACATGTTCCCCTCGTTCGACGATCTGATCGCGGACGCCGTGGTGCTCGCGCTGCCGATGCGAGTTCGCTTTCGCGGCATCACGACTCGTGAGGCCCTGCTCGTTCGCGGCCCGGCCGGGTGGGGAGAATTCGCCCCGTTCGTCGAGTACGACGACGACGAGGCGTCGCAGTGGCTGCTCGCGGGTATCGAAGCGGCGTGGCTGGGTCCGCCGCCTGCGCTTCGTGACGCAGTTCCCGTCAACGCGACCGTGCCGGCGATCGACGCGTCTGCCGTTCCGGAATTGCTGGAGCGCTTCCCCGGGGCCCGGACAGCCAAGGTCAAGGTCGCCGAGAAGGGACAGTCGCTGGCGCAGGACGTCGCCCGGGTGAACGAGGTGCGTCGGCACATCCCGAACGTGCGCGTCGACGCCAACGGCGGGTGGAGCGTGGACGAGGCGATCACGGCCCTGCGAGCGATCACCGATGACGGTGAACTCGAATACGCCGAGCAGCCGTGTGGAAGCGTCGAGGAACTGGTCAGGGTCCGCGCCGCGGGGACCGGTGTGCGGATCGCTGCCGACGAGAGCATTCGCCGTGCCGAGGACCCGCTGCGCGTCGTACGAGCGGGGGGAGCGGACGTCGCCGTCGTGAAGGTGCCGCCGCTGGGCGGAATGCGTGCTGTGGTGGCGCTGTCGGCGCAGCTGGCGGACTACGGGGTGCCGGTGGTGGTCTCGAGCGCTCTGGACACGGCTGTGGGGATGTCCGCGGGACTGGCGGCCGCGGCAGCCTTGCCCACCCTTCCGTTTGCCTGCGGACTCGGTACCGGCGGCCTGTTCGTCCGGGATGTCGCGGTCACCGGGGCAGCTGTCGACGGTGCTTTGTCGGTGGGTGCCGTCGAGCCTGATCCGGTTCTGCTCGAGACGCTGGCCGCGCCCGCGGACCGGCGCGACTGGTGGCTGGAGCGGGCCAGGCGCTGCCATCGGATACTCGGCAGTAGGGACCAGCCGAATTTCGTATAGTCTCGGGCGCGACCTGATGAACATCAGTGAAGAATGAAGGGATCGAAAGTGGTTGCAGCTCTGAACGAAACCCTGCTCGAGGAATCACGGGTTCCCGCGGTCGTCGCGGACGTGCAGACCTTGATCGACGCAGAGGTTTCGGATAAGTCGGGGGCCTCAGGGCTGGCTCTCAAGGGTGGCTACGGCGCGGTCAAGAAGGTGAGCCCGTCCATCGTGCCGGACGCCGTCACCGCGCTTCTGCCGGCTTTCGTGGCAAAGCTCGAGCCGTACTGGCAGGAATTCTCGGCTTCCGGTGAAGGCAGCTTCGCCGATTTCATCAGCGCCCGCGGTGACGCGGTTGCCGATTCCCTCCTCGAGGTGACGGACGAGCGTATCGAGGGCAGCGACAAGGCCGTCGTCAAGTCGATGTACTCGAAGCTGCGCGGTTCGGCGAAGAAGCATGTGACTGCAGCTCTGCCGCGTCTGGGCGATGTGATCCAGAAGCACGCTGCATAAGCGAACGTAAAACGACTAGTGGCCCGGGAGTTTCTCCCGGGCCACTCGTCGTGTTCGGTGCGTTTGTCAGTGAGCCGAATGTCCGTGACGCCAGAAGCCGGTGAAGGTGATGTCGGTTTTGGCGAACTTCCGGTCGTTCACGAGGTGCCGACGCAGCCCGGTGGTGAGTGCCTGTTCGCCGGCGACAAAGGTGTACGACGGCCCCTCGGGCAGTTCGGCGGCGCGGACGGTCTCGAGGGTCAGAACACCCGGCGTCGCGTGTTCGTCCTCGCGAACGAGCCAATGCACGTTGACGTTCGCCAACTCCGGAATGTCTTGCTTGTCTTCGATGTTCGGAATCTCGACGAAGACCTCGGCACGCAGGTCTGCGGGTGCGGATTCCAGAATGCCGATGATCGCGGGAAGTGCACTCTCGTCGCCGACGAGCAGTTGCCACTTGGCCTCGGGTGTGGGGTTGTAGATGCAGCCTTCGTCCAAGAGGGCGACCTCGTCGCCGGCCGACGCGGTGTCCGCCCACGCGGATGCCGGGCCGATGTCGCCGTGATAAGCGAAGTCGATGTCGATCTCCGTGGTCTCGCCGAAGAGACCGGATCCGGCGGCACGGTAGGCGCGAATCGTGTAGTTGCGCACGACGGGCCGCGTGTCCTTGGACATCAACAGGTACTGCGCATACCAGAGATTGCTGGCCGCGCTCGGCAACCGGAGTTCACTCTGGCCGACCTGCGGGATGAACATGCGGAACCACTGATCGGCACCCATCGGAGCGATGGTGGACAGCTCTTCGCCGGCAATGGTCACCCGGATGAAGCTGGGGCTGATTCGTTTGTTCGCCACGACCCGCGCCGACACGATGCTGCGTGAGGCCGGTTTCACGAACTTGGCGCGCTTGGCCATGACTGGTTGCTCCCTGATTATCTGTTACTCGTACCTAATCAGGTAACCCTAACCTGATTTACGGTCGCTGTGGAGTGGTGGGTCTGTCCTTTTCGACGACTTCGGGAGGGAGACCCCACTGCGCTCGGCCAAGTCGGCTCATCGGTGCGATTGCCGCGAAGTCCGGTAGGCCGTCGTCGGCGACAGCCTCGGGACGTACTGCGACCGCGACCACATTTCCCATCACGACAAATGAATTACCGACCTCGATGACCTGGTGGAGCGTGCATTCGATGGCGATCGGGGAGTCGGCGACCCGGACGGGGCGAACCCGCTCGCTCGGCTCGCTACGGATGTTCAACTCGAGAAACTCGTCGGCCTCGGCGTCGTAGAAGGCGGAACTCTGGTTCACCACGTCGGCAAGCCTGGCAGTCGCCAGGTTGATCACGAATTCGCCGGTCGCTTCGATGTTGCGCAGACTGTCCTTGCGTCCGACCGACGTGAACTGCACGATCGGCGGCGCCGAACTTGCCACGGTGAAAAAGCTGTACGGAGCCAGATTGCCGACGCCGTCCGCCGACAGGGTGGACACCCAGGCAATCGGCCGGGGGACCACCGAAGCGGTGAGTAACTGATAGAACCGACGGGGTTCGAGATCGGCTGGATCGAAGAGTGTGCGCACCCACACATAATGCCGCTGTCCCCGCCCCTGGGCATGCTTGCGCCCGAACATCTGACACTCTTGAAGGCGTGAATCCGTCCACTGCACAAGCCACAGCCGTCGTCGACGAACTGGTTCGTGGTGGCGTGCGTGAAGTCGTGCTGTGTCCAGGCTCTCGCAACGCGCCCCTCGCATTTGCCCTCCAGGCCGCCGATCTCGACGGCCGGTTGCGTCTGCACATGCGGATCGACGAGCGGACAGCAGGCTTTCTGGCACTCGGACTGGCAATCGCCGGGAAACGACCGGTCCCCATCGTGATGACTTCCGGGACCGCCGTCGCGAATCTCGGACCCGCTGTCCTCGAGGCCAACTACGCGCGAGTGCCGCTGGTGGTCCTGAGCGCCAACCGGCCGTACGAGATGCTCGGCACCGGCGCCAACCAGACCGTCGAGCAACTCGGGCTCTTCGGCAGTCAAGTCCGCGCAACCATCAGCCTGGGCCTGGCGGAGGACGATTCGACGCAGAACAGCCAGTGGCGCTCGGCGGTCTGCCGGGTCCTCGCCGCTGCCCGCGGAACCCGATCCGGAAACGCGGGTCCGGTGCATTTCGACATTCCACTTCGTGAGCCGCTGGTGCCGGACGTGCACGTGCAGGGACCGGTCCCGGCGGGCCGTCCCGGCGGTGCGGCCTGGACCACCACCCAGAATGCGACGCTCGACGTTCCCGTCGATCTGGATCTCACCGCAGATACGGTGGTCATTTCCGGACACGGTAGTGCGCTTCGGCCTGAGCTGGCGGGCCTGCCGACCGTGGCCGAGCCGACGGCTCCGATGCACGGGATCGCACTGCATCCACTCGCGCTATCGCAACTCAAGCCCAAGCAGGCGATCATCACCGGCCGCCCGACGTTGCATCGTCAGGTCTCGAAGGTGCTGGCCGACCCGGGCGTCGACGTCTACGCGCTGACTACCGGGCCGCGCTGGCCGGACGTATCCGGCAACGTACTCGCCACCGGAACCAGAGCAGTGGTCACCGGGACTCCCGATCCCGCCTGGATCGCTCGATGCGCCGCGCTGACCGAACACGCCGAAACTGCCGTCCGCAAGCAACTCGACGCCCACCCCAAGGCCACCGGCCTGCACGTGGCAGCTGCTGTGATGGATGCTCTCGCGGACGGCGACCAGCTTCTGCTCGGCGCATCCAACCCTGTTCGCGACGCGGCCCTCGTGAGCTATCCCAAGCCCGCCGTACGGGTGCTGTCGAATCGCGGCGTCGCAGGTATCGACGGCACCGTCTCGGCGGCGGTCGGTGCTGCGTTGGCGTACGACGGCGGCCGGACCGTCGCTCTCATGGGCGACCTGACATTCCTGCACGACGCGTCCGGGCTGCTGATCGGGACCGGTGAGCCGAGGCCGAGCGACCTCACCATCGTCGTCGCCAACGACGACGGCGGCGGTATCTTCGAGCTCCTCGAACAAGGCGACCCGCAGTACGCCGGCGTCTTCGAGCGAGTGTTCGGAACACCACACGGCATGGACCTCGCTGCGCTGTGCGCGGCCTACCGCGTGCCGCACGCAGCGGTCACCGTCGACGCCCTGGCAACGACGCTGGCGCAACCGGCCAACGGCATTCGTGTGCTCGAGGTCGCGACGGATCGCAGTGGGCTGCGCGAACTCCACGCTTCCGTGCGGGCACAGCTGTGACGCAAACAGTTCTGCGTCGCCTCCGCATCGGTGTGCTGGTGGTTGCGGTCGGCATTTCCGTGCTCGCGGTGATTCTGGTTCTCGGTGCCTGGCGCAACGATCGGACCATCGAATCGAACATGGGGACCGCAACCGCCGAGGTGCTCTCGGCGGGCTCGCTACGTTCGGCGATCAGCTTCGTGACACCGGACGGCGCGAATCACAACCCTGAACTCGGCGTGCTCTACCCCACCAATCTGACTGTGGGACAGCGCATCGAGGTGGAGTACTACAAGACCGAGCCCGATTTGGTTCGGGTAGCAGGACGTAACGCGACGGTGGCACTGATCCCGGCCGGATCGGTGATCGTCGTGACGTGGCTCCTGGCCGGACCGTCGATCTGGTACCTGCGCAAGCGGGAAGCGCAGGCGGCAAGTTCGGCGCCGGTCGCCTCGAGTTAGTTCGCGCTTCGCCCGAACTTCACACGAACATGACGTGGACTTTTCCTGGCCCTGTCACCGTTCTCGGTGTGAGAGTAGCCATCGTTGCGGAGTCATTCCTGCCCAACATGAACGGCGTCACCAACTCGGTACTACGCGTGCTCGAACACCTCGATCGCACTGGCCACGACGCCATGGTCATTGCGCCGGACACTGTCGGATCCGACACCTCTGCCGCCACCGAACACGAAGGCGTTCAGGTGGTTCGGGTGCCAGCCGTCATGGTGCCCAAAGTCAGTTCACTTCCCGTCGGCCTGCCGCAACCACGATTGACCACGGCCGTGCGGACCTTCGCGCCCGACGTCGTCCATCTGGCGTCACCGTTCCTGCTCGGCGCCGGAGGAGTGGCCGTCGCCAAACGCCTCGGAATCCCCACCGTCGCGGTCTACCAAACCGACGTCGCCGGATTTGCCGAAAGCTACGGTCTCGGCGTCACCAGTCGTGCCGCATGGGCGTGGACCCGTCGAATCCACAAGAGCTGCAACAGGACCCTCGCGCCCTCCACGTCGGCAGTCGACGCCCTCGAAGAGCACGGCATTCCGCGCGTGCACCGATGGGCCCGCGGCGTCGACGCACAACGATTCGCGCCTTCGCGTCGTAGCTCGGTGTTGCGGCAGTCCTGGATCGGCGACAGCGACCGGTTGGTGGTCGGCTTCGTCGGTCGCCTCGCGCCCGAAAAGCACGTCGAACGATTGGCGGCCCTGGCCGGCGATCCCAGTGTGCAGATCGTCGTCGTCGGAGACGGCCCGGACCGCGAGAACCTACGACGACTGATGCCGGACGCGATCTTCACCGGACAACTGGGCGGTACCGCGCTGGCCGACGCCTATGCGAGCCTGGACGTATTCGTTCACCCCGGCGAGCACGAGACCTTCTGCCAGGCGGTCCAGGAAGCCCTCGCGAGCGGTGTGCCTGTCGTCGGACCGGACGCCGGCGGACCACGTGACCTGATCTCGCATTGCCGCAACGGCTACCTCCTGCCGACGGACAGGTTCACCGAACTCCTGCCAAGCGCAGTCGACGCACTTCGTCAGCGTGATCTGCGGGTGCAGTTCGGCTCCGCGGCGAGGCGCTCGGTGCTGCACCGGACCTGGCCGGCAATCTGCGAAGAGTTGCTCCGTCACTACGAGGACGTGCAGGGCCTCGGGCGGCGAACGGGTGCCAGAGCAGCCTGAACGCCCTCGCTGCCCGAGGGTTGGTAGCGTTTCGGGTGTGGCCACTACACACGGAACCCGAGCAACTCTCGAGAAGCAACCGCACGAAGTCGCGTCGATGTTCGACGACGTCGCGGAGCGATACGACCTCACCAACACCGTGCTGTCCTTCGGCCAGGACAAGGGCTGGCGCAAGGCCACCCGCGAAGCCCTCGACCTCAAGCCGGGCGAGAAGGTACTCGACCTCGCCGCCGGAACCGGAGTCTCGACCGTCGAACTGGGGCGCTCCGGTGCCTGGTGCGTCGCCACCGACTTCTCCAAGGGAATGCTCAAGGCCGGAATCTCGCGCAAAGTTCCGATGGTCGCAGGTGACGCGATGTACCTGCCCTATGCCGACAACGTGTTCGACGCCGCGACGATTTCCTTCGGCCTGCGCAACGTCTCCGACTTCGAAGCCGGACTGCGTGAGATCGCCCGCGTCACCAAGCCGGGCGGACGTCTCGTCGTCAGCGAGTTCTCGACGCCCGTCTTCGGGCCCTTCCGCACGGTCTACATGGAGTACCTGATGAAGGCGCTCCCGCAGGTCGCACGCACCGTCAGCAGCAACCCCGACGCCTACGTGTACCTCGCCGAATCGATCCGCGCCTGGCCGACCCAGGAAGAGTTGGCCCGCAAGATCGAGGCTGCCGGCTGGAAGAACGTCAAGTGGCGCAACCTCACCGGCGGCATCGTGGCGCTGCATTACGCCACTGCCTGAACTGCTGTGCGCCTTTATCAACCCCCGGCGGTTATTAAAGGCGCACAGCACTTGCTCAACCGAACAGCGGTCGGGAGTCGATCTTTCTCGACGCGGCCCCCGACGCGCGCCAGGCCTTTGCCGTCAGATCGGCGTCGGCGTCGGTGACGAGGTTCCCCATCACCCGAACGGCGACCGTCATCAGTGCCCGTGAGCGCATCGCGATCGGACCCGACGCGGGCAGGAACTGCGGAACCGTCAGCAGGCCTGCGAGCCGGCGCGCGACCGAGAACGCCTGCCCGTAGTGCTCCCGAAGCACGGTCGGCCACAGCTCCGTCAGATCGTCGGCGCCGAGCTGTTCGACCACCAGACGTCCGCCTTCGAGGCCGTAGTCGATGCCCTCACCGTTGAGCGGGTTCACACACGCTGCGGCGTCGCCGATCACGGCCCAGTTGCGTCCGGCGATGTTGGAAACGGCTCCACCCATGGGTAGCAAAGCCGAAGCGACGGAATGTATTTCGCTGCTCCACTGCCACTCGCTTCGGCGCTGATCGGTGTAGAGGTCCAGCAAGGGTCGCAGGGCACCTGGTGCCGGGCGCCTGGACGTCGCCAGTGTCCCGACGCCGATGTTCACCTCGCCGGTACCGAGCGGGAAGATCCAGCCGTACCCCGCCTGCAACGTGCCCTCCGCGTCCCGCAGTTCCAGATGCGAGGTGATCCACGGGTCGGCGCTGCGCGGCGTCGCGACATACGCGCGTGCCGCGACGCCGTACGCAGTGTCCCGGTGCCACTGCCGTCCCAGCTTCTTGCCGAGCGTCGAGCGAACGCCGTCGGCGATGATCAGCGTCCGGCAACGAAGAGTGCTGCGTCCCGAGGGGCCGGCGAGTACGACGGCGGCTACTCGATCACCGTCGAGTTCGACGTCGACGGCCTTGGTGCCCTCGACCATGACCGCGCCCGATTCGACGGCGCACCGGCGAATGGCGTCGTCGAGTTCGGTCCGGGGGATCGCACTGCCGATCGGCGGGAACGACGTCCCCGGCCACTCGAGTTCGAGTTCTTGTCCGAAGCCGGACAACCGTAGTCCCTTGTTCGTCGTGTGTGACCGAACCCACTCGCCGAGGCCGAGGAGATCCAGTTCGGCCACGGCGCGCGGAGTGAGTCCATCACCACAAGTCTTGTCTCGCGGGAAGACGGCAGCGTCCACCAGCACGACGTCTCGGCCGCTGCGGGCGGCCCACGCCGCGGCCGAAGAACCCGCGGGACCTGCGCCGATGACCACAATGTCGGTTTCGTTCGGAAGCGAATCGACGACGGGGGACTGCTCTTCTACGGACACACTCACATCTTCCCAGGCTCGCGATCGCCACCGTGGCGAGGCCGTCCCGAGTGCGAACCGCTAGGTTCACTACCGTGGGAACCGAGCCGTCACTGACGACAGGAATGGGTACTGACATCGTGAGCACCGAAAAGACTGCTGCCGACGCAACCGCATCGAGCACCGTCGTTGCAGGCATCGACCTGGGCGACGAACAGCTCGCCGCAGTAGTGCGTGGTGGACTCTCCGATGTCGAAGAGTTGTTGGTCAGCGAGCTGTCCGACGGAGAAGACTTCCTCACCGAGGCTGCGCTGCATCTCGCGCGAGCTGGTGGAAAGCGCTTCCGTCCGTTGTTCACGATCCTGACCGCGCAACTCGGACCGGTGCCGAACGATCCGTCGATCATCACCGCAGCGACTGTCACCGAACTCGTTCACCTGGCGACGCTCTATCACGACGACGTCATGGACGAGGCGTCCATGCGGCGCGGAGCACCCAGCGCCAACGCCCGCTGGGGAAACAGTGTGGCGATCCTGGCCGGCGACTATCTGTTCGCGCACGCATCACGACTGGTGTCGACGCTCGGACCCGAGGCCGTTCGGATCATCGCCGAAACATTCGCCGAACTGGTCACCGGCCAGATGCGCGAGACGATCGGTGTCAAGAAGGAGCAGGATCCGGTCGAGCACTACCTCAAGGTCGTGTGGGAGAAGACCGGTTCGCTGATCGCTGCTTCGGGACGCTTCGGCGGCACCTTCTCCGGCGCCGACGCAGCTCACATCGAGCGCCTCGAGCGCCTGGGTGACGCCGTCGGCACTGCGTTCCAGATCTCCGACGACATCATCGACATCTCGTCCGTATCGGCGCAGTCCGGCAAGACGCCCGGCACCGACCTGCGCGAGGGTGTCCACACCCTGCCCGTCCTGTACGCGTTCCGCGAAGAAGGGGCCGACGCAGATCGCCTGCGGGAGCTTCTCGCGGGCCCGGTTACCGAAGATGCCCTGGTGGAAGAAGCTCTCGAACTGCTCGAGCGTTCGCCGGGCATGGTCAAGGCGAAGGCAAAGCTCGGCGAGTATGCCGTCGCGGCGAAAGCTCAGTTGGCTGAGCTCCCGCAGGGACCGGCCAACGAAGCGCTCGTGCGTCTCGTCGATTACACGATCGAACGAGTCGGCTGACACCTCGGCGAATCGGGGCTACCGGGTGGAAACCCCGACAGTCACTGGGTGGGAACCCTGATGACCCTGTCCTTCGTTGACTGAACAGAACCGGTGCATACACCGGGGAGTTCGGGTGAGCCTTCGGCTCCAGCGAGGCAAGAGGTGAGCGGTTTGCACGGCTACGCGAACGGTGCGAAGACATTCGGCTTGTTGGTGGGGATGTCGGCGCTGATCGTCTTCATCGGCTCGCTGTTCAACAGCCCGTTCCTTCTGTGGGGATCCGTTCTGTTTGCCGTCGGCATGAATGCCTACGTGTACTTCAACAGTGACAAGCTGGCGCTTCGATCGATGCGCGCCCAGCCCATCACCGAGGTCGAGGCACCGGCGATCTACCGGATCGTGCGCGAACTCGCCACGACGGCGCACCAACCGATGCCCAGGCTGTACGTCAGCCCCACGAACGCCCCGAACGCGTTTGCCACCGGTCGTAGCCCTCGGCACGCCGCGGTGTGCGTGACCAGCGGCATCATGCAGATCCTGAACGAACGCGAACTGCGTGCCGTGCTCGGGCACGAACTCTCCCACGTCTACAACCGGGACATTTTGATCTCGTCCGTGGCCGGCGCGATGGCCAGCGTCATCTCTGGCCTGGCCAACTTCGCGATGTACGCGAGCATCTTCGGCGGCCGAGGGAACGGGCAGGGAAGCAATCCGATCGCGCTGCTGCTCGTCTCCCTACTGGGACCGATCGCGGCAACCGTGGTCAAGCTGGCCGTCTCGCGCTCTCGCGAGTACCAGGCGGATCAATCGGGAGCCGAGCTCACCGGTGACCCGCTGGCGTTGGCGTCGGCGCTGCGCAAGCTCGAGTCGGGCGTGGCAGCCGCGCCGTTGCCGCCTGAGCCCAAGCTCGCGGCGCAGTCCCACCTGATGATCGCCAACCCCTTCAGGGCGGGGGACAAGGTCAGCAAGCTGTTCTCGACGCATCCGCCCATGGCGGACCGGATCGAGCGTTTGGAGAAGATGGCGGGGATGTAGGGGCCTTCGGCCCCTGTGAGCCTTTCTGGTCGTCGGAACTACCAAAAAGGCGCACAGGGGCGCAGCCCCTACTACCGGTAGTTCACGAACTGCAGGGCGATCCCGAAGTCCTCACCCTTGAGCAGGGAGATGACGCCCTGGAGGTCGTCGCGCTTCTTGCTGCTCACACGAAGTTCCTCACCCTGGATCTGCGCCTTGACGCCCTTGGGGCCCTCGTCGCGAATCTTCTTGGTGATCTTCTTCGCGTTCTCGCTGCTGATGCCCTGGACCAAGGTTCCGGACAGCTTGTAGATCTTTCCGGACTGCGCCGGCTCGCCGGCATCGAATGCCTTCAGCGAGATGTCGCGACGGATCAACTTCTCCTTGAACACGTCGAGGGCGGCCAGCAGTCGCTCCTCGGTGTCGGCGTTCAACGTGATCGTCTCTTCACCAGACCACTCGATCGACGCTCCCGTGTTTCGGAAGTCGAAACGCGTGGTCAACTCCTTGGCAGCCTGATGCAGGGCGTTGTCCACCTCTTGACGGTCAACCTTGCTCACCACGTCGAAGGACGAATCAGCCACTTCACACTCCCGCTTTCCGGTAGTTCACGAACATCGAGTTCCGCCCACCTTCCATACCGGTGGACACCTCGACGTTATCGGGTCGGCACCGCCCGTTACCACCCGGTTTGCAAAATGGGGGTGTGTTCGTTGTATTCTTCTCACCGCACCGAGGAAGCCGTTTTCGGCCGCCGCACGTCGCGATATACTTGCGAATGCGCCGGATCGAAGCCTGGTGCAAGCACGGCAGATTGCCCGAGCGGCCAATGGGAGCGGACTGTAAATCCGTCGGCTTATGCCTACGTAGGTTCGAATCCTACATCTGCCACACCAAGTCAGCCCCGATTCTCTTCGCGAGAGTCGGGGCTGACTTTTTTTGTGCGTGTACCGAGGTCGAGCGCGCGTTGGCGACGCAGGCGCCGGCTTCGGCTCAGGGGTGTCGGAGGCTCAGGGGCCTCGGGATGGGCCCCGGGGGATGGTTTCAGGGGGAGTGCGGGGTCAAGTTGGTTCCCGCAAAGCCCTCGCCAGCGGCCTCGATCGGTGCAACAATGGGCTCCGGCACCATTTTTGCCCCGATGACCAGCGGATTTGGTGCTGGCGCTCGTTCGTGTGTAATCTTTCGGAGGCTTCAAGAGAGCGGCAACGCGCTCCTGAGCCACGCCCCCTTAGCTCAGTCGGTAGAGCGTTTCCATGGTAAGGAAAAGGTCAACGGTTCGATTCCGTTAGGGGGCTCGCTGGATTGTGGTGCCGTGCTTTCCGCGCGACACTCGACACCGAGGCGGTGTAGCTCAGTTGGTAGAGCAAACGACTCATAATCGTTGCGTCGCCGGTTCAAGTCCGGTCACCGCTACACAATATGCATGATCCACCCTGATTGCTCGTAATCAGATACACCCGAAAGAAGGCATCCCGTGGCCTCCTCGACCGACGTTCGGCCCAAGATCACCTTGGCCTGCGAGGTATGCAAGCACCGCAACTACATCACCAAGAAGAATCGGCGCAACGACCCCGATCGCCTGGAGCTCAAGAAGTTCTGCCCCAACTGCGGAACCCACCAGTCGCATCGCGAGTCGAAGTAGTAAGTCCTTAACAGGACGACGATTTTCGCGGAAGACCCTCTCTGGGCCTGCGTCTTCGGGTCCTAGCTAGAAGAGAGTCTCACCGCGTGACAGATTTGCAAGAGAACCAGGCAGCGGCCGAGGTCCCTACGGACCCGGCCGCTCATGCCGTCCAGATGGTCGGTCACCACTATCGTGTCGAAGACTTCTACGAGGTCGGACGCGAGAAGGTACGCGAGTTCGCTCGCGCCGTCCAGGACGCCCATCCCGCGCACTACGACGAGTCGGCAGCCAAGGGCCTCGGATACGACGGCCTGATCGCTCCCATCACGTTCGTCGCCATCGTGGGTGCCATTGCTCAGCGACGTCTGTTCGAAGAGATCGTCACAGGCTACGACCTGAGTCAGATTCTTCAGACCGATCAGCGCTTGGTGCTGCACAAGCCCATGCAGGTCGGTGACCGACTCTTCTGCGACGTCTTCCTGGATTCGTTCAGGCAGGCCGCAGGTAGCGACATCATCGTGACCAAGAACATCATCACCGATCAGAACGACGAAGCCGTCGTTACCACGTGGACGACGCTTGTTGCTCGAACGGGTGGGGAAGTGGACGAGAACATCGCCCACGCAGTCAAGGACGTGATGATGCATGTCGCTTCGTAAATTTTCCGACGTGAGTGTCGGCGAACTTCTCCCCGAGAAGTCCGTCACCCTGACGCGTGGAAACCTCGCCAACTACGCGGGTGTTTCGGGAGATCCCAATCCGATTCACTTCAGTGACGAGGTCGCACGACTTGCCGGCTTGCCGGACGTCGTCGCGCACGGCATGCTCTCCATGGGCATCGGTGCCGGCTACGTCACCGAATGGCTGGGAGATCCGGGCGCAGTGACCGAGTACAACGTACGGTTCACGAGCCCGGTGATCGTGGCAGCCGACAAGGCTGCCGAGATCGAGTTCACCGCCAAGGTGAAGTCGATCGACGAAGAAAGCAAGACCGCAGTACTGGCAATTGTGGCCAAGTCCGAAGGTAAGAAGATCTTCGGTCGTGCCACTGCCACGGTCCGTCTAGCCTGATCGCAGGGCGGATTGTGTTTGTTCCGGGGCTTTGAAGTACACTGAGATTTCTGGGATTCCTCAGCGCTGCGCGCTGCCCTGAATGTTGCAAGACATTCACCTCGGGTAGCGCGTATGTTGTGTGATCGCAGAACGGTTGATTCAGGCAGGGTCTACCTGTCGAGGTCAACCAAAGGGGCGTAGCTCAACTGGCAGAGCAGCGGTCTCCAAAACCGCAGGTTGCAGGTTCAAGTCCTGTCGCCCCTGCCCCCGGATGCCAGCGACTGAGAGGAACGACGTGAGCGAGGAGCGCGCCAAGCGCGACGCCGACACTTCGGATGCGGAGACTTCACCGTCTGCCGATTCGACCGGTGTCGACGACACTGCAGCTGACGCGACTACGCGTTCCGATCTTTCGTTGGACAAGGACGGTGCCGAAAAGGCTCCCTCCGCATCCAGTGGGGTTTCCAACAAGCCGACCGGCAAGCGCGCTGCACGCGGCGCCTCGGTCAGCGCGTCCACCGTGAAGACTCCGGCCCGGATGGCATCCCGGACATCTTCGACCAAGCCGACTGCAACGAACCCCGGCAAGAAGCCCAAGGCGAAGAAGGACAACATCTTCAAGCGCCTGCGCAAATTCTTCCGCGAGGTCATCGCAGAACTCCGTAAGGTCATCTGGCCGAACCGCAAGCAGATGATCACCTACACCAGCGTCGTGCTGACGTTCGTGGTCTTCATGGTCGCTTTCATCAGCGGCGTCGATATCGCTGTGATCAAGGGTGTCACCTGGCTGTTCGGCTGATCGCCGTAGCAGTCGGGCGTCTTTGCCTGCGAGCGCGACAAGACCCGACCCGGGTCCGAGTAACGAGAGGAAGCGAGTGCCCCAGTGAGCACCCCCGAGAACGACACGAATGAGGCTTTGGCCGAAGAGCGTGTTTCTGCCGAGGCGGCAGCCGAAGTAGACGTCGTGGTTGCCGAAGGCACCGATGCAGACGTTGCCGAAGGCACTGATGCAGACGCTGCAGCGACCGAGGACGTCATCTCCGACGATGCCGAGAACTCCGACGAGGCCGCTCCCGCCGCCGAGCTCGAGGTCGAGGATCCCGTTGCCGAACTCAAGGCTGCGCTGCGCCGCGCCCCGGGTGACTGGTACGTCATCCACTCGTACGCCGGTTACGAGAACAAGGTCAAGACCAACCTCGAGACTCGCGTTCAGAACCTCGATGTCGGCGACTACATCTTCCAGGTGGAAGTTCCCACCGAAGAGGTCACCGAGATCAAGAACGGCCAGCGCAAGCAGGTCAACCGCAAGGTTCTGCCCGGATACATCCTCGTTCGCATGGAGCTCAACGACGAGTCGTGGGGCGCCGTGCGCAACACGCCTGGTGTCACCGGTTTTGTCGGTGCCACGTCGCGTCCCTCGCCGCTGACCCTCAACGAGGTCGTCAAGTTCCTGCTCCCGCAGCAGGAGCAGAAGAAGCAGCAGGCTGCAGCGGCCGCCGTCGCAGCAGGCGAGGCACCGTCCGAGTCCTTCGGCAAGCCCCTCATCGAGGTCGACTTCGAGGTCGGCGAGTCGGTCACCGTCATGGACGGCCCGTTCGCAACCCTTCCGGCCAGCATCAGCGAGGTCAACGGCGAGCAGCAGAAGCTCAAGGTTCTCGTGTCGATCTTCGGTCGTGAAACCCCGGTTGAGCTCAACTTCAACCAGGTCGCGAAGATCTGACCACCCCAAAACTTGCAATTTGTTCGACGCAAGACACACACCCAAGCTAGAAACTAGGAACTAGAGATGCCCCCAAAGAAGAAGAAGCTCGCCGGGCTCATCAAGCTGCAGATCCAGGCAGGTCAGGCTAACCCTGCACCTCCCGTGGGTCCCGCGCTCGGTCAGCACGGCGTGAACATCATGGAGTTCTGCAAGGCCTACAACGCGGCGACTGAGTCCCAGCGCGGCAACGTTGTGCCGGTCGAGATCTCGGTCTACGAAGACCGGACCTTCGATTTCAAGCTGAAGACCCCTCCCGCCGCCAAGCTGCTCCTCAAGGCAGCTGGCGTCGCCAAGGGCTCCGGCGAACCGCACAAGACCAAGGTTGCCTCGGTGACCATGGATCAGGTGCGCGAAATCGCGAAGACCAAGGCTGAAGACCTCAATGCCAATGACATCGAGCAGGCCGCGAAGATCATCGCCGGCACCGCTCGTTCCATGGGCATCACGGTCCAGGGCTGATAGTCCGCTCCACAGCATTACGTGGGAGGGCCGGCCAGGCCCCGACCACAACTGAACCATTCACCACTGCACAGGTAATTCGCTGCAGTGACAAGTAAGGACAGAACAAATGGCAAAGCGCAGCAAGGCGTACCTCGCCGCCGCTGAGAAGATCGACGCAGACAAGCTCTACAGCCCGCTTCAGGCTGCAAAGCTCGCCAAGGAGACGTCGTCCACCAAGATGGATGCAACCGTTGAGGTTGCAGTTCGTCTGGGCGTCGACCCCCGTAAGGCTGACCAGATGGTCCGCGGAACGGTCAACCTGCCCCACGGCACCGGTAAGACCGCTCGCGTCATCGTGTTCGCTGTTGGCGAGAAGGCAGCAGAAGCCGAGGCTGCAGGCGCTGACGTAGTCGGTGCAGAAGACCTGATCGAGCGCATCCAGGGTGGATGGGTCGATTTCGACGCCGCAATCGCGACTCCTGATCAGATGGCCAAGGTCGGCCGCATCGCCCGTGTCCTCGGACCGCGTGGCCTGATGCCGAACCCGAAGACGGGCACCGTCACGGCGGATGTCACCAAGGCTGTCAACGACATCAAGGGCGGAAAGATCAACTTCCGCGTCGACAAGCAGGCCAACCTGCACTTCGTCATCGGCAAGGCATCGTTCGACGATGAGAAGCTGGTGGAGAACTACGGCGCAGCCCTGGACGAGATCCTGCGTGCGAAGCCCTCGTCGGCCAAGGGTCGCTACGTGAAGAAGATCACGGTCTCGACCACCACCGGTCCGGGCATCCCGGTGGATCCGAACCGTACTCGCAACCTCCTCGAGGATGCTGCAGACGCGTAAGCAGTCCGCATACGAACAAGAAGGCCGGCAGGGATCACTCCCTGCCGGCCTTCTTGTCTGTGTCGGGAGGGCCTGCCTCTGCCGGTGGTATCGGTCCAACGGTGGTATCGATCCAACGGTGGCATCATCGGGGTATGCACGAAGCGTTCCAGTTCCTCGGAAACTTTTGGTGGCTGATCTTCGTTTTCGGCGGCACCATCGGTGGGGCGCTGAAGGGTGTCGCGGTTGCCAACGAAAGGCGGATCGAGCGCCGGCAAGAGCGCTTCCGGCTCAAGCAGCAGACCAAGGTCGCCATCGCGCAAGCCAACGCACAACATCACGCCGACGAAGAAACACAGCGCCGAGAGCTGGCCAAGGCAATCGAGCAGCACGATGCGGTCGACGCCCGATGGTTCGCGTACGAGCTCGATCCGGTCACACTGCTCGACACCCCGATGATGACGGACATGCGCGAGCCTTTGACCGCCGATTTTCATCGAGCCAAATATCGTGCCGATCTGCTTCGCCCAGGCAATCCGGAGACGATGATCGGCAACCAGCAGGCACAAACCGAGTACCGCGAGGCGGTGCACGCTTACTCGATCGCCTTCGAAATCGCGGAAGCTGAGGCGAAGCGCCGCCGACGGAGCGGATTCACCCTCGACGAACAAGAACGCCTGGTAAGGGCGCAACGTCTGCTGCGACTGGCCATGGACGAGGGCGCGACGCCACAGGAACGTCAGAGTGCGTACCGGAAGGCCCACAAGGAACTCGATGGATTGCTGGTGTTGCCGGACCGAGCTCGGGCAGCAATCGAACACAAGATCGCCAGGGCTATCGGTGCTTGAAGGAATCGGGTGCGTGACGAACCCGATTTGGTTGTGCAGCGAGCAGTCAGGTAGTCTTCGAGGCGGAGTTCAGTGCTGGATATGAACTTCACCCCAAAATCATGTTCTACCCAAGACCGTTGGTGATTGCACTCAGTGATGGGTGTGGTTGAAAGTCCGGGAGTGCCCGGCGGCCCACGTAGGTGAACGAGGTAGGGGGATAGCTTGATGTAGTGGTTCTACAGTTTGCCTGGTTATGCACTGCCTCGCTTTGCATCGTTACGCTGATTCGTAAGCCTCTTCTTCATGTTTCCTCTGTACGCCCCGTGCGCTTGCGCCGGGGCGTTTTGCATGTCGCGGACTGTGTCTTCTCGGGTTCACCCCGATGAGGTGCAGCGGTTCCTGAGTGGGACAACGACTGTCACGAGAGGAGGCGAAGTATGGCAAAGCCTGAGAAGGTTTCCGCAGTTGCGGAAATCACCGAGCAGTTCAAGGGTTCGACCGCCGCTGTGGTCACGGAATACCGTGGCCTTTCGGTTGGCAACATCACGACACTGCGACGCGCTCTCGGAGAAGGTGCCACCTACTCCGTCGCCAAGAACACCCTGGTCAAGCGTGCCGCCGCAGAGGCTGGCATCGAGGGCCTTGATGACCTGTTCGTTGGTCCGACCGCCATTGCATTCATCAAGGGCGAACCGGTCGACGCTGCGAAGGCTCTGAAGAACTTCGCTAAGGACAACAAGGCGCTCATCATCAAGGGCGGCTACATGGACGGCGCTGCGCTGTCCGTGGAAGAGGTCAACAAGATCGCGGATCTCGAATCCCGCGAAATCCTGTTGGCAAAGCTTGCCGGCGCGATGAAGGGCAACTTGGCAAAGGCCGCAGGCCTGTTCAATGCTCCCGCTTCGCAGATGGCCCGTCTGGCCGCTGCCCTGCAGGAGAAGAAGGCTGCAGAAGGCGGAGCCGCAGAGGCCCCCGCAGAGGCTGCCACCGAGGCTCCGGCCGAGGCCGAAGCCGAAAGCTGATCCGCACCCGCGCATCACTGCTATAACCCCGCCCGGTCGCGGATCAGCGACATGGGACTTACAGGAAGGACCGCCACAATGGCGAAGCTCAGCACCGAAGAGTTGTTGGACCAGTTCAAGGAGCTCACCCTCCTCGAGCTCTCGGAGTTCGTTAAGGCATTCGAGGAGACCTTCGAGGTCACCGCTGCTGCTCCCGTCGCCGTCGCCGCTGCAGGCGCACCGGCTGCCGGCGCAGAAGCTGCTGAAGAGCAGGACGAGTTCGACGTCGTCCTCGAGTCGGCTGGCGACAAGAAGATCCAGGTCATCAAGGTCGTCCGTGAGGTCGTTTCCGGCCTCGGCCTGAAGGAAGCCAAGGATCTCGTCGAGAGCGCTCCGAAGGCCATCCTCGAGAAGGTTGCCAAGGACGCCGCAGAGGCTGCCAAGGAAAAGCTCGAAGCTGCCGGCGCAAAGATCGTCATCAAGTAAGACGGTTTTCCCGCTGCTCTTCGCGAGTAGTAACGAAGAGGGCCACTCCCCACGGGGAGTGGCCCTCTTTTTTTGAACTTTTTTCGCGGGTGATATGCCGGAATTCATGCAGGTGGGAGGGGTGTCCGAACTAGGCTGTGATCTGAATTATGCTTCTTCCCTACTCGTTAGTAGTATTCGCAGTCACGGGTACCACTCCCATGCGATAGAGTGACCCAACCCACACGGGTGCATGCATGCAACGGACGTCGCGGAGGTAATGGTGGGAGTCGAGGTAGCGGTACAAGGACTGACAAAGTCTTTCGGGTCGCAGAGGATTTGGCAGGACGTGTCGTTGACACTTCCCGCGGGTGAGGTCAGCGCACTGCTCGGGCCTTCGGGTACCGGTAAGTCGGTGTTCCTGAAGTCCCTGATCGGACTGCTCCGCCCTGAACAAGGCTCCATCGTCATCGACGGCACGGACATCCTGCAGTGCTCCTCCAAGGAGCTCTACGAGATCCGCAAACTGTTCGGCGTTCTCTTCCAGGACGGCGCACTGTTCGGCTCGATGAACTTGTACGACAACATCGCCTTCCCGCTTCGTGAGCACACCAAGAAGTCGGAATCCGATATCCGCAAGATCGTGATGGAGAAGTTGGACCTCACGGGTCTGGTCGGCGCCGAGGACAAGCTTCCCGGTGAGATCTCCGGCGGTATGCGCAAGCGTGCCGGTCTGGCGCGTGCACTCGTTCTCGATCCCGAGATCATCCTCGTCGACGAGCCCGACTCTGGTCTGGATCCGGTGCGTACGACGTACATCAGCCAAACGCTGATCGACATCAACGCCCAGTCGGACGCGACGATTCTGATCGTCTCGCACAACATCAACCTCGCACGCACGGTGCCGGACAACATCGGCATGCTCTTCCGTCGTCAGTTGGTGATGTTCGGTCCTCGCGAGGTGCTGCTCACCTCGGACGAGCCCGTCGTCAAGCAGTTCCTCAACGGAACGATGATCGGTCCGATCGGTATGTCGGAGGAGAAGGACGAGGCTCAGATGGCGCACGAGCAGGCGCTCGTCGACGCCGGTCACCACGCCGGTGGTGTCGACGACGTCGAGGGCATCGTGCCGCAGATGAAGGCCACCCCCGGAAACCCGGAGCGTCAGGCTGTTCGTCGTCGCCAGGAGCGCGTCCGCCAGATCATGCACACCCTCCCAGCTAACGCTCAGGCGGCAATTCAGGACAGCCTTGACGAGGTTGACGGAACTGGGCAGTACGCTCCCCAGTACGCCGACGCGAGCGGCTATCAGGGGGAGTGGAACGACAACTCGCAAGACACGCAGGTCATTCCTGCATACGAGGGCGATCCCTACGGAAACACGACACACGGGCAAGGGTAGGCATATCGGATGGGGGTTACCCGCAACTCGGTTCTGAGTCCGGTCAACGGAGCATTAACTCAGGCCGGAAACATCGTCGAACTGTTTGTCGACGTCGTCAGGAATACGTTCCGGCGTCCATTTCAGTTCCGTGAGTTCATCGAGCAGGCCTGGTTCATCGCCAGCGTGACAATTTTGCCGACGGCATTGGTAGCCATTCCTTTCGGCGCCGTCGTCTCACTGCAGACCGGTTCGCTGATCAAGCAGTTGGGCGCAGAATCGTTCACCGGCGCTGCCAGCGTCCTGGCGGTGATCCAGCAGGGTAGCCCTCTGGTGACAGCATTGTTGGTCGCCGGTGCGGCCGGATCGGCCGTGACGGCCGACCTCGGTTCTCGAACCATTCGCGAAGAGATCGACGCGATGGAAGTCCTCGGAATCAATCCGATTCAGCGCCTGGTGGTTCCGCGTGTACTCGCGATGGTGCTGATCGCTGTTCTGCTCAACGGACTGGTGTCCGTCGTCGGTATCGCGGGTGGTTACTTCTTCAACGTGATCCTGCAGGGCGGTAACCCCGGTGCCTACATCTCGTCGTTCTCAGCTTTTGCGCAGCTACCGGACATTTGGAGCGGTGAGATCAAAGCCGCGGTGTTCGGTGTCATCGCTGGTGTGATCTCCGCGTACAAGGGACTCCACCCGTCCGGTGGCCCGAAGGGCGTCGGTGAGGCGGTGAACCAGGCCGTCGTCATCACGTTCCTGCTGTTGTTCTTCGCCAATCTGATTCTGACGATGGTGTACCTCCAGATCGTGCCGGCGAAGGGATCTTGACCTAAATGACCATCGCACGAGGCCGCGGCGATCAGTTCCTGCTGAAGAGTCGCAAAGTAGCCAGAATTCCAGTGAACGCGTTGGACCGCGCGGGCGAGCAGATGTCGTTCTACGCGCGCGCCATCGCATGGACCCCGCGCACCTTGCATCGGTACCGGAAGGAGACGCTTCGACTACTCGCCGAAGTGACCTTCGGTAGCGGTGCGCTCGCAGTGATCGGCGGAACCATCGGCGTCATCGCGATGATGTCCGGATTCACGGGTGTCGTCGTCGGCCTCCAGGGCTTCGCCGCTCTGGAGCAGTTGGGTAGCTCGGTCCTGACCGGCTTCCTCTCCGCATACGTCAACACCCGAGAGATCGCTCCGATCGTTGCGGCTCTTGCGCTCTCGGCCACGGTTGGTTGTGGCTTCACCGCCCAACTCGGTGCCATGCGAATCTCCGAAGAGATCGACGCGCTCGAGGTCATGGCAGTTCCGTCGGTGCCGTTCCTGGTCACGACGCGCATGATCGCCGGCTTCGTCGCCGTCATTCCGCTGTACATCGTGGGTCTACTCGCGGCGTACCTCGCCTCGAGAGTGATCAGCACGGTCTTCAACGGGCAGTCGACGGGTTCCTACGACCACTACTTCAACCTGTTCCTGCCACCGCAGGACGTGCTGTATTCGTTTGCGAAAGTCCTGGTATTCGCCTTCGTGCTGATCCTGATCCACTGCTACTACGGGTTCCATGCCTCAGGTGGTCCCGCAGGTGTCGGCGTGGCCGTCGGCCGCGCTGTTCGCGCCGCAATCGTGACGATCGCCGTTCTCGACTTCTTCCTCAGCCTCGCAATCTGGGGCACCACGACGACAGTGAGGGTGGCCGGATGATCGAGGCTCCGTCAGTCCTGCGCCGCCGTGTGCTCGGACTCGTGTTCTTCGTGGTGTTGGCATTGTTCCTGGCCTTCACCATCGGAACCTTCAACAAGACGTTCAAGGACGTCGTGAAGATCGACCTCGTGACCGACACAGTCGGAAATGCGTTGCCACCCAACGCGGACGTCAAGGTCCGTGGGCTGCTGGTCGGCGAGGTGCGATCCGCGTCGACGAAAGACGGCCAGGTCACCTCGGTCCTCGCGATCGAGCCGGACAAGGCTGATCTCATTCCGTCCAACGTCACGGCGCGTCTGCTCCCGAAGACGCTTTTCGGTGAGCGCTACGTCTCCCTGATCATTCCGGAGGGAACCACCGCGACCCCGATTTCCGCGGGAACGGTGATCCACCAGGACAAGAGCGGCAATGCTGTCGAGGTCGGCGACGTTCTGGACGGACTGCTCCCACTTCTGCAGGCGATTCCGCCGCAGGATCTGGCGAACACTCTCGGTTCTCTCGCGCAGGGTCTGACGGGACGCGGCGCCGAGCTCGGACTGACGGTCGATCGTCTCGAGGAGATCTTCCGCGGCGTCAATACCGAACTGCCCGCGGTGCAAGAGGATCTGCGCAAGTTCGCGGACTTCTCCCAGACGTACTCGGACGCTGCGCCCGATCTGATCAACGCTCTCGACAATCTGCGGACCACGGGTAACACGGTGGTGCAGAAGCAGGACCAGTTGCGGACACTGCTGGCGTCGCTCACCGTGACATCGTCTGACACCGCAGCCTTCCTCGAAGCGAACTCGTCCTCGATCATCACGCTCGCTGCGGATTCGAAGGAAGCTCTCCAGCTTCTGGCCCAGTACTCTCCGACCTTCGGGTGCACGTTCAAGGGCTTCTCGGACACCGCTCCGGAAGCTGCCAAGATCCTGTCCACCGACGCGCCCAATCCTGGTGTGCGTGCGAGTATTCAGATCGTGAACCCCAAGGGTCGCTACCTGCCCAACCAAGACGAGCCACGGCTCGTCGACAACCGCGGCCCGGTTTGCTACGACAACGTCACCGAGCCCGGTCGTCCGTTCCCGCAGTACCCCGGCGGTTCGTACGGTGACGGTTCCTACCAGGTTCCTTCCCGCAATCCAGGTCCCGCCACCATGGAATTCCTGCCTGCACCCGAGGGCTCCGGACCTCAGTTGTTCTCGACCAACAACAGCGGTCCGGCTCAGCAGGCCGGCTACGCGGGCTCGAAACTCGAAGAGGATACGTTGAAGGTGATCTACGGACAGGCCAACGGTGTTGCGCCGGACGATGTTCCGGCGTGGACCACGATGGTCAGCGCTCCGGCATTCGCAGGTGCGGAGGTGAGCGTCCAATGAGAGGACTCGCAGCTCCGCTGACAAAGCTCATCATCTTCGTTGTGGTGACGGTCCTGGCGACAGGACTGCTGGCAGCCAGTATCGCCAACCTCGGCGGCGGTGGCGGCACCAAGTTCAACGCCGTCTTCTCCGACGTCACCTCGTTGAACGAGGGCGACGAGGTTCGCATTGCCGGTGTTCGTGTCGGCCAGGTCGAGAAGATTGCCATCGTCAACGACAACCAGGCCGAGGTCCAGTTCTCGGTATCCGACCGTGATTGGTTGCCGGCCAGTTCCATCGCCACCATCCGGTTCCGCAACCTGGTGGGGCAGCGGTACATCTCGCTCTCGCAAGGTGAAGGCAGCCAAGGCAAGAAGATCACCGGCGGCGATACCCTGCCGCTGTCTCAGACGCGCCCGGCAGTCAACCTCACGACACTCTTCAACGGCTTCAAGCCGCTGTTCACCACCCTGAGCGCGGACGACGTCAACAAGCTGTCGTACCAGATCATCCAGGTCTTCCAAGGCGAATCGGGCACCATCAGTGAGCTCGTGCGCAACACCGCGAGCCTGACCAACACCGTCGCGGACAAGGACGCGGTCATCGGCGCGGTGATCAAGAACCTCAACGACGTTCTCGACACCGTCAACGCGAACGACAAGAACCTTGATTCACTGATCGTCAACACCCAGCAACTCGTCACCGGGTTGGCCAACGAGCGTGGGGTGGTCGGTTCGGCCGTCACCTCACTCGCAGGTCTGACCGACGCGACGGCAGACTTGCTCGAGCCGACGCGGCCGTCGATTCAGGGCTCGATCACGGCGCTCAACACACTGGCGACCACACTCAATCGTCGGAGTGACGACGTCAACGCGGTGCTCGAGACCTTGCCGGTCAAGCTCGAGAAGCTCGCACGCGTAGCGAGCTACGGTTCCTGGTTCCAGTTCTATCTGTGCGGAATCGACATCGTTGCCGGTCCAGGACAGTCTGCGTCGCTGAATCTGCCCACCGGCCTGCCGACGGTCAATCAGCCGATTTACACCAACGCGGCCACGCGATGCACTCAAGACGGTATGAGGGAGTTGCAAGGTCGATGAGTAAACGTCGCAGTCCGGCAATGGCCGGAGCCATCGGTATCTTCGTGGTGCTGCTGGCCACTTTGTCCGCGTTCTTCCTCGATTCGCTTCCGTTCGTGGGAGCAGGCTCGTCCTACTCCGCCGAGTTCTCCGAAGCCGCGGGTCTCAAGCCTGGTAACGAGGTTCGTATCGCCGGCGTGAAGGTCGGCAAGGTCACTTCCGTCGATCTCGACGGTGACCGTGTTCTCGTCGACTTCAAGGTCAGTGACGCGTGGGTGGGAGATCAAACCTCTGCGTCCATTCAGATCAAGACCATTCTGGGACAGAAGTACCTCGCACTAGATCCGCGCGGAACCGACAACCTCGATCCCAAGGATCGGATTCCGCTCGAGCGCACCACCTCTCCGTACGACGTCGTTCAGGCCTTCTCGGCAGCGGCGGACACCGTCGGCGACATCGACACCGACCAGTTGGCGAAGAGCATGGAGACGTTGTCCCAGGCATTCTCCGAGACACCTGGCGATGTCCGCGCTTCGCTCGACGGCGTCAGTCGGCTGTCGCAGACGATCGCGAGCCGCGATCAGGACTTGCAGAAGCTCTTCGCCGCCACCGGGAAGACGTCGCAGATTCTTGCTGACCGCAACAAGGAATTCACCCAGCTGATCCGTGACGGCGGACTTTTGGTGCAGGAACTCAACAATCGCCAGCAAGCGATTTCGCAGCTGCTCACCGGAACTCAGCGCGTCTCTCAGCAGCTCACCGGTCTCGTTCGTGACAACGAGGCGGCAATCGGGCCGGCGCTGACGCAGCTCAACGGCGTCATCGACATCTTGAAGGCCAACAACGAGAACTTGGACAAGGCACTGAAGCTCTACGAACCCTTCATTCGCTTGTACGCCAACGTGGTCGGCAACGGCCGTTGGTTCGACCAGGTCGTCGTGAACCTCCTTCCGCCGGGTCTACCGGACATTCCGGGCTACCGTGACCCCGTTCGTACGTTGGGAGGCAACTGATGGCTGATACTGCCGAAGCCGGAAGCGGCTCCAAGAAGCGCTCGGTCGCGATCATCGCCGCTGTTCTGATCGGGTTACTCGTAATCGGTGGCGCGCTGTGGTGGGTGTTCACTCGCGCCGGAACCACCAAGATCACCGCCTACTTCGACAAGTCGGTGGGTATCTACGACGGCTCCGACGTTCGTGTTCTCGGTGTCAAGGTCGGCACCGTCGAATCCGTCGAACCCCAGGGAGATCAGGTCAAGGTCGAGCTGCGTGTCGATCGTGGGATCGACATTCCCGCGGGTGCCAGTGCCGCTCAGATCACGCCGTCGGTGGTTGCCGACCGCTACATCCAGCTGACACCGGTCTTCACCGGCGGCGACAAGATGGCCAGCGGTGCAGTAATTCCGATCGAGAAGACGGCGACGCCTGTCGAGGTCGACCAGTTGTACTCCAGCATCGACGAACTCGCGTCGGCTCTCGGTCCTGAAGGTGCCAACAAGAACGGAGCACTGTCCGATTTCGTCGAGACAGGTGCGGCCAACCTCGAGGGCAACGGTGAAGCGTTGGGAGACAGCATCACCAACCTCTCGGATGCCGCACGGACGCTCAACGATTCGCGTGACAACATCTCGCTCACCATCAAGAACCTGGATACTTTTGTGGGCGCTCTCGCGGCCAACGATCAGCAGGTGCGCCAGTTCAACACGCAGTTGTCGGACCTGACCGGATTCCTGGCAGGTGAGCGCGACGATCTCGGTGCCGCTCTGAACCAGCTCTCGATTGCGCTCGGCGACGTCGCGAAGTTCGTGGCCGACAACCGCGATCAACTGGTCCAGACAACCGAAGGTCTCGTCGAACCGACACAGACATTGGCGAACAACAAGGAAGCCCTGGCCAACACGCTCACCATGCTTCCGTTGGCGATCTCCAACCTGGTCAACTCGTACGACGCCGAATCAGGTGTGCTGGCTTCACGTCTGGCGTTCCCTGATCTTCAGAACCCGGCCGGAGTTCTCTGCAAGTTGATGGACCTCGGCAAACTGTTGCCCGGTGATCCGCGGTTCGAGGCGTTGGGACGGCAGATGCAACCGGCCATCGACCAGTGCGCAAACGTCGCAGCGATGACCGACGCAGCCAATCAGGCTGCAGGCCTGAACCTTCCCTTCGGCATCCTTGCCGGTTCCGAACGACAGATGCAGGTAGTTCCGGGCACTGTGCCCGGCGTCGTGTCACCGCGACTGACCAGTGGAAACGGGGAGGGCGAGTGAAGCGTTCGTTGATAGTCGGCGCCGGATTGTGCGCCGTCCTGATCTCGGCAACCGCCTGCTCGTCCGAGGGGATCTACGCTGTCCCGCTTCCCGGCGGTCCTGATGTGGGTTCCGATCCGATGCACTTGACCATTCAGTTCGACGACGTGCTCGACTTGGTTCCGCAGTCCGCTGTGAAGGTCGACGGCGTTCCCGTCGGTCGCGTCGACGACGTGTCGGTCGGACCGGACGGATGGACCGCGGATGTCGGCATCATCCTCGACTCGTCGGTTGATCTGCCCGCCAACGCAATTGCCGCGGTCGAGCAGACCAACCTGCTCGGCGAGAAGTTCATCCAGCTGTCGGCCCCGCCGTCCGGACCGGACTCTGCGAAGCTGGCCGACGGTGACCTCATTCCGCTGGATCGCACTCGCCACGCCACGGAGATCGAGCAGGTTCTCGGCGCATTGTCGCTGCTGCTCAACGGCGGCGGTGTGGGCCAGTTGCAGCCTATCGTCGAAGAACTCGGTGCCGCGTTCGACGGTCGCGAAGGCAAGACGAGAAGTCTTCTGGAGCAGGCGAACACACTCATCGGTGGACTCAACGAGCAGCGTGACGACATCACACGCGCGCTCGACGGCCTGGATGTGCTCTCGACTCGCGTCAACGATCAGAACGAGAAGATCGGGAAGATTCTCGAGGAACTCCCCGTTGCGACACAGGTTCTCAACGAGCAGCGTCCGCAGCTGACGCAGATGCTCGCTCAGGTGGATCGACTCGGAACAGTGGGAACCGACGTCCTCACACAGTCCAAGGACGATCTGATCGCTGATCTTCAGGCTCTGCGTCCGACGCTGCAGGCGCTCGCAGACTCCGGTGACGACTTCGTGGGGGCACTTCCGTTCCTTCCGACGTTCCCGTTCCCGGACGGTGTCGAGAAGATTGCACAGGGTGGTTCCGTCAACCTCTTCCTGAGTGTCGACCTGCAGATCGGCAATACACTCTCGGGTCTCGGTGTCGGGCAGGGAGAACCGGAATACCGCCAGCCCAAGTTCGGCAATCCCAAGCCGGTGGTCGACCCCTCCAACCCGTACTACAACGGCAACGGGCCGCGACCGGGGTGGCCGACAGTGTCACTGCTGCCGATCGCTCCGATCCTGCCGCAGGTTCCCGTTGTCGCCGGCCTTCCCGCCACAACAGCGGGTGACCCGGCAACGCCGGCGCCCGCGGCGAACCCACTCAACCCCATCCAGGGAATGCTGGAACAGTTCGGAATCGGCGGTGATGGACAGTGAGATCAGCTCTGGTCAGATGGCAGCTCGTCGGCTTTGTCGTGGTTGCGCTCCTGGGTCTCATCTACGTCGGCGCCAAGTACGTGCGCCTGGACAACCTCATGGGGTTCGGTCAGTACACGGTCAAGACCGAATTGGCCACGTCCGGTGGAATTTTCACCAACGCCGAGGTGACGTATCGCGGCGTGCCGGTCGGGCGAGTGGGCGACATGTCGTTGACCGAGGACGGAATTCAGGTCGACCTGAAGATCGACAACAGTGCTCCGGAGATTCCCGCGTCGGCCCGTGCCGTCGTGGCCAACCGCTCCGCCATCGGTGAGCAGTACGTCGACCTTCAGCCCGATACCGACCAGGGACCGTTTCTCGAGGACGGCTCGGTGATCGCGGTGGGGGACACCACAACTCCGATCCCGATCGAGGATGTGCTGACCAGTGCCAACGGCTTGGTCAAGTCCGTGCCCGTCGACGCGCTCCACACCGTCGCCGTCGAACTCGGTGCAGCGTTCAACGGCAAGGGCGAGGACATTCAGGTCCTGGCCGATTCGCTGTCCGGCCTCTCGCAGTCCGGGCTCGACACTCTGCCTCAGACGCTCGCGCTGATTCGGAACAGTGAGACGGTATTGACGACGCAGTCGGATCAATCCTCCGCGATCAAGCAGTTCAGTACCGATCTCGATGCTGTCACAGCGCAGTTGCGGACCAGTGATCCAGATATCCGTCGCTTGATCGACAACGGCATCCCGGCCAGCGATCAGATCGGTGCTCTCATCAACGAGGCGGGCCCGAGCCTGACGACTGACCTGACCAATCTTGCCGCGACCACCAAGACGCTTGCGCCGCGAACGATCGCGCTGCAGCCGTTCCTGATCTTCCTTCCCGGTCTGGCCGCTGCCGCACCGACGGTTGCTCCCGGCGACGGAACGGTCCATCAGGGCTTGGTGCTGGAGACCAACAATCCGCTCTCGTGCACGGTGGGTTACGAAGGCACCATGGCGATCCTGGACGAGATGAAGCGTCAGAATCCCAATTTCGACGACACCCAGCAGGACTTCCCGCTCAACACCGCCGCGTCGTGTGAGACGCCGCTGGGCAGCGAGACGGGCGTCCGCAGTGCCAACCGCGTGGTGTACGCCGATCCCGACACGATCCAGCCTTGGGACTTCAAGCCGAAGGTCGATCCGGACAAGTTGAACCTCAACCCGATCGCGACGCAGTTGGCGCCGTTGCTCGGAGTGACACCGAAGTAGACCGATCCGAATGTGGTCGAGTTTGTGCAGTTCAGGCTACTGAGTTGTGGCAGTTGACGATTCGCGGCCAGAGGCTGGGCAAAACAGGTAAGTAGGGTAGTGAGTGTGATTCAGAGAAACAGTTCCCCGCAGTCCGGCGGGCCCGAGCAAGTCGAATCGGGAGCGCCGACAACCGGTAGACCGAAGGGGCTGACAGCGTCTCTGATTGCGGTCGGTGTCTTGCTTCTGGCGGCCGTGGTTGCGCTCGGTGTGTTCGGCGTCCCGTACGTTCGGGCGCTCACCACCGACCGCACCACCGCCGAGATGCGTGACGACGCGCTTATCGGTGCGCAGCAAGTCGCGATCAACCTCAACAACGCGGATTCGGCCAATCTCGACCAGTCGATCGAGAACATGCGTTCTTCGGTGACCGGTGACGAGATGACGACGTATCTGCAGACCGTTCAGGATTCCATCACCGACGAGTTGCGTAACTCGGGCTCGAAGGCTGACACCGAAGTCGTTCAGTCCGCGCTGACCGAGCTCAATACCGATGACCGGACCGCCACGGCACTGGTCGTCGTTCGTGTCACCACGACCCAGGGCAACCAGTTCGTCAAGAATCAGCTCGGCATGCGGCTGGGCATGGTCGAGGTCGACGGGGTCTGGAAGGCGCAGTCGGCTGATCCGATCGGATCGCGACTCGATCTCGGCTCCGGCACCCTGCCGGCGGCCGACGGCTCCACGCCTGCACCTGATGCAACGCCTGCCCCTGGTTCGGGGACCGAGACACCTGCGTCCGGTGCTCCTGCACCGACAACCGAGGGTGGTGATTCCGGTGGCCAGTAGTTCGTCGAACCTGCACACCGACATCCCTCGAAGGAGAAGCGCGTAATGCCACCCAAACGTCGTACCGGCGGACCGTCCTCCCCGCAGAACCGTCGGCCGAAGATCGCCGGAAGCGCTCGCTCGCTCAACGTCCCCGCGGGGACGTCCGATTCGGATCCGGTCGAGCCCACGATCGAACAGCCGGAAGAAGAAACACAGGAGGCTGTGAAGCCGGAGGTTGCGAAGCCGACGCTCACGAAGGCCGAGTCCGGAGACATCGAGCCGCCGAAGACGGAAACCGACGCTCCGGAATCCACACCGGGCCCCGATCTGACCAAACCGGCGAAAACCGTCGCAGACGAGCCCAAGACCCCTGCTACCCCGGAGACGGGTGCGGGGGAGTCGGCGACAACACCTACACAATCCAAGGCCGGTTGGCGCCTGGTCGCGATCCTGGGGGCCGCAGCGGTCATCGTCGCGATCCTCGCCGGCATCGCCTTCTTCAAAGTCGGCGCGAAGACGGACGACATCGCCTGGGTGGACGAAGGCGCCACGGCTGAAGTTCTTCGTGTGACGCCGTCGGCGTTGGCTGCAGTCTTCACGTTTTCTCCCGACACGTTCGACGCCGATTTCGACAAGGGTGTCCAGGGCCTGAACCAGTCGATGCGCGATCAGCTGACGCAGTACAAGGACACGCAGAAGGCCGGCGTCGAACAAACCCAGACGGCAACGACCGCTGATGTCCCGCTGATCGGGATCACACGGCTCGAGAAGGACCGAGCACAGTTGCTCGCCCAACTGAACGTCAGCTCGACGCAGAACGGCGTGGCGGCAGACTCTCGCTCCGGAATGGTCATCGTGAGTCTGGAGAAGCAGGATGGAAACTGGCTGATCTCGGAGATTCGCGACCAGTAGCTCGGAGATTCGCGACCAGTAGCTCGGAGATTCGCGACCAGTAGCACCTGCGCACCAGCGCGAAGATCTGGATCGACGCACGATGTCGGTCCAGATTTTTCGTATGTGACGCCGTTGCTGGCTACACTCCCGGTGGCAGTGTTCGAATGCGCGTCACGAATGTTCGAATGCTGCGACACGCGCTCTCGCCCTTGACGGAGCGGTCCGCAAGGTCCACTCTGATCGGTGAACATGCACGGACGAGTGATCGGCAGTCTCACGTCAGTATCTGAATTCGACCCTCAGTTACACCCGACTCGACATTTCCAGAGTAAGGGTGTACTTTTGGACGTTGCGCTGGCTGCCTCCTGTCCACCCCTCGTCTCAACCGCTGCGAAGTCAAGTACTTCTTGCTTTCTGCGACGGGTTTCGTTCGGGTTGTAACCAGCGAAATTCGAAGCAGATACAGCGGCGGTCGCAACAGCACGGAGCGGCCCGCGTGAGGTGCTGGAAGGACGCATCTTGGCAGTCTCTAGCCAGACCAAGGCAGTTTCCGGAATCCCCGGAGCCCCGAAGAGGGTTTCGTTCGCGAAAGTTCGCGAACCCCTCGAAGTTCCCGGGCTTCTTGACGTACAGACAGATTCGTTCGAGTGGCTGATCGGCGCGCAGAGTTGGCGTGAACGAGCAGCGGCACTCGGCGACAATGCAGTGTCCGGTGGTCTCGAGGACATCCTCGCGGAGCTTTCTCCGATCGAGGATTTCAACGGCACTATGTCGCTGTCCTTCTCCGACCCTCGATTCGACGAGGTCAAGGCCTCGACGGACGAGTGCAAAGACAAGGACATGACCTACGCGGCGCCGTTGTTCGTCACCGCGGAGTTCATCAACAACAACACTGGTGAGATCAAGAGCCAGACGGTCTTCATGGGAGATTTCCCGATGATGACCGACAAGGGCACCTTCATCATCAACGGCACCGAGCGTGTGGTCGTCTCGCAGCTCGTGCGTTCCCCCGGTGTGTACTTCGACATGAGCGTCGACAAGAGCACCGAGAAGGATCTGCACAGCGTCAAGGTGATCCCGGGTCGCGGCGCATGGCTCGAGTTCGACGTCGACAAGCGCGACACCGTTGGTGTCCGTATCGACCGCAAGCGTCGTCAGCCTGTCACCGTCCTGCTCAAGGCACTCGGCTGGACCACCGAGCAGATCACGGAGCGCTTCGGCTTCTCCGAGATCCTCATGGCCACGCTGGAGAAGGACAACACAGCCGGCACCGATGAGGCGTTGCTCGACATCTACCGCAAGCTGCGTCCGGGCGAGCCCCCCACCAAGGAGAGCGCGCAGACCCTGCTGGAGAACCTGTTCTTCAAGGACAAGCGCTACGACCTCGCTCGCGTGGGTCGTTACAAGATCAACAAGAAGCTCGGCCTGAACGCGGGTCAGCCGATCGTTGCATCCACGCTCACCGAAGAAGACATCGTCGCCACCGTCGAGTACCTCGTGCGTCTGCACGCAGGTGACACCTCGATGACGGCTCCGGGCGGCGTCGAGGTTCCCGTCGAGGTCGACGACATCGACCACTTCGGCAACCGTCGTCTGCGTACCGTCGGCGAGCTCATCCAGAACCAGATCCGCGTGGGCCTGTCCCGCATGGAGCGTGTGGTTCGTGAGCGCATGACCACACAGGACGTCGAGGCAATCACGCCTCAGACGCTGATCAACATCCGTCCCGTCGTCGCTGCGATCAGGGAGTTCTTCGGAACCTCCCAGCTGTCGCAGTTCATGGACCAGAACAACCCGCTGTCGGGGCTGACGCACAAGCGTCGTCTGTCCGCCCTCGGCCCGGGTGGTCTGTCCCGTGAGCGCGCCGGCCTCGAGGTTCGCGACGTTCACCCGTCGCACTACGGCCGCATGTGCCCGATCGAGACCCCGGAAGGCCCGAACATCGGCCTGATCGGTTCGCTGTCGGTCTACGCCCGCGTCAACCCGTTCGGTTTCATCGAGACCCCGTACCGTCGCGTCGTCGACGGACAGGTGACCGACGAGGTCGACTACCTGACCGCTGACGAAGAAGACCGCCACGTAGTCGCGCAGGCCAACTCGGCCATCGACCGCGAGGGTCGCTTCACCGACTCGAAGATTCTCGTCCGCCGTAAGGGTGGCGAGGTCGAGTTCGTCGCGTCCTCCGACATCGACTACATGGACGTTTCGCCGCGTCAGATGGTGTCCGTCGCAACCGCGATGATTCCGTTCCTCGAGCACGACGATGCAAACCGTGCCCTGATGGGCGCGAACATGCAGCGTCAGGCTGTCCCGCTGGTTCGCAGCGAGGCACCTCTCGTCGGTACCGGCATGGAGCTGCGTGCAGCTGTGGATGCCGGCGACGTCATCATCACCGAGAAGACCGGTGTCGTGGAGGAGATCTCCGCGGACTACGTCACGGTGATGGCTGACGACGGAAGCCGCAAGACGTACCGGATGCGCAAGTTCGCGCGTTCCAACCAGGGCACGTGCGCCAACCAGCGTCCGATCGTGGACGAGGGACAGCGTGTCGAGGCCGGCCAGGTTCTGGCCGACGGTCCTTGCACCGAGAACGGTGAGATGGCGCTGGGCAAGAACTTGCTCGTCGCGATCATGCCGTGGGAAGGCCACAACTACGAGGACGCGATCATTCTGTCGCAGCGTCTCGTGGAAGAGGACGTCCTGACCTCGATACACATCGAGGAGCACGAGATCGATGCCCGCGACACCAAGCTCGGTGCCGAGGAAATCACTCGCGACATCCCGAACGTCTCCGACGAGGTCCTCGCCGACCTCGACGAGCGCGGCATCATCCGTATCGGTGCCGAGGTTCGTGACGGCGACGTGCTGGTCGGAAAGGTCACGCCGAAGGGCGAGACCGAGCTGACCCCCGAAGAGCGCCTCCTTCGCGCCATCTTCGGTGAGAAGGCTCGCGAGGTTCGTGACACGTCCCTCAAGGTTCCTCACGGTGAGACCGGCAAGGTCATCGGAATCCGCGTGTTCTCGCGTGACGAAGACGACGATCTGCCTCCCGGTGTCAACGAGCTGGTCCGCGTCTACGTGGCACAGAAGCGCAAGATCCAGGACGGCGACAAGCTCGCCGGCCGCCACGGTAACAAGGGCGTCATCGGCAAGATCCTGCCGCAGGAAGACATGCCGTTCCTCTCGGACGGCACGCCTGTCGACATCATCTTGAACACGCACGGCGTCCCGCGTCGTATGAACATCGGTCAGGTCTTGGAGACCCACCTCGGGTGGATCGGCAAGACCGGCTGGAACGTTCAGATCGCGTCCGACGGCTCTCGTCCCGACTGGGCTGCGACCCTGCCGGAAGAGATGCTGTCCGCTCCGGCCGACTCGAACATCGCCACCCCGGTGTTCGACGGTGCGAAGGAAGACGAGCTCACCGGTCTCCTCGGCGCGACGCTGCCGAACCGTGACGGCGAGCAGATGGTCGGACCCGACGGAAAGGCCACCTTGTTCGACGGCCGCTCCGGCGAGCCGTTTCCGTACCCGGTCTCGGTCGGTTACATGTACATCATCAAGCTGCACCACTTGGTCGACGACAAGATCCACGCTCGTTCGACCGGTCCGTACTCGATGATCACGCAGCAGCCTCTCGGCGGTAAGGCCCAGTTCGGTGGCCAGCGCTTCGGTGAGATGGAGTGCTGGGCGATGCAGGCCTACGGCGCGGCTTACACGCTGCAGGAACTGCTGACCATCAAGTCGGACGACGTGGTCGGTCGAGTCAAGGTGTACGAAGCCATCGTCAAGGGCGAGAACATCCCCGAACCCGGCATCCCCGAGTCGTTCAAGGTGCTCCTCAAGGAGCTCCAGTCGCTCTGCCTCAACGTGGAGGTGCTGTCCTCGGACGGCGCGGCCATCACGATGGCGGACGGCGACGACGAGGACTTGGAGCGGGCCGCAGCGAACCTGGGCATCAACCTGTCCAGGAACGAAGCTGCGACGGTCGACGACCTCGCGAACTAGGTTTCGGTCCCCGGGTTGCTCTTGAAAGAGCGGCCCGGGGGCGTAGTTCACATTTGAATTGGCAGTCAGGTTGCCGGGTGACCGGCAACCGTAACCCCAACGGGGAAAGGAAGTTACGTGCTCGACGTCAACTTCTTCGATGAACTCCGCATTGGCTTGGCCAGTGCAGAGGACATCCGCAATTGGTCCTACGGCGAGGTCAAGAAGCCGGAGACCATCAACTACCGCACGCTCAAGCCCGAGAAGGACGGCCTCTTCTGCGAGAAGATCTTCGGCCCCACTCGGGACTGGGAGTGCTACTGCGGTAAGTACAAGCGTGTCCGCTTCAAGGGCATCATCTGTGAGCGCTGTGGCGTCGAGGTCACTCGCGCCAAGGTTCGTCGTGAGCGCATGGGTCACATCGAACTGGCCGCACCGGTCACGCACATCTGGTACTTCAAGGGTGTTCCGAGCCGTCTCGGTTACCTGCTCGACCTGGCTCCGAAGGATCTCGAAAAGATCATCTACTTCGCTGCCTACGTCATCGTCGGTGTCGACGAGGAGCTCCGTCACAACGAGCTGTCCACCCTCGAAGCCGAGATGCAGGTCGAGAAGAAGACCGTCGCAGATCAGCGCGACGCCGATCTCGAGGCACGTGCGCAGAAGCTCGAAGCCGACATCGCCGAGCTCGAGGCAGAGGGCGCGAAGTCCGATGTCCGCCGCAAGGTCAAGGACGGCGGCGAGCGCGAAATGCGTCAGCTCCGTGACCGCGCGCAGCGTGAGCTGGATCGTCTCGACGAGATCTGGACCACCTTCACCAAGCTGAGCGTCAAGCAGCTCATCATCGACGAGCTCCTGTACCGCGAGCTGGTCGACCGTTACGGCGAGTACTTCACGGGTGCGATGGGCGCAGAGTCCATCCAGATCCTGATGCAGAACTTCGACCTCGACGCCGAGGCAGAGTCTCTCCGCGAGACCATCCGCAGCGGCAAGGGCCAGAAGAAGCTGCGTGCACTCAAGCGCCTCAAGGTGGTTGCGGCATTCCAGACCAACGGCAACTCGCCGATGGGCATGGTCCTCAACGCTGTTCCGGTGATCCCGCCGGAGCTTCGCCCGATGGTTCAGCTCGACGGTGGACGTTTCGCGACGTCCGACCTCAACGACCTGTACCGCCGCGTCATCAACCGCAACAACCGCCTCAAGCGACTGATCGACCTCGGTGCTCCCGAGATCATCGTCAACAACGAGAAGCGGATGCTGCAGGAGTCGGTCGACGCCCTGTTCGACAACGGTCGTCGTGGACGTCCGGTCACCGGACCGGGTAACCGCCCGCTGAAGTCCCTGAGCGATCTGCTCAAGGGCAAGCAGGGTCGCTTCCGTCAGAACCTGCTCGGTAAGCGCGTCGACTACTCGGGTCGTTCCGTCATCGTCGTCGGTCCTCAGCTCAAGCTGCACCAGTGTGGTCTGCCCAAGCTGATGGCTCTCGAGCTGTTCAAGCCGTTCGTGATGAAGCGTCTGGTCGATCTGAACCACGCGCAGAACATCAAGTCGGCAAAGCGCATGGTCGAGCGCAAGCGCGTCCAGGTGTGGGACGTCCTCGAAGAGGTCATCGCCGAGCACCCCGTGCTGCTCAACCGTGCACCTACGCTGCACCGTCTGGGTATCCAGGCATTCGAGCCGCAGCTCGTCGAGGGCAAGGCCATTCAGCTCCACCCGCTGGTGTGTGAGGCCTTCAACGCCGACTTCGACGGTGACCAGATGGCTGTTCACCTCCCGCTGTCGGCAGAGGCACAGGCCGAGGCACGCATCCTGATGCTGTCCTCGAACAACATCCTCTCGCCTGCTTCGGGTCGCCCGCTCGCCATGCCGCGTCTGGACATGGTCACGGGTCTGTTCCACCTGACCCGTCTAGACGAGGGCGTCACCGGTGAGCTCGTTGCTCCGACCAACGACGAGGCAGAGCAGGGCGTGTACTCCTCGCCCGCCGAGGCTCAGATGGCAGTCGACCGCGGCGCGCTCTCGGTTCAGGCTCAGATCAAGGTGCGTCTGACGCAGCAGCGTCCGCCGCGCGACCTCGAGAACGAACTGTTCCCCGAGGGCTGGAACTACGGTGACGGCTGGACCGCCACCACGACACTCGGCCGTGTGCTCTTCAACGAGCTGCTTCCGGCGGACTACCCGTTCGTCAACGAGCAGATGCCGAAGAAGCGCCAGGCGACGATCATCAACGATCTCGCCGAGCGGTACCCGATGATCGTGGTTGCTCAGACCGTCGACAAGCTCAAGGACGTCGGGTTCTACTGGGCCACCCGTTCGGGTGTCACGGTCTCGATCTCCGACGTGCTCGTGCCGCCGGAGAAGCCTGCCATCATCGAGGACTTCGAGGCTCAGGCCGACAAGATCGAGAAGCAGTACCAGCGTGGTGCTCTGGACAAGAAGGAGCGCAACAGCGCTCTGGTCACCATTTGGCAGGAAGCGACCGACAAGGTCGGCAAGGCCATGGAGGCTCACTTCCCCGACAGCAACCCGATCCCGATGATCGTGAAGTCCGGCGCAGCCGGCAACATGACTCAGGTTCGCTCGCTCGCCGGTATGAAGGGCCTGGTGACAAACCCGAAGGGTGAGTTCATCCCGCGTCCGATCAAGTCTTCCTTCAAGGAAGGCCTGACCGTTCTCGAGTACTTCATCAACACGCACGGTGCTCGTAAGGGTCTGGCCGATACCGCACTCCGCACCGCCGACTCGGGTTACCTGACCCGTCGTCTGGTGGACGTTTCGCAGGACGTCATCGTCCGCGAGGTCGACTGTGGAACAGAGCGCGGCATCGTCACCACGATCGCCGAGAAGCAGGCCGACGGCACGATGATCCGCGATGCTCACGTGGAGACCAGCACGTACGCCCGTACCTTGGCGGCCGATGCAGTCGACGCGAACGGCACCGTCATCGTCGAGCGTGGCCACGATCTCGGTGACCCCGCGATCGATGCTCTGCTCGAAGCCGGCATCACGACGGTCAAGGTCCGCTCGGTCCTGACCTGCACCACCGGCACCGGCGTTTGCGCCACTTGCTACGGCCGCTCGATGGCCACCGGCAAGCTGGTCGACATCGGTGAGGCTGTCGGTATCGTCGCCGCACAGTCGATCGGTGAGCCCGGTACTCAGCTGACCATGCGTACCTTCCACCAGGGTGGTGTCGCAGGAGATGACATCACCGGCGGTCTGCCGCGTGTCCAGGAGCTGTTCGAGGCACGTGTGCCCAAGGGCAAGGCTCCTATCGCGGACGTCACCGGTCGGGTACAGCTCGAAGACGGCGATCGTTTCTACAAGATCACCATCGTTCCGGACGACGGCGGCGAAGAGGTTGTCTACGACAAGCTCAGCAAGCGTCAGCGTCTGCGTGTCTTCAAGCACGCCGACGGTCGCGAAAGCCTCTTGGCTGACGGTGACCACGTCGAGGTCGGACAGCAGCTCATGGAAGGTGCTGCCGATCCCCACGAGGTCCTGCGAGTCATGGGTCCGCGTCAGGTTCAGATCCACTTGGTCAACGAGGTACAGGAGGTGTACCGGAGCCAGGGTGTGTCGATCCACGACAAGCACATCGAGGTCATCGTGCGCCAGATGCTTCGTCGCGTGACGATCATCGATTCGGGTGCCACCGAGTTCCTGCCCGGTTCGCTCACCGAGCGCGCCGAGTTCGAGTCGGCAAACCGCCGCGTTGTCGCCGAGGGTGGCGAGCCCGCAGCCGGCCGTCCGGTGCTCATGGGTATCACGAAGGCGTCGCTCGCGACGGATTCGTGGCTGTCCGCGGCATCGTTCCAGGAGACCACTCGTGTCTTGACCGACGCGGCTATCAACTGCCGCTCGGACAAGCTGATCGGTCTGAAGGAAAATGTCATCATCGGCAAGCTGATCCCTGCCGGTACCGGTATCAACCGTTACCGCAACATCCAGGTTCAGCCCACCGAAGAGGCACGCGCCGCTGCTTACGCAGTGCCGTCGTACGACGACCAGTACTACAGCCCGGACGGCTTCGGCCAGAACACCGGTGCTGCAGTTCCGCTGGACGACTACGGCTTCAGCAACGACTACCGCTAGTCGGGTAGTCGCATGTGACGACTACCGCTAAGCGTTAGTTCGTAGAAAATCCCCCCACTTCGAAAGAGGTGGGGGGATTTTTCATGTCAGGAGTGGGACGTTTTCAGGAGCTGCTGCCGCTGAGGTCCGGGATGACGATCTCCTGGACGGCCCACTTGTTCCCGTCGGGGTCGGCGAAGTAGATGAACCGCCCCCAGGCCTGGTCGTCGATCGGGCTGATGTCGATGCCGCGGCTCTTGAACTCGCGCTCGGCCTCTTCGATGTCCTTGACCACTACCTGCATGCCGACGACCGAGCCGGGCTCGGCGTCGGTGATTCCCTTGCCGATGCAGATCGAGCAGGCCGAACCGGGAGGGGTCAGCTGGACGAATCGCAGGTCTTCGCTGACCGTGTGATCGTGGTCGGCATTGAATCCGAGGCGGACGTAGAAGTCCTTGGCGCGGTCGATGTCGGTGACGGGAATGGCGACCAGTTCGAGCTTGATGTCCATGACGTGCCCTTCATGTGATGGTGAATTCCGGCGACAGGTCCAGTGTTGCGGGTATTGCGGTCAGAAACGGTCCTCGTTCGGCGTCCGGATGAAACTTTCCGAATTCTTTGTTGCTCCGAGGGTGCTTCTCTCACTGCTCGACCGATCCCGAACCAGGAGCGGATACCCCGACTCCGCAGCTCTGACGCATTCCGTCGAACGTGCCGCGCACGCCGACGCTCTCGGCTACCACCGGTTCTGGGTGGCCGAGCATCACGCGGTGCCCGGGATCGGGAGCGGGTCGCCGGCAGTACTGCTTGCCGCGATCGGCGCGCATACGCGCGATATCAGACTCGGCAGCGGTGGAGTCATGCTGCCGAATCACCAACCGCTGATCGTCGCCGAGCAGTTCCTGATGCTGGAGGCTCTCTACCCGGGGCGAATCGATCTCGGCCTCGGCCGATCGCTGGGATTCACGGAGCCTGTTCGTCAGGCACTACGACGTGGCAAGGACGCTCCGGACACGTTTGTGTCGGACCTGGACGAGGTGAGGCGTTATCTGGACGGATCCGCGGCAGTGACGGCACGGCCGGCGTCGCAGACTGGAGTCCCGATCTTCGTGCTGGCGACGCGCACAGGTCTGAAAGTGGCAGCGCAACTGGGGCTTCCGGTGGTCGTGGGTGCGCCGATACTCGGAATTGGGAGCACCGACCGGGTGGAGGCATTGGACGAGTACCGCCGAGCTTTCCAGCCCACCGACACACACCCCGAACCCTATGTGGTGGTTTCCCTCGAGGTGGCGGTTGCCGATACCACCGAGGCGGCCCGTGAGTTGCTGATCCCGGAGGCGTACGCGCTCGCAGAATCGTCACGGACAGGGGAGTTTCCGCCGCTCGTGTCGCCGGACGAGATCAGGCGCGCCCCGCGCAGTGATCGAAACGCCAGGCGCATCGAGTCGTTCACGGCTTCGGCGCTGCACGGGACGCCCGTCGAGGTGAAGCAGCAGCTTCACGATCTGGCCGAGCGAACCGGTGCCGACGAATTGCTGGCGTCCACGTCGACGTACGACCGTGACGCGCTTGCACTTTCGGACCGCCTACTGCGTGAGGTGGTTTAGCAGTGTGGTTGATCTAACGAGGCACGTGAAACTCGAGCAGAGTGGCGACGGAGTCGTCGAGTTCGGTCCACGGCACCGGTACGGAGAGGACGGCGATCGCCGAAGTCGGGAACTTGTCGCGGATACGTTGGGCCGCTTCGGAGTTTTCGTTCGATGCGAGATCGAGTGCAGTCCAGGGAATTCCGGGTTCGTGTCCGACGATCAGGAGCGTCTTGACGTGGTCGGACGTGGTTCGCGCAGCTGCAATGACGTCTGCGGGTGAGCCGCCGTAGATGGACTTCTCGAACCCGGCGGGAGCTTCGATTCCCGTCGAGGCAAGGGTTTCGACGGTCCGCCGGGAGGTGGAGCACAGAACGGCGTCGACGGGCGGGACGTTTTCACGGATCCATTCGCCGCCGATGCGGGCCTCGCGCAGGCCCCGTTCGGCGAGCGGACGCTCGTGATCACGGATGCCCTCGGGGTAGCTGGACTTGCCGTGTCGCATGAGGACGAGGGTGCGGTGGTCGGCCATGCGTTCACGGTATCCGCTTTGTGCCCGTCAGTCCGGTTACTCTGGATGGTCAGGACCTTGAAGGAGGTTTTCGATGGCCGGTAAGAAGCTCGATCGAACTAATGCCCGAACTGCACTCGAGGTGGTACGAGAAAGCCCCACCATCGCTTTCATCACCGTTGCCCCGGCAGTGGTCGTGTTCGGCGTGGTGTGGTGGCTCTTCGGTTTCTGGGCCGCGATTCTTCTTGCGTTGGTGTTCGGTGTCGCGGCTGTCGCGACCCAGAAACTGCGTTAGAGGGCGCTCACCTGCGCAACTGCGCGGAGCGCTTCGCCGACCAGGAACCAGACCGTGACGGTCTTGTCGTCGACGCGGCTGCGCAGGACGACGTCGTCGCTGGAGACGATGGGGGAGAGGTACTCGATCAGTGCTCGATGCGGAACTGTCCGTAGTTCGGTGCGAGCGCTGAGGACCTCTTCGACTGCCTGCCAGTAGACGGCGTTGTTGACGTGGTCGAACGGGTCGATATCCGTGGCGCGCAGAGCGAACGGCGTGTCCAGAACACCGGCGTCGTCCGCCTCCGGTGCGTTCTCGGCGAGGACACGCTTCCACTTCAGGCGATGCTCGTCGGTGGATTCCTCCAGTGGCCGCATGAAGTCGTCACTCATCCGCGTGGGCATGCCCGACTCGGCGCTGATGTTGATCCAGAAGCCTTCGGTTTCCATCAGCGCGCCGTTGCTGCCGTCGAAGCGCACACGCATGTTCGCCCATCTCGTGGAGAAGCCGGAGCACCAGCGAGTCATCGTCAACTCTTCCGGCCAGATCGCCGGGCGTACGACGTCGACGACCGTACGACGCACTATCCAGAGCGGATGGGTGTCGATGGCTCCCGCGGCCTCGATGTTGTCGTTGCCGATGTCCTGCAGGTAGCGGGCGACGGCGTCGAGCCTGACCTGCTTGGCGACGTCGATGTCGCCGGTGCGGACCGGGCGGGACTTGACGAAGATCGGTCCTCGGTCCGGCTGTTGCGCGAGCGTGAGATCTGGGTTCACGTGAGATTCCTGTTCGCTGGAGTGAGCCGATTCTGTCAGGCTTTTCAGCGAGTGGCGATTATCTGCTTTCCGCAGCCGGAGCCGTCGACCATTCGTGCCACGGCGACGGCGGTGTCGGCAAGGGGATGAACGGAGTCGATCACCGGGGTGATGTCACCTGCGTCGATCATCTGCGTCAGGACCTCCAGATCGTCGGCGTTCTCCGAAGCGATGAAGGTGACCATTTTCTGAGATATGAACGGAGACAGGCACTGTGCGCGTATTTGGCGATCGGTTCCGCCGAGCCACCGTCCGCCGTTCTCGCCGCCGACGATCACCAGCGTTCCGGTGCGTGTGAGCGCCCGTCGAAGATCTCGCAGTCGGCGGTTGCCGCCGGTGTCGATGATGACGTCGTACCGATGCGATCCGTCGGTGGCGTCGTCGACGCGGTAGTCGAGAACCTCGTCGGCACCGATGGAGCGGACGGTATCGGTTTTCGAGGTGCTGCACACGCCGGTGACGTGAGCGCCCATGGCTTTTGCCACCTGCACCGCGTAAATCCCGACGCCACCGGATGCGCCGAGTACGAGGACGGATTGGCCCGCCTGCACGCGGCCGTGGTCGCGCACGGCTTGCAACGCTGTGAGGGCGGAGACCGGCACCGCTGCTGCTTGTGCGAACGACAACCGGGCAGGTTTTGCGGCAATCTTCGTCTCGAGTGCGCGTGCGTACTCCGCGAACGAACCGACCGCGATCCCGTATACCTCCTGGCCGACTGCCACGCGGGTCACCGAACTGCCGACGGCCTCGACTCGGCCGGATACGTCCAGTCCGCGTACCCGGTTCCTAGGTCTGCGCAGCCCGAAACCCGCGAGGCGCAACGGATATGGCAGTCCGGCCATGAGATGCCATGCCCCGCGGTCGACGGACGCGGCCTCGACGCGTATCAGCACTTCGTTGTCGGCGACAGTGGGGCGCGGAATGTGGTCGACGTAGAGAACGTCGGCCTCGCCGTAGCGATCCTGTACGACGGCGGTCATCAGTTCCTTCGGCATGCGAGTCTCCGTTCGTCGAATACTTACAGCGTAAGTATTGCACTTACGGTGTAAGTTCTGTCAACGTGGAGAAGCGCGCAAGATTGACCCGTGACGACGTCGTACACGCTGCTGTCGCGCTTGCCGATTCCGTCGGAATCGATTCGATGACCATGCGGAAGTTGGGCACCGAACTGGGCGTCGAAGCGATGTCTCTGTACAACCATGTTTCGGACAAAGGGGATCTGCTCGACGGAATGGTCGATGCGGTCTTCGCGGAGATCGATCTGCCGACGCCGGGACGCCCGTGGCGCACGGAACTTCACGTGCGAGCGGTATCGACAAGGGAAGTGTTGGGGAGGCACCCGTGGGCAACTCCGTTGATGGAGTCCCGAACGACGCCTGGTCCCGCGACCCTGCGCCACCACGATGCCGTCATCGGAACGCTACGCGCCGCCGACTTTCCCGTCGCCCTTGCTGCGCATGCCTTTTCGATCATGGATGCGTACATCTACGGCTTCGTGCTGCAAGAAGTGAGCTTGCCGTTCGAAACAGCGCAGGAAACGACGGAACTGGCGAAGGCGATCATGGGCTCGTTCGAGAGCGGTCAGTATCCGCACCTAGCCGAGTTGACCACCGAGCACGTCCTTGCTCCGGGATGCAGCTACGCCGCCGAATTCGCTTTCGGTCTCGATCTGATTCTCGACGGACTCGAACGTCTGCACATCGGGAGCGAACGATGATCTGACGTGAGTACCCGGTTAAAGTCGAGAAAACCGGGTTACCGGTCCAGACTTCAGATGTCCCGAAGAGGAGCTTTCTGTGCGCGCCATGGTGGTTACGGAACTGTCCGGTCCCGAAGGAATTGTCGCGCAGGAGGTTCCCGAGCCCGCAGCCGAAGGTCTTGTTCTCATCGATGTGAAGGCAAGTGGCGTCTGCTTTCCGGACCTGCTCATCACCTACGGCAAGTATCAGATCCGCCCGGAACCGCCGTTCATTCCCGGCGCGGAGATCTCGGGCGTCGTGGTCTCCGCGCCGGAAGGGTCGGGTTTCGCTCCGGGCGATCGTGTTCTCGCGGCCGCGTATCTGGGTGGGTATGCAGAGCAGATTGCCGTCAACCCGGCGCAGGTACTCCGAATTCCGGACGGACTCGCCTTCGACGAGGCGGCCTCGCTGATCATCAACTATCAGACGATGGAGTTCGCGCTCGCTCGTCGCGCGAAGATCGTCGCGGGGGAGACTGTCGTCGTGCTCGGCGCTGCAGGCGGAGTCGGAACGGCAACCATCCAGCTGGCCAAGGCGCACGGTGCCCGGGCGATCGCCGTGGTACGACGCGAGGGCGTCGACGACTTCTTGCGTGAGCTCGGTGCCGACGAGGTGGTCGCGCTGGCTCCGGGATGGGGAGAGCGGATTCGGGAACTGACCGACGGCGTCGGCGCTCAGATCGTGGTGGATCCGGTGGGCGGCGATGCGTTCGACGACGCGGTCCGGGTTCTGGCACCCGAAGGACGACTCGTGGTGATCGGATTCGCCGGCGGCGGTATTCCCGAGGTAAAGGTGAACCGGGTGCTGTTTCGCAATATCAGCATTGTCGGCGCGGCATGGGGTGAGTTCACGCGTACCAATCCCGAGGCGGTAGCCGAGGTGCATGCATCGCTGGTAGAACACGTCCGAAACGGCTTGCGTCCGCTGGTCAAGGCACGGTATCCGCTTGCCGACGCAGCAGTTGCCCTGGCTGATCTCGAAAGCGGCAAAGTTCTCGGAAAGGCCATCTTGCTGCAGGAATGATTCTTCGCAACGTGATGGTGGTCACCAAATAATAAGTTGCAACATGTTTTCATTTGGGCAATAGTTGCAACCGCACTACCATTTGCCAGGTGATCGCTTCCGATTCTGATGACCTGTATGGAGCACTCGACGAGTTGTTCACTCGCCTGATGAGCGCCGGTGATTCGGAGTCGATCGATGCGTTGATCGAACTGGATCTCTCGTTCTCTCAGGTGCGTGTGCTGTTCGTACTTGCACAACGTGATGCGGCGATCCCGATCAACGAGGTTGCCGAAGAGCTTCGGCTCTCGGTGGCAGCTACGGGGCGGAACATCGATCAGCTCGTGAACATGGGTCTGGTCGATCGCCGTGAAGACGAGCGGGACCGACGCGTCAAGCGGGTTTCCTTGTCGGAGGCCGGTCGTAAGGTGACGACCAACCACATCGAGTGCAAGCGCGGCCAGCTTCGCGAATTCGCGTCGCGTGTTCCTGAGCCAGAGCGGATTCGTTTGTTCGAGGCTCTCAAGCCCATTCTCGCGGGTGACTATCTGCGAGCACTTAACCAGGAGACTTCGCGATGACATCGCCGAACGCGCCGGCACCGGCGTCCGACAAACTTGACGGGGCGGTCCTCAAGATCGCTTCCGTGGTGGTGCTCGGCGCCATCATGTCGATTCTCGACGTAACCGTGGTGAGCGTCGCGCTCACCACCTTTGCCGAGGACTTCGAAACTTCGTACGCCACCGTCGCGTGGACGATGACGGCCTACACCCTCGCTTTGGCGACGGTCATTCCGGTTACCGGTTGGGCTGCCGACCGTTTCGGCACCAAGCGCCTGTACATGACGGCCCTGGTGCTGTTCGTGCTCGGTTCGGTCGCTTGTGCGATGGCGTGGGACATCACCTCGCTCATCGGCTTCCGTGTGCTCCAGGGTCTCGGCGGCGGCATGTTGATGCCGCTCGGTATGACCATCATGACCCGGGCCGCCGGTCCGGACCGCGTCGGTCGCGTCATGGCAGTTCTCGGTATCCCGATGCTGCTCGGCCCCATCGGTGGCCCGATCCTCGGTGGTTGGCTGATCGAGGCCGCGAGCTGGCACTGGATCTTCCTGATCAACCTGCCGATCGGCATCATCGCGTTGGCAGCAGCATTCATCATTCTGCCGTCCGACAAGGCGAAGCCTTCGGAGTCGTTCGACTTCCTCGGCATGATCCTGCTGTCGCCCGGCCTGGCGCTGTTCCTGTTCGGTGTGTCGTCCATCCCTGAGGTGGGAACGGTTGCGTCGGCTCGGGTTCTGGTGTCGGCCGGTATCGGTCTGGCGCTGATCATCGCCTTCGTGTTCCACGCGCTCAACAAGGATCACCCGCTGATCGACCTGCACCTGTTCAAGAACCGTCAGTTGACCACCGCCGTCATCACGACGTCGCTGTTCATCGTCGCCTTCATGGGCGCCGGGTTGCTGTTCCCGAGCTACTTCATTCAGGTCGGCGGGCACACCACGCTCGCGGCCGGATTGTTGATGGCTCCACAGGGTCTGGGCGCTATGGTCACCATGCCGATCGCTGGTCGACTGGTCGACAAGATCGGCCCGGGCAAGATCGTCCTGACCGGTTTGCCGCTGATTCTCATCGGTTTGGGTGTGTTCACACAGGTTGCCTCGGATTCCCCGACGTGGCTGCTGATGGGCGCCTTGTTCGTCATGGGCCTCGGTATGGGTTGCACCATGATGCCGCTGATGACCGCAGCTATCGTGACGCTCTCCAACGAGCAGATCGCTCGCGGCTCCACTCTGATGAACATCGTTCAGCAGACCGCAGGTTCGATCGGTACCGCCGTGATGTCGGTGGTCTTGACCAACCAGCTTCTCGATCGTGGCCTCGACACGACGATGGTCGGTGCGGCCTCGCACATTCCGACCGAACCGGGAAGTCCGGAGGAGTCTGCTGCGAATTCGATTCTCAGTGCGGCGTCGGATGCCTTCGGTAACACCTTCCTCGTTGCCACTGTGCTGATCGTCCTGACCCTCATCCCGGCGTTCTTCCTGCCGCGGAGCAAGACCACCAGGCCGGTGGCCGAGGGCGAGACGGCAACGCCGATCGTTATGCACTGACCGCTTTTCGGTAGATCGTTCGTCCAGGTGAGGGCGGCACACATCTTGTGTGCCGCCCTCACCTTTTTGCCGTGGAATACAGCTGGATGGTTGAATGTTTGATCAGTTACATGCAAACGCATGGATCTAGTTCGCGGAGGAGCAACCATGCAGTTCGGAATCTTCACGGTCGGTGACGTCACCACTGATCCCACGACGGGGGCGACCCCGACAGAGCACGAGCGCATCAAGGCCATGACGACCATCGCCAAGCACGCCGAGGAAGTCGGTCTCGACGTCTTCGCGACCGGCGAGCATCACAACAAGCCGTTCGTGCCGTCATCTCCGACCACGATGCTCGGATACATCGCGGCCCAGACCGAGAAGATCACGCTCTCCACGTCCACGACGCTGATCACCACCAATGACCCGGTGAAGATCGCCGAGGATTACGCGATGCTTCAACACCTCGCCGAGGGGCGCGTCGATCTGATGATGGGTCGCGGAAACACCGCGCCTGTGTACCCGTGGTTCGGCAAGGACATTCGCGCCGGTATCCCGTTGGCGCTCGAGAACTATCAACTTCTTCGCCGGCTCTGGGACGAGGAGGTCGTGAACTGGCAAGGGGAGTACCGCACTCCACTCCAGGGATTCACGTCCACACCGCGCCCGCTGGACGGCGTCGCGCCGTTCGTGTGGCACGGCTCGATCCGCAGCCCCGAGATCGCGGAGATCGCGGCGTATCACGGCGACGGATTCTTCGCGAACAACATCTTCTGGCCGAAAGAGCACTACATCGAGCTGATCAATCTTTACCGCCGGCGTTACGAACATTACGGCCACGGGTCCGCGGATCAGGCGATCGTCGGTCTCGGTGGTCAGGTCTTCATGCGCAAGAACAGTCAGGACGCGGTCAAGGAATTCCGTCCGTATTTCGACAATGCTCCGGTGTACGGCCACGGGCCCTCACTCGAAGAGTTCACCGAGCAGACGCCGCTGACCGTCGGTTCCCCTGAACAGGTCATCGAGAAGACGTTGGCGTTTGCCGATTTCTTCGGTGACTACCAGCGCCAGCTGTTCCTGATGGATCACGCCGGACTGCCGCTGAAGACGGTGCTCGAGCAGCTCGATCTGCTCGGTGAGGAAGTTGTTCCGGTTCTGCGCCGTGAGTTCGCGGCCAGGCGGCCAGCACATGTGCCGGACAACCCGCCCACTCACGCGTCGATGAAGGCGGCTCGTGAGGCAAGCAGTGTCACTGCCTGACGAGCAACTGCCTGAGGTTCCGGTCAGCACCACCGAACTCGCCACCGACGCCTGGGAAGCCTTGTTTCGCGCCCAGGTGTCGGTGCTGCGGCGGCTCTCTGCCGATGACGTCTGGGATCAGGTGTCGATGCGCGAGTACGACGTGCTGTTCACGCTGAGTCTTGCGCCGAGTAGTTCCCTTCGCCTGCATGACCTGAATCGGGAGATATTGCTGAGCCAGCCTTCGCTCAGTCGCCTGGTGGAACGGTTGGAGGGCGAAGGTCTGGTAACGAGAAGTGTTGATCCACAGGATCGCCGCGGGACGATCGTGCAACTCACCGAAACGGGTGCAGCGCTGCAGAAATCAGTGGGTCGCCGTCATGCCGCGAGCATCCGCCGCCACGTCGGACCGGCCCTGGACGCTGATGAACTTCGACTGTTGGCCGAATTGTGCACGCGTCTGCGTCTCGCGCAGTCATGACTGGAGGCAGGATGGACGATATGAGCAACCTCGAAGCGCAGCCCGTCGAGCAGGAATGCGAAGGCCATCCGGCGGAGAGCGAGATTCAGATCCTCACCCCGCGCGACGTACCGCTCGGTGGCCCGCGGGCCATGCGAGTGCGACGCACCCTCCCGCAACGCGAGCGTTCGCTGATCGGGGGATGGTGTTTTGCAGATCATTACGGTCCGGATGACGTCGGCTCAGGACCGGGCATGCATGTGCCGCCGCATCCGCATACCGGTTTGCAGACGGTGAGTTGGCTGTTCACCGGAGAGATCGAGCACCGTGACAGCATCGGTTCCCATGCGATGGTACGGCCGGGTGAACTGAATCTGATGACGGCCGGGAGTGGCATCGCGCACTCCGAGGTGTCGACGCCGAATACGAAGGTTCTGCACGGGATGCAGTTGTGGGTGGCGCTGCCGGATGCGGCGCGCGATACCGCACCCGCGTTCGTTCACTATCGACCGGAGCCGGTGACCACCGATGGTGTCACGCTCAGTGTGTTCCTCGGTTCGCTCGCCGGTGAAACGTCTCCGGTGTCTACCTTCACCGAATTACTCGGTGCCGAGGTGATTCTCGATCCTGGGGCCGAGATCGCCCTCGATGTCGATCGTTCACATGAGCACGGCGTGATCGTCGATCAAGGATCGGTTGTTCTGCGTGGTACCACTGTCGGCTGGGCCGAGTTGGGTTATCAAGCACCGGGTTTCGGAAAACTGACTTTGCGCAATCCGGGATCCGAACCGGCTCGACTGCTACTTCTCGGCGGGAAACCATTGGGCGAGCAGGTCATCATGTGGTGGAACTTCATGGGCCGTACACACGAAGAGATCGTCGAGTATCGACGCAAGTGGCAGGCCGAGCTTGCCTCCGGATTCGACGGCAGCGTCCCGGACCGGCGTTTCGGCGTCGTGCCGGGATACGACGGTCCGGCGCTCCCGGCACCCGAGTTGCCGAACAGTACGTTGCGGCCCCGAGGCTAGTCGTTGCTCTTGCTGCTACCGGCCGCGAGCGTCGTTTCGATCAGGCTTGTTCGATGTCCTGGTGAGCCTTCGCGAGCATGATGTAGCCGGCGCCGTTGGCGGTGATACCGGCCTTTTCGCCTTCGGAGAGTTCACGTTTGACTTTGGCGGGCACGCCGGCGACCAGTGATCCAGGCGGGATTTGCATCCCCTGAGACACGACGGCACCGGCTGCAATCAGTGACCCCGAGCCGATGTGTGCGCCGTTGAGCACCACGGCACCCATGCCGACGAGAACGTCGTCTTCGACGGTGCACCCGTGCAGCACTGCGTTGTGGCCGACCGAGATTCGTTCGCCCAGCACTGCGGGGAACGTCGGGTCGGCGTGCACGGTGCAGTTGTCCTGAATGTTGGTGTCAGCGCCGATGGAGATCGATTCTGCGTCGCCGCGGATAACCGCGCCGTACCAGATGCTGGCTCCCGCAGCGATGGTCACCGCGCCGATAACGGTGGCGTTGGGTGCGATGAACGCACTTTCGTCGATCTGCGGGGTGTTACCGATAACGGTGGCGATGATCGGGTTGGTCATGGTTCTCCTGTGCGTTGGAATGACGTGCTCTGACGGTACCTGGACTACTTCGCTGTGGGTTTTCGATTCATGACGACTGTGCCGACGCCCGCGGCCACCACCAGTGCGATGGCCACGAGTGTGAACGCGTCGAGCGTTTGCCCGATCACGAGGACTCCGGCCAGTGCGGCCGCTGCGGGTTCGAGGGCGATGAGGACGGCAAAGACTTTCTTGGCTAGAGAGCGCAGCGCCCACATTTCCAAGCTGTACGGGATGACGGACGAGAGGACGGCGACGGCTGCGCCTGCGGCGAGCATCGTCGGATCCAGCAGTTCACTTCCGCCCGAGACGACGCCGAAGGGCAGCGTCAATACGGCCGCGACGATGCTTGCGCCTGCCAACCCGTCGGCGCTCGGGAGCGTCGCGGCCAGGTGGGAACCGGCCACGATGTATCCGGCCCACGCAGTAGCGGCGATCAACGCGAACATCACCCCGATCGGGTCCAAACCGGATTCGCCGTGATCGCCCAACCCGAGCAGCAACACTCCGCCGAAGGCGAGCAGCACCCATGCTCCGTCGGCCCACCGACGAGACAGAACTGCGGCCAGGGTGAGCGGTCCGAGGAACTCGATGGTGACGGCCGTTCCGATGGGCACCGTGTCGAGGGCGAGGTAGAAGGCGCCGTTCATCACGGCGAGGGCGATGCCCAGCGCGAAGATGCCTTTGCGCTGCCGGTTCGACCATCTGCTCCATCGCGGGCGGACGATGACGCCGAGGATGATCGCGGCGATCGTCAGCCGCAGCGTCGTGGCTCCGGCCGGCCCGATCTGCGAGAACAGTGTCGTCGCGAATGCCGCTCCGAACTGGAGCGACAGTATCGACGTGAGGACTGCTCCGACCGGCAGTAGCTGACTGCCGGCCTTCATTCTCCGGTGAACTCGGGACTTCGACGCTCGAGCATCGCGGCGACGGCTTCGTGGTGATCTCGGGTGTGGTGGGCGATCGACTGCATGGCGGCCGAGAGTTCGAGCAAGCTCTCGAGGCTCTGGTGCTGGCCCTCGCGGAGGAGCTTTTTGGTCATGCGGAGTACCTGCGGGGGATTGGCGGCTACTCGAGCTGCCAAAGCGTGCGCAGCGGAAAGCAATTCCTCGGGCTCGGTCACCTGCGAGACCAGACCCCAGTCGAGTGCCTTCGCAGCATCGATCGGTTCACCGGTGAACGCCATCTCGGCCGCGCGGGCGTTGCCGATCGCGCGGGGGAGCAGCCACGCTCCGCCGTCGCCGGGAATGAGTCCTACCTTGACGAAACTCTCGGCGAAGACTGCGGCGGTCGAGGCGATGCGGAGGTCGCACATGAGTGAGAGGTCGCAGCCCGCTCCGATGGCCGGGCCGTTGACCGCCGCGATGGTCGGCACCTCACACGTGTACAGCGCGAGCGGGATGCGTTGGATGCCGTGCCGGTAGCCCTGGCGGATCTCGCCGGGTGCGCCACCGAACATGCCCTCCTTGTCTCGCATGTGCTTGACGTTGCCGCCGGAGGAGAAGGCCGATCCGGCCCCCGTCAGAATGACCGTGCGCACACTCTGATCTCGGTTGACCGCGGTGACTGCGTCTTCGAGGGCCTCGATCATGTCGATCTCGGAGATCGCATTGCGGGTGTCCGGGCGATTGAGGGTCCACGTGACCACATCGCCGGTTCGCGAGATCAGTACGGCGTCGCTCATGGGTGCTCCTGGTTGTCGATGGCAGTTGAGCTCAGTCTCTCACCACAGGATTTCGCAATAACAATCATTCGTGCTTGATTTTTATGGATGTGAGTGTGATGCTGGTCGCATGGCCGAACTTCAGACGTTCATCGATGACTTGCGGGCCGAAGGCGAGAGCCTCGACGCCCTGGTTGCGGATCTGCCCGAGGAGAAGTGGGCGACAATGACGCCTGCGGAAGGGTGGACCATCGCACATCAGATCGGGCACCTGCACTGGACGGACAGTGCAGTGATCCTGGCGATCACCGACCCGGACGGGTTCGCGGAGCAGTTGAAGGCGGCGTTCGTGAACCCGGCAGGGTTTGTCGACGACGGTGCTGCCGAACAGGCGGCCCGCCAGCCGGCGGAGTTGCTCGCCGATTGGCGAGCGGGGCGCACCGCTCTCGTCGAGGCGCTCACCGCCGCCCCGGCCGGAACCAAGTTCCCCTGGTACGGCCCGCCCATGGGCGGTGTCTCCATGGCTACCGCGCGACTGATGGAGACGTGGGCGCACGGGCAGGACGTTGCCGACGCACTCGGCGTCGAACGCGCTCCGACGGCGCGCATCAAGAACATCGCTCACCTGGGTGTGCGGACGCGAAACTTCGCGTACTCGGTCAACGAGAAAACGCCGCCCGCCGACGATTTCCGGGTTGAGTTGACCGCGCCGGACGGGTCGCTCTGGACCTGGGGGCCGGAAGATGCACCGCAGAAGGTCACCGGGCCGGCGTTGGACTTCTGCCTGCTGGTTACCCAGCGCGCCAATCGCGCCGATCTCGATCTGGTCGCCGTGGGTGCCGACGCGGACGAGTGGCTCGGGTTCGCGCAGGCCTTTGCCGGACCCAGCGGTGAGGGACGAGCCGCCGTCGGATCCAGCGGCGAGGGACGAGCATCGAAGGTGGGCAAATGAGTTCGGTACGGATCGGTAACTGCTCCGGGTTCTACGGCGACCGCGTCTCGGCGATGCGCGAGATGCTCGAGGGCGGCGAACTCGACTACCTGACCGGCGACTACCTGGCCGAACTGACGATGTTGATCCTCGGGCGGGATCGGATGAAGGACCCGTCGCTCGGCTACGCGAAGACGTTCCTGCGGCAGGTGGAGGACACGCTCGGCCTTGCGCTCGACAAGGGGGTGAAGATCGTCGCGAATGCAGGCGGTCTCAATCCCGCCGGACTGGCCGACGCGTTGCGCGAGGTCAACACCACGCTGGGGTTGAACGCAAAGATCGCCCACGTCGAGGGCGACGATTTGATCTCTCGGGCAGACGAACTCGGACTCGGCTCCCCACTGACGGCCAACGCGTACCTCGGCGCCTGGGGCATCGTCGAAGCATTGTCGGCCGACGCCGATGTCGTGGTCACCGGACGGGTCACCGATGCGTCGGTGATCGTCGGTCCGGCCGCTCACCATTTCGGTTGGAAGCGAGATGATTTCGATCAGCTTGCCGGTGCTGTCGCGGCGGGCCACGTCATCGAGTGCGGAACCCAGGCCACCGGCGGCAACTACGCGTTCTTCACAGAGATTCCCAATCTGGGCCGGCCTGGCTTCCCGATCGCCGAGATCAACGCGGACGGAACCTCGGTCATCACCAAGCACGCCGGAACGGACGGCGAGGTGAGCGTCGGCACGGTGACGGCGCAGCTGCTGTACGAGATCACCGGTGGACGCTATGCAGGCCCGGACGTGACGACCCGCATCGACAACGCAGTGCTCACCCAGGAAGGCCCGGATCGGGTGCTGATCAGCGGCGTCACGGGCGAGGCTCCGCCGCCGCAGTACAAGGTCTCGCTGAACACGCTGGCCGGGTTCCGCAACGAGGCCACTTTCATTCTCACCGGTCTCGACATCGAGGCCAAGGCCGATCTGGCGAAGACTCAGCTCGAATCCTGGCTGACGAAGAAGCCCGCCGAACTGGTCTGGACTCTCGCTCGCACGGATCATCCGGATTCCGACACCGAGGAAACCGCGAGTGCGTTGCTGCGCTGCGTGGTTCGCGATTCCGACCCCAAGGTGATCGGTCGTCCTTTCTCCGCGGTTGCGGTGGAAATGGCACTTGCCAGCTACCCCGGCTTCTCGCTGACGGCTCCGCCGAGCAACGGCCAACCGTACGGAGTGTTCACCCCCGGCTACGTCGACGCGGGATCGGTGCCGCACGTGGCCGTACTGCCGGACGGCACGCGCGTGGACATCGCTCCGTCCACGTTGACGCAGGACCTCGAACCCGTCGGCGAACCGGAGCGTCCGGAGCCGTTGCCGCCACAGACGTCGCTTTCAGTACCACTCGGCACGATCGCCGGTGCCCGTAGCGGCGACAAGGGCGGAAATGCCAACGTCGGCGTCTGGGTTCGCACGGACGATCAGTGGAAGTGGTTGGCGCACACACTGACCGTCGAGATGCTCAAGGAACTGCTACCGGAAGCAGCAGACCTGAACGTCACTCGCTACCAGCTTCCGCACCTTCGTGCCGTCAACTTCGTGATCGAGGGAATTCTCGGTCAGGGTGTCGCCTCGCAGGCGCGGTTCGATCCGCAGGCCAAGGGAATTGGTGAATGGCTGCGTTCGCGCCACATCGACATCCCGATTTCGCTACTCCCCGTAACTGACGAGAAAGAGGATTCACGGTGACCGTGTGGACCACACCGGAAAGGCTTGCGCTTCGCGAGACCGTACGCGGATTCGTGAACCAGGAGATTCTGCCGCATCTGACGCAGTGGGAGCGAGATGGCGAGATTCCGCGCGAATTGCACCGCAAGGCAGGCGCTCTCGGACTCCTCGGGGCCAGCGCACCCGAATCGGCCGGTGGTGAGGGCGGCGACGCCGTCGACTCCATCGTGATCTGTGAGGAGATGCATCACGCAGGTGCGTCGGGCGGGCTGTTCGCATCGCTCTTCACCTGCGGCATCGCGGTGCCGCACCTGATCGCGGCCGGCGACGAGGCGCAGATCGAGAAGTGGGTCAAGCCGACCCTGCGCGGCGACAAGATCGGCTCGCTCGCCATCACCGAGCCCGGCGGAGGCAGCGACGTCGGGCACCTGACAACTACAGCCAAGCGCGACGGCGATCATTACGTCGTGAACGGCGCCAAGACGTTCATCACCTCCGGCGTTCGAGCGGACTTCGTCGTTACAGCGGTGCGCACCGGTGGTCCCGGCGCGGGTGGTGTATCACTGCTCGTGATCGAGAAGGGCACACCGGGATTCACCGTCTCGCGCAAACTCGAGAAGATGGGCTGGCGCGCATCCGATACCGCGGAACTCTCCTTTGTCGACGCCCGGGTTCCGGTGGAGAATCTGGTCGGTGCAGAGAACAGCGGCTTCGCGCAGATCGCCCAGGCATTTGTCTCCGAGCGGGTAGCGCTCGCCGCGCAGGCGTATGCCAGTGCAGAACGTTGCCTGGAGCTGACGCTCGAATGGTGCCGCGCCCGTGAGACTTTCGGTCGCCCCCTGATCAGTCGGCAGGCCGTCCAGAACACCGTCACCGAGATGGCCCGCAAGATCGACGTCGCCAAGGTGTACACGCACTCGGTGATCGAGCGGTACATGGCCGGTGACGGCGATCTGATCGCCGAGGTGTGCTTTGCGAAGAACACGGCAGTCGAGACGGGCGAATGGGTTGCGAACCAAGCTGTTCAGCTGTTCGGCGGCCTCGGATACATGCAGGAAAGCGAAGTGGAGAGGCAGTACCGGGACATGCGAATTCTGGGAATCGGTGGCGGAACCACCGAAATCCTCACCGGCCTCGCGGCCAAGCGATTGGGGTATCAGTCATGAGTGTCATCCGGTCAACACTGGACACCAATTCCGAGGTGTACAAGACCGCAACTTCGACCATGAACACCAAGCTCGCCGAGATCGAGGTCGAGCACGCCAAGGCGTTGGCGGGTGGCGGCGAGAAGTACACCGAGCGGCACCACAAGCGGGGAAAGCTCCTGGCACGCGAGCGGATCGAACTCCTGCTCGATCAGGATTCACCGTTCCTCGAACTGTGTCCCCTCGCTGCGTGGGGGAGTGACTTCCCGGTCGGCGCCAGCACCGTGGTCGGTATCGGCGTCGTCGAAGGTGTCGAATGCCTGATCGTCGCCAACGATCCCACCGTGCGCGGCGGCACCAGCAACCCGTGGACGCTGCGTAAGGGTTTCCGCGCCAACGACATCGCCATGCAGAACCGACTCCCGGTGATCTCCCTCGTAGAGTCCGGCGGCGCAGACTTGCCGACGCAGAAAGAGGTGTTCATCCCGGGCGGGCGTATGTTCCGTGACCTCACTCAGCTGTCCGCGGCCGGAATCCCCACCATTGCACTGGTCTTCGGTAACTCGACGGCCGGCGGTGCGTACATCCCGGGCATGTCCGACCACGTCGTGATGATCAAGGAACGCTCCAAGGTGTTCCTCGCAGGCCCGCCGCTGGTCAAGATGGCCACCGGTGAGGAATCCGACGACGAGGCACTCGGCGGCGCCGAAATGCACGCTCGCAAGTCCGGGTTGGCCGACTACTTCGCCGCCGACGAGCAGGACGCGATCCGCATCGGGCGCTCGATCGTCAAGCGGCTCAACTGGACCAAGAAGGGGCCGGCGCCGCGCGCGGAGATCATCGAACCGCTCGAGGATCCGGAAGAGTTGCTCGGCATCGTTCCGGCCGACCTGAAGATCCCGTTCGATCCGCGTGAGGTCATCGCCCGTATCGTCGACGGTTCCGACTTCGACGAGTTCAAGCCGCTCTACGGTTCCTCCCTCGTGACCGGGTGGGCAGAGCTCAACGGCTACCCGATCGGCATCCTGGCGAACGCACGTGGAGTGCTCTTCAGTGAGGAATCACAGAAGGCCACGCAGTTCATCCAGCTCGCCAATCGTTCCAACACGCCGTTGCTGTTCCTGCACAACACCACCGGCTACATGGTGGGTAAGGAATACGAGGAGGGCGGCATGATCAAGCACGGATCGATGATGATCAATGCGGTTGCCAACTCCAAAGTTCCGCACATCTCGATCCTGCTCGGAGCGTCGTACGGCGCCGGTCACTACGGTATGTGCGGACGCGCGTTCGATCCGCGGTTCCTCTTTGCCTGGCCCAGTTCCAAGTCCGCCGTCATGGGCGGTGCGCAGCTCGCCGGCGTCATCTCCATCGTGGGACGCGCTGCTGCCGAGGCCCGCGGCCAGGTCTTCGACGAGCAGGCCGACGCCGGCATGCGCGCGATGATCGAGAACCAGATCGAGGCCGAGTCACTCCCGATGTTCCTGTCGGGTCGTCTGTACGACGACGGCGTCATCGATCCCCGAGACACCCGCACCGTGGTGGGAATGTGCCTGTCGGCCATCGCCACCGCCCCGATCGAAGGCACCGAGAACTTCGGCGTCTTCCGTATGTGAGGCACGCCGTGACAATCACTTCAGTACTGGTCGCCAATCGTGGCGAAATCGCCCGCCGTGTCTTTGCAACCTGCCGCAAGAACGGAATCGGCACGGTCGCGGTATTTTCCGACGCAGATGCCGACAGCCCGCACGTCGCCGAAGCCGATGCTTCGGTTCGCCTGCCGGGTAACACGCCTGCCGAGACCTACTTGCGGGGTGAGCTCGTCATCGCCGCCGCCAAGGCTTCGGGCGCCGACGCGATTCACCCTGGATACGGATTCCTCTCCGAGAACGCGGAGTTCGCGCGCAGCGTCATCGACGCGGGACTGACGTGGATCGGCCCGCCCGTCGAATCCATCGAGCTCATGGGGTCGAAGGTCGAGTCCAAGAAGATCATGGACGCCGCCGGAGTGCCGGTGCTCTCCGAACTCGATCCCGCCGCGGTGACCGAGGCTCATCTGCCGGTGCTGATCAAGGCGTCGGCGGGCGGCGGCGGACGCGGAATGCGTGTCGTTCGTGAATTGTCGGCGCTGGACGGCGAACTGGAAGCGGCGCGGCGTGAGGCGCAGTCCGCTTTCGGCGACCCGACAGTCTTCTGTGAGCGTTACCTCGAGACCGGTCGGCACATCGAGGTTCAGGTCATGGCCGACCGCCACGGTGCGGTGTGGGCGGTGGGGGAGCGCGAGTGCTCGATCCAGCGTCGGCATCAGAAGGTGGTCGAAGAGGCCCCGTCGCCGCTCGTGCAACGCATCCCCGCCATGCGCGACAAGCTGTTCGACGCCTCGCGGCTCGCCGCCAACGCCATCGGTTACGAGGGGGCAGGAACCGTTGAATTCCTGGCTGACGAAAAAGGCGACTTCTTCTTCCTCGAAATGAACACGCGTTTGCAGGTGGAGCATCCGGTCACCGAGTGCACCACTGGACTCGATCTGGTGGAACTGCAATTGCAGGTCGCTTCAGGTGAAGCACTTCCGGACGATCAGCCGGAGATCCGTGGGCATTCGATCGAAGTGCGCCTGTACGCCGAGGACCCCGCCAAGAACTGGCAGCCGCAGAGCGGAACCGTCCACCACATCGAGTTGCCCGGTGACCCGCAAGAATTCAGTGTTCTGCGTGAGCAGGGCGTTCGCCTCGACTCCGGCGTCGTCGACGGCAGTGTTGTCGGCGTCCACTACGACCCGATGTTGGCCAAGGTCATCTCGTACGCGCCGACGCGGACCGCAGCTGCCCGGCTGCTCGCATCGACGCTGGCGCGCACCAGGATTCACGGGCTGCGCACCAACCGCGACCTGCTCGTCAACGTCCTGGCCCACCCCGCCTTCATTGCCGGAGACACCGACACTGCCTTCTTCGAGACTCACGACCTCGAGAAGCTGTCTACGCCCTTGGCCGATACCGCCGCCGAAAGACTCTCGGCGCTGGCGGCGGCACTTGCCGATGCCGCGCACAACCGGGCGTCGGCCCGCGTCATCGGCCGCTTGCCCAGCGGGTGGCGCAACCTCCCGTCGCAGCCGCAGAGCAAGAGCTACTCCACTGCGTCGGGCGAGTACGACGTCCGCTACTCCCTGAGCCGAAGCGGCGTGCTGAGTGCAGAAGGCTTCGACGACGTGCGCCTGGTATCGGCAACTGCGACCCGGGTAGTGCTCGAGCAGAGCGGAGTACAGCGCTCGTTCGACGTTGCGGCCTACGGGAGTGAGATTTTTGTCGACTCCTCGCTCGGACCCGTCGCGTTGACGGCAGCACCGCGCTTCGTGGATCCGTCGGCAGAAGTCGCCGCCGGTTCGTTGCTCGCTCCGATGCCGGGATCGGTCATCCGCCTCGGTGCCGCACTCGGTGACACCGTCACCGCCGGCCAGCCGATTCTGTGGCTGGAGGCCATGAAGATGGAACACACCGTCACCGCGCCGACTGCCGGTGTCCTGGTGGAACTTCCGGTCGCCGTCGGCCAGCAGGTCGAGGTCGGATCGGTACTCGCACGTGTGGAAGAACCCGATACAGAAGAGGAAGCATGATGAGTTTCATCGAAACCGAAGAGCAGAAGGAACTGCGGGCATCCGTTTCCAAACTGGGTGAGCGCTTCAACTACGTCGACTACGTGCTGCCCAAGGCGCGAAAGGGGGAGCCGCTCACCGAATTGTGGAACGAGGCGGGCAAACTCGGATTCCTGGGCGTCAACCTGCCGGAGGAATACGGCGGCGGCGGTGCAGGCATCTACGAACTCGCGCTGGTGCAGGAGGAATTGGCGGCGCAGGGTGCCGGTCTGCTCCTGGTTGTCGTATCCCCGGCCATCTGCGGCACCATCATCGGCAAGTACGGCACGGCGGAGCAGAAGCAGCAGTGGCTACCCAGCCTCGCCGACGGCTCCAAGATCATGGCGTTCGGAATCACCGAGGCCGACGCTGGTTCCAACTCTCATCAGATCACCACGACGGCACGCAGGGATGGCGACGACTGGATCCTGAGCGGCAACAAGATCTACATCTCGGGTGTCGATCAGGCTGACGCGGTCCTCGTCGTTGCGCGGACCGAGGACTCCAAGACGGGCAAGCTCAAGCCCGCTCTGTTCATCGTCCCCACGGATTCTCCCGGATTCGTGAAGACGCAGATGGAGATGGACATCATCGAACCGGACCACCAGTTCATCCTCTTCCTCGACGACGTCCGTCTGCCGGCCGACGCTCTGGTCGGCGAAGCCGATGCCGCCTTGATGCAGTTGTTCGCCGGCCTCAACCCCGAGCGTATCCTGGGTGCGTCGATGGCCATCGGCATGGGCCGTTACGCCCTGAACGCCGCAGTGAAGTTCGCCAACGAGCGCACGGTGTGGAAGACGCCGATCGGTGCGCACCAAGGTATTTCGCATCCACTCGCGCAGGTGAAGATCGAACTCGAGCTCGCCAAGCTGATGATGCAGAAGGCCGCGGTGCTCTACGACAGCGGTGACGATTTCGGTGCTGCCGAAGCCGCGAACATGGCAAAGTACGCCGCCGCCGAAGCCAGCATCAAGGCGCTCGATCAGGCGATCCAGACGCATGGCGGCGCAGGACTGACGAAGGAATACGGACTGGCCGCCATGCTCGGTGCGGCTCGTATCGCCCGCGTCGCGCCGGTGAGCCGCGAGATGATCCTCAACTTCGTCTCACAACATTCCCTCGGTCTGCCACGGTCCTACTAGGAAGAGGCGACTCATGACGGATCAGGACAAGCCATACGTACGGTACGAAGTATCGGGCGGTGCTGCCACGATCACTCTCGACTCACCCCACAACCGCAACGCGATTTCGACGCGGTTGGTCACGGAGTTGCAGGCTGGGTTGACGGCGGCTGCCGCCGATCCGGCAGTTCGAGCGGTGGTACTCACCCACACCGGTGGAACATTCTGTGCGGGAGCCGATCTCAGTGAGGCCTCCGGTTCGTCCGCATCACCGGAGGGCGCCGTCAAGGAGCGAGGACGGGGGATGCTGACACTCTTGCGCAGCATTCTCGAGCTTCCCAAGCCGGTGATCGGGCGGATCGACGGTCACGTCCGGGCCGGAGGCATGGGTCTTGTCGGGGCGTGCGACATCGTCGTCGCCGGACCGGCGAGCACCTTCGCGGTGACGGAATCACGGTTGGGTTTGGCAGCGTCCATCATCTCGCTCACGGTCCTGCCGAGGCTCGACCAGCGATCTGCGAGCCGCTATCTGCTCACCGGAGAGAAGTTCGGCCAGCACGAGGCCGAATCCATCGGACTCGTCACCGCCGCGTCGCAGGACACGGAGGAGTCGATCACCGAACTGCTCGGCACCCTGCGCCAATGTTCACCGCAGGGACTTGCCGAATCGAAGTGGATCACGACGCGTTCGGTCCTGGCCGGATTCGACCGGGACGGCGAGGAGATGATCGCGCAGTCGGCTCGGCTGTTTTCCTCTGACGAGGCTCGTGAGGGCATGATGTCTTTCTTGCAGAAGCGTCCAGCAGCCTGGGCGCAGTAGAAACTGCGCAGCTGGGACACAGAAGCGCTGGAACACAGAAGTAGAAGGGATGGCGGCGCGATGACTCGAGAGCCCAAGCAGGACCGAAGTCGAGTCACGCGCTCCCACCTGCTCGAAGTGACTGTGGAGTGTCTCGCCGAACTCGGGTGGAGCGCAACGACGATGAGCGTCGTCGCGCAGCGTGCCGGGGTGTCCAGAGGCGCCATGCAGCATCACTTCCCGACCCGCGAGGACCTCATCACCGCGGCGCTCGAGGTGATGTTCGACGCCCGGATGGATCAGGCACGAAAGGAATCGACCGACCTTCCGGTGGGTGCCGGACGAACCGAGGCGATCATTTCGCGGTTGGTGGAGTACTACACCGGGACTCTGTTCAAAGCAGCACTGCAGGTGTGGACGGCCGCTGCCTCCGACCCCGACCTGCGTGCCCGCGTACTGCCCCTCGAGGAACGATTCGGGCGCATCGCGCACCGCATGGCCGTCGAGAGTCTGGGTGTCGACGACTCCGACCCGGTGACGCACCGCTTGGTACAGGCGACCCTGGACCTGGCCCGCGGGCTGGGGCTGGCTGATGTCTTGACAGACGACTCGCGCCGACGCACCGAGGTGGTCAAACAGTGGGCGGCGCAATTGGATTCCACACTTGTTCGGGTACCGGTGGCAACTCCCTGAATCGGTAGCGGCGGGGCCGCCACCGATGCGCGCGACGCGCACGTGGCGTGTGTCGGGGGCCACCGAGAAGTACAGTCGGCTCCATGGCCGCACGCACTCTCACTTCGATCGGGACTTCGGTATTGGTCTCGGCTGCCGTGCTCTCGGCCGTGGTCGGCTGCAGCTCCGGCGACGGGTCCGTCGATCAGCCGGGCGACGGTGCGGGTTCGCAGGCACTCGCACCTACGGATCCCGGCCCGATGTTCGCCGAATGCGGCTCGGTGACCGACGAGGAAGTTGTCAACGCCTTCAATCTCGGCGCTTTTGCGACGACGACGCGCAACGGCGTCGGGTGCCAGTGGGAAGTCGCCGGTTCGAACGGTCCGAGCGTCAGTTTCTCCTGGTACCGCGGTAGCCCGATCGGCCGCGAACGGGCCGGGTCCGACCTGCTCGGACGTCCTGCCGACGACATCACGATCGGTGGACACCAGGGCTTCATCGCGTCCACCGCAGGTTCGTTGTGCGAGTTGGGTATCGCGTTCGGCGGAGACTTCGTGCACTGGTCGATCACCTACGGTTTGCTGCCACCGACCGCGGATCCATGCACGGTGGCGCGGGATCTGATGGAAAAAACAGTTTCGAGGGCACAGTGAAGTTCGAGGGCGCCGTGAAGCGCATAAGGATCGGACTCGCCTTGGCGGGGTCGCTGGTTCTGCTGACAGGCTGCGGCTCGGTGGTCACCGGGACTCCTCGTGCGGAGGGCAGCTACGGCGGTAGTGACAGCCAGGAATTCGCGAACGTCCTCCAAGAATGCGAAGCCGTCACCGACGAGCAGATCGCCGGCGCAGTGGGTGCCGACGCCGTCGGGCGTGGGTTCTTCGGCGCTATCTGCCGTTGGGACGGCATCGGAGCCGCGGGTCCGATCAAGATCACCTTCAACTGGTTCGAGACGGGCACCCTCGATCACGAGCGCGCTGCATTCGAGCACCTGGGATACGTGGTGGCGAAAATCGACATCAACGGCAGTGGCGGGTACCAGGTTCGCCAGCCGGCCGATCCGCAGAGCTGCGGGGTGAGCGCGAGCGCACCGGCCGGGGGAGTGTTCGGTTGGTGGGTCACCGAGCCGCAAGGCGGCGCGGATCCGTGCGAGGCTGCGGCAAAGCTCGGCGCGTTGACGTTGAACCGCAGCATCTGATCGCGACCGGTCCGGCTGCGTGGTCTGAGTGTGCAGCCAGAGTGTCTGGTCAGAGCGTGAGGTCACTATCACCGTGGCCTCGCTTTGACCTCGTGGCGCGCCGACAGGTATCGTTATGGGTCGTGTCCGGCATGCCCGGGCCGATCTGTGTGCCTAGCTAGGTATTGCCGTGCGCGCGTTCGAGCAGAAACTGCTGATGAACGAGCATCCGGCTGCCTGTGTGGGGGTATGCGACACGCCCGACCTCGGGGGCAGTGCGCGGCATGAAAGTGCTGAGTACAGACTCTGAGGTGGGTGAGGAGCAGCAGCTCTCTTGCTCCAACTGCTAGATCCCTAATTTCAGAACAGCCACGTTTTCGAACGGCCCGAGTTCGCTCGAGCAGTCTGTTCGTCACAAGAAAGCCGGTAAATGCCAACCATCAACCAGCTGGTCCGCAAGGGTCGCCGCGACAAGACCGCCAAGGTCAAGACGGCAGCCCTCAAGGGCAGCCCGCAGCGTCGTGGCGTGTGCACTCGCGTGTACACCACCACCCCCAAGAAGCCGAACTCCGCGCTCCGTAAGGTCGCACGTGTTCGCCTCACGACTTCGGTCGAGGTCACCGCGTACATCCCCGGTGAAGGTCACAACCTTCAGGAGCACTCCATGGTGCTCGTCCGTGGCGGTCGTGTGAAGGACCTCCCGGGTGTCCGTTACAAGATCATCCGCGGCTCCCTCGACACCCAGGGTGTCAAGGGTCGCAAGCAGGCACGCAGCCGCTACGGCGCCAAGAAGGAGAAGAGCTAATGCCACGTAAGGGCCCCGCTCCGAAGCGCCCGCTCATCAACGACCCGGTTTACGGTTCCCCGTTGGTGACGCAGCTCGTCAACAAGATCCTGCTGGACGGCAAGAAGTCCACCGCAGAGCGAATCGTGTACCAGGCTCTCGAGCAGGCACGCGAGAAGACCGGCACCGATCCGGTCGTCACCCTCAAGCGCGCCCTGGACAACGTCAAGCCTGCACTCGAGGTTCGTAGCCGCCGCGTCGGTGGCGCTACCTACCAGGTGCCGGTCGAGGTTCGCCCCGGTCGTTCCACCACGCTGGCACTGCGCTGGCTGGTCACCTTCTCGCGTGCACGTCGTGAGAAGACCATGGTCGAGCGTCTCGCCAACGAGCTCCTCGATGCCAGCAATGGCCTCGGTGCAGCTGTGAAGCGTCGCGAAGACACTCACAAGATGGCCGAAGCCAACAAGGCATTCGCCCACTACCGCTGGTGATGTAAAGCGTCGGAGCAACTGCCATCGGGTGGGGCTCCGACGCTTGTCGCCGTTGGCGGCCTGATCATCGCGACGGATTCCGGACGCAGGTGGCCAGGTTCGCCTCGGCAGAGACATAATTGAAAGACCATGGCCCTGACGGTGGAACACACCGATAAGGCCGACACCCGAAAACCAAGCAACGAGCGGGGAAGAAACCTGTGGCACAGGAAGTGCTGACTGACCTGAACAAGGTCCGCAACATCGGCATCATGGCGCACATCGATGCCGGCAAGACCACCACCACCGAGCGCATCCTGTTCTACACCGGTGTCAATTACAAGATCGGTGAGACGCACGACGGTGCGTCGACGACGGACTGGATGGAGCAGGAGAAGGAACGCGGCATCACGATCACGTCTGCCGCCGTGACTTGCTTCTGGAACAACAACCAGATCAACATCATCGACACCCCCGGCCACGTCGACTTCACGGTCGAGGTGGAGCGGTCGCTGCGCGTGCTCGACGGCGCAGTTGCTGTCTTCGACGGTAAAGAGGGTGTCGAGCCGCAGTCCGAGCAGGTTTGGCGTCAGGCTGCCAAGTACGACGTTCCGCGCATCTGCTTCGTCAACAAGATGGACAAGATGGGCGCGGACTTCTACTTCACAGTCCAGACCATCATCGACCGCTTGGGCGCGAAGCCGCTCGTTCTCCAGCTGCCCATCGGCGCTGAGGACGACTTCGACGGCGTCGTCGACCTGGTCGAGATGAAGGCCATCACCTGGCGCGGCGTGGTCCCGACGGGAACCGCTCCGACCATCGAGGAGATCCCCGCGGATCTCGTCGAGAAGGCTGCCGAGTACCGCGAGAAGCTGCTCGAGACGGTTGCAGAGTCCGACGAAGCTCTCATGGAGAAGTACTTCGGCGGCGAAGAGCTCACCATCGAGGAGATCAAGGGCGCCATCCGCAAGATGACGGTCGCCTCCGAGCTGTACCCGGTTCTCTGTGGCTCTGCGTTCAAGAACAAGGGCGTTCAGCCCATGCTCGACGCGGTCATCGACTACCTTCCGAACCCGCTGGACATCGGCGAGGTCATCGGCCATAAGCTCGGTGACGAAGAAGTAGAGATCACTCGCAAGCCGAGCAAGGACGAGCCGTTCTCGGCTCTCGCCTTCAAGATCGCTGCTCACCCGTTCTTCGGCAAGCTGACCTTCGTCCGCGTGTACTCGGGTCGTATCGATCCGGGTGCTCAGGTGCTCAACGCAACCAAGGGCAAGAAGGAGCGCATCGGAAAGCTCTTCCAGATGCACGCCAACAAGGAGAACCCGGTAGACGAGGCCGTAGCCGGCCACATCTACGCAATGATCGGCCTCAAGGACACCACCACCGGTGACACCTTGTGCGATCAGGCGAGCCCCATCGTCCTCGAGTCGATGTCGTTCCCCGCGCCGGTCATCCAGGTCTCAATCGAGCCCAAGACCAAGTCCGACCAGGAAAAGCTGGGCGTCGCGATCCAGAAGCTCGCCGAAGAGGACCCGACCTTCTCGGTCGAGCTCGACGAAGAGACCGGTCAGACCGTCATCGGCGGTATGGGCGAGCTCCACCTCGACATCCTCGTCGACCGCATGCGTCGCGAGTTCAAGGTCGAGGCGAACGTCGGTAAGCCGCAGGTTGCGTACCGCGAGACCATCACCAAGAAGGTCGAGAAGCACGACTACACCCACAAGAAGCAGACGGGTGGCTCGGGCCAGTTCGCAAAGGTCATCATCGCTCTGGAGCCTTTCGTGGGCGAAGACGGTGCTACCTACGAGTTCGAGAACAAGGTCTCCGGCGGACGTATCCCGCGCGAGTACATCCCCTCCGTGGATGCCGGTGCGCAGGACGCGATGCAGTACGGTGTTCTCGCCGGCTACCCGCTCGTGAACCTGAAGCTGTCGCTGCTCGATGGTGCTTACCACGACGTCGACTCCTCGGAAATGGCGTTCAAGGTTGCCGGTTCGCAGGCACTGAAGGAAGCCGCCCGCAAGGCCGGCCCCGTCATTCTCGAGCCGCTCATGGCTGTCGAGGTCACAACGCCCGAGGAGTACATGGGCGACGTGATCGGCGACCTCAACTCCCGCCGTGGCCAGATCCAGGCCATGGAGGAACGCAGTGGTGCCCGTGTCGTGAAGGCGCTGGTTCCGCTCTCGGAGATGTTCGGTTACATCGGTGACCTGCGGTCGAAGACCCAGGGCCGAGCGAACTTCTCCATGGTGTTCGATTCCTACGCAGAGGTTCCCGCGAACGTCTCGAAGGAAATCATCGCCAAGGCGACGGGCGAGTAAGCACAGCGAGCTCCCCAGCCCGCGCCGGCAAGTAACCTCGGTTTCTTCCGGCACGAAGCACGACCTAGTAACAACCAACCGCACTGCTGCATACGGCAAGCAACAACAGTCCAGGAGGACACAAAGTGGCGAAGGCGAAGTTCGAGCGGACGAAGCCGCACGTGAACATCGGCACCATTGGTCACGTCGACCACGGCAAGACCACGACGACGGCGGCCATCACCAAGGTTCTCGCGGATGCATTCCCCGACCTGAACGAGGCTTCGGCCTTCGATCAGATCGACAAGGCTCCCGAGGAAAAGGCTCGTGGCATCACGATCAACATCTCGCATGTTGAGTACCAGACGGAAAAGCGCCACTACGCGCACGTCGATGCACCGGGTCACGCCGACTACATCAAGAACATGATCACCGGCGCAGCTCAGATGGACGGCGCTATTCTCGTCGTCGCAGCTACCGACGGCCCGATGCCCCAGACGCGCGAGCATGTCCTGCTCGCTCGCCAGGTTGGCGTTCCTTACATCCTCGTCGCCCTGAACAAGGCCGACATGGTTGACGACGACGAGATCCTCGAGCTCGTCGAGATGGAGGTCCGCGAACTGCTGGCCGCTCAGGAATTCGACGAGGAAGCCCCCGTCATTCCGATCTCGGCACTCAAGGCACTCGAGGGTGACCCGAAGTGGACGCAGTCCATTCTCGACCTGATGGCTGCTGTCGACGAGTCCATCCCGGACCCGATTCGTGAGACCGAGAAGCCCTTCCTCATGCCCGTCGAGGACGTCTTCACGATCACCGGCCGTGGCACCGTTGTCACCGGTCGTATCGAGCGTGGCGTTGTCAACGTCAACGAAGAGGTCGAGATCGTCGGCATCAAGGAAACCTCGACCAAGACCACGGTCACGGGTATCGAGATGTTCCGCAAGCTGCTCGACTCGGGCCAGGCCGGCGACAACGTCGGACTGCTCGTTCGTGGCATCAAGCGCGAAGATGTCGAGCGTGGACAGGTTGTCGTCAAGCCGGGCACCACGACTCCCCACACGGAGTTCGAGGGCCAGGCATACATCCTGTCGAAGGACGAGGGCGGCCGCCACACCCCGTTCTTCAACAACTACCGCCCGCAGTTCTACTTCCGTACCACGGACGTTACGGGCGTCGTGACGCTGCCTGAGGGCACCGAGATGGTCATGCCCGGTGACAACACCGAGATGTCCGTCAAGCTGATCCAGCCTGTCGCCATGGACGAGGGCCTGCGCTTCGCAATTCGCGAAGGCGGCCGTACGGTCGGCGCCGGCAAGGTTGCCAAGATCATCAAGTGAGACTCTTGTCTCGCTAGCTGATTCACAGCACTGAAAAAGGCGCTCATTCCCTTCGGGGAGTGAGCGCCTTTTCTGTGTCTTCCATCGGTTGGCCTGTGATCGAGTGTTCGGTGATCGGGTGCCTGCGTGGTTCTTGCTTACTTGTTGGCTTCCACCCGGTCGAGGTGCAGCAGAACCTGTACTGCGACGGTTGAGCCGTCCAGGCTGCGCCTGGTTGCGCCGGCGATACGTTCGGCCGAAGCGGTGAATCCGGCGACGTCGATCGACGGATCTGCAGTGACGACAATCGACAGCGTCGGCAGTCCGCGATCGACCGTCGCTTTGCTCTTGGTGCTCCGCACGCCGGTCAGCTGAGCGAGTTCGGCCGCTACGCCGTCTGCGACGGGTCCGAGATCCACGCTGACGTCGGTACCGGATTCGTTGTGCCGCAATGTGACTGCGCTTGTACGGCGCCGGCGAAGGTTCAGGTACAACAGCCCGAAACCGGCGAAGACACAGAGGACGAAGGTGCCCGACAGTACCCAGTGCCACCACGGCTCCTCCGGAAGGCCGAAGAGGACCTCCCGATCGAGGCGTGACACCCAGGTTCGAATCAGCGACGCGCCCGCGTCCCACGCGATGGCGTATGCGCCCGCCGCGAGGAGTGCGATTCCGACGATGAGGACGATGATCCGATCGACCGCGGAGATCCAACGGTTCACGAGGCGTCCTTTCGTCGTACTACAGTTTCTCGCACGACAACCGAAAGTTGCAGTGGCCGCTGCAGTATCGCGAGGTGGGGCCGAACCGCCGCGTCGACGGCTGCGGCAAGTTCAACTCGATCGCCTCCGGTCGATTCGATGTGGACCTTGACGTGTTTACGGTCGACGCTGGTGTGAGCCGAGCCGACGCCGGGAACGACCGCTGCGCGGCTACTGCACAGACGTGCAATGTCAGTCGGCCGCATCCACACCGTCGATGCGCTCGGGTTCCCGAGTGGGACATGGGTTTTCGCACGGCGTTTGATCGCCGACATTATCAGGACAACACCCGCGACAACGGCAGCGATCGCCACCGGAAGCAGCCACGGTTGCCAGTGCAGACGAGACGTCCACTCCACGGAGTTTCGGATCCAGGGTGCCGATTCGAAAGTTCCACGGTTGATGAACCATTCGCGCGAGACGACGAAGGCGAGTGCGAGTAGACCACACGCGATGACGACGGCCGAAACCGCGGCCGCCGGGTTCGCAGAGGGGACCCGCGGCGGAATCGGATCCGAGAGTGCCTGCTGTGCCGGGCCCTCCGCGATCTCGACGCCGGAAACACAGGAGTCGTCAGAACCCTCGGTTGCCGCGATCATCACGTTCATGTCGTGGAGTGGAAGCCCGGTCAGCGATTCGACGCTGCGACCGACTTCCGTTCGCACCCGGCCGGTCAACTCGGTGACCGAACACGGCCAGGACACGGCGAGGAAGAGATTGATCGCGACGGCGTCGCTACCCATCGAGATGTCGGCTCGCGGAAGATCGCGTCCGGTCAGGCGGGTCAAGCCACCGGACTGGCGGACCACCCCCGGGACGTTCACCGCTGCGGCCGTGGCGATCTTGGCCATCGCACGGTCCTTGATGACCAAGGAGCCGCGTAGGCCAGGATCGTCCGCTGCGCTGGGATCGGACGGCTCAGCCACGGCCACGGCTTCGGAGGATCGCGCCGAGGTCGAGATGTCCGTCGCGGTGTGCTCCGATCGCCATACCGGCGGCGCCGAGCAGGACTGCGAAGACGAAACCGCTGAACCCACCCATGATTCCGGCGAGTGCGAGGAGCAGACCGACCAGCAGTCCGACGGTGGTGCTGTTCATGTCAGTTCCCTTCTCGAATGTTCGGTGCAATGTCTGTGACGGTGGCAGGCTCGGTGACTGCATTTTCGGCATCAACGGGTAGATATCCCGCTGTCGACAGGTCGCCGACGGTCACGTTCACCGGTACGTCGACCAATCTCGCCACCACCGCTCGTACGCGTTCGGCGACGCTGCGAACGTCTGCCGGATAGTGAACGGAAATGTGTACAGCACAGGAGTTTTCGTCGACGACGACGCCGGTGATGCGGCGTCCGGGGAGGTAGGTTCCCACTTCGCCGAACTGTCCTCCGTGCAGATCTGCCACTTCCGGGATGGCAAGAACCGCGTCGGCGACTACCTCGGCCGCGTCGATCTCGCGGCCGGCGTCGGCGGTACTCACTGAACCCTCGGCTTGGCTTCCGGATCGGTACTGCCGCCGCTCTCTGCATCCTCGAAGAGCATGACGTCGAAGACGGTGATGTTGACCTCGGTGACCTCGAGACCCGTCATGCTTTCCACTGCGGCAATGACGTTGCGGCGGATACCTACCGCCAGTTCGTGGAGTGCGACGCCGTACTCGGCGACAATGCCGATGTCGATGGCGGCTTGTTTCTCGCCTACCTCCACCGCCACGCCCTGGGCATGGTTGACGCGGGCGCCCGGTATGCGGTCGCGAAGTGCCCCCACCGCACGCGCTGTGCCCCCGCCGACGTCGTACACGCCGTTGATCTCGCGGGTCGCGATACCGGCGATCTTGGCGACCACGGCGTCGGCGATGATCGTCTTACCCTGGGTGCTGACTAGTTCCGCGCCACCGTCGGCGCCGAATCGGACGCTGTTCTTTTCACTGGAATCGCTGGTCATGGGGGCTCCCTGCTCATGTGTCAGTGCGTGCGTCTGAAGTACCTCCAACTGTAGTGACTGGTAGGTGACCATGCGGGATGCACCACACCTACTCCGGCATTTGGTATGGCAGAGTCGGAGGCAAATAGTGACGGCGTTCATAGTGAGCGCTGCAAGTGACGTGGGTCGGACAGGGTGGTACGTGGTGGCACGGATAGTGATCGTGGGTGCGGGTTTGTCGGGACTGCGGACCGTCGAGGAACTGCGACGAGCGGGTTTCGAAGGTGAATTGACGCTCGCGGGTGGGGAAACGCATCTGCCCTACGACAGGCCTCCGTTGTCGAAGGAAGTGATCCGCGGCGACAAGGACGAGACGACCTTGCGTCCGGCCGAGTTCTACGTCGAGAACAAGGTCGATCTCAAGCTCGGTTCGCCGGCAACCTCGGTGGACACGGTCGCCAAGTCGGTGGCGTTCGCCGACGGATCCACCCTGGACTACGACGAGTTGGTCATCGCGACCGGACTGACTCCGCGTCGCATCGCCGGCCTTCCGGAGTTGTCCGGAGTGCACGTTCTGCGCTCCATCGAGGAAGCGTTGGCCCTCCGCGCCGACCTTGCTCCCGGTAAGCGTGCGCTGATCGTCGGGGCCGGCTTCATCGGCTGCGAACTGGCCGCGAGCATGAAGTCTCACGGCGTCGACGTCGTGTTGCTCGAACCCCAGCCGACGCCGCTGGCGTCGGTGCTCGGCCCCACCGTCGGCGCCCTCGTCGAACGTCTGCATCGGAACGAGGGCATCGACGTCCGAGTCGGTACGGGCTTGACCTCGTTGTCCGGCGACGGAGCGGTTGCCGCTGCGACCTTGAGCGACGGTTCGGAAATCCCGGTCGACGTGGTCGCGATCGGAGTCGGTTCGGTGCCGGTCACGGAATGGCTCGACGGTTCGGGGATCGAACTCGACAACGGAGTGCTCTGCGACGGTGTCGGCCGCACCAGCACCGAACACGTCTGGGCGGTCGGCGACGTCGCGTCCTGGCAGATCGGAGATCGACGCAAGCGTGTCGAACACTGGACCAATGCTGGGGACCAGGCCAAGATCCTGGCGGGAGCGATCACCGGAACGGGTGATCCGGATGCGCCGGCGCAGGTTCCGTACTTCTGGAGCGATCAGTACGACGTCAAGATCCAGGCATTGGGGACCGTCGCACCCACGGACACCGTTCACATCGTGAAGGACGACGGCCGAAAGTTCGTCGCATACTACGAGCGCGACGGTGTGCTGGCAGCTGTCGTCGGCGGCGGTAGCGCGGGAGCTGTGATGAAGATGCGCGCGAAGATCGCAGCCGGCACGCCCATCTCGGACGTGTTGGAGTCCACACCGGCCTGAACGGATGAGGCAGGACCGGTTCCGAGGCGATAGATTTGTGCGGTGATCGTTGCACTCATCGACTCGGGACTGGGCCTGCTCCCTACCTCTGCGTGGCTCAGACGCCTGCGCCCGGATCTCGATCTTGTGCTGTCCCTCGATCCGGACGGCGCCCCCTGGGGGCCCAAGCCCGAGCCGTGGGTCGTCGACCGGGTACTCGGTGCGGTGCGGCGGAGCCTCGATCGTGGGGCTCAGGTCATCGTTCTTCCATGCAATACCGCGAGCGTCACCGCTCTCCCACACGTCCGCGAACTGGTCGGACCGGGTGTGCCGGTCATCGGAACGGTGCCCGCGATCAAGCCCGCGGCCGCCGCGTGCGATTCAGTGGCGATCTGGGCTACCGCCGCGACGACTGCCAGCCGGTACCAAGCCGATCTGATCGAACAGTTCGGCAACGGCGCCAAGGTCGTCGGGGTGCCGTGCCACGGCCTGGCCGATTCGATAGACCTCGGTGATCGTGCAGCCGCACTTGCAGCCATCGAATCCGCAGTGGCCCGGACGCCGGACGACGTCAACGGCGTTGTCCTCGGCTGCACGCACTACCCACTGCTCGCGGACGAAATCGCAGCGCGGCTACCCGCCGGCGTCACACTCTTCGACAGTGCCGAAGCCGTTGCACGACAGACCCTGCGGCGGATCGACGGGCTCGGTGACGCGGGTGAAGGATCGGGAACCGTCGAGGTTTTCGTGAGTGGACGTCCGGGCGCGCTACCGCCCAGCGCCGAAGCCTTCGACGCCGGGCGGTTGTTGGGCGCGATCAAAGCCTGATCCAGCCTGCAGCCAGCCATTCATCAATGGGCAGCTTCTCCGCTCCGTCAATGGGCGGCTACTCCGCTCCGTCAATGGGCGGCTACTCCGCCGTGACCCCCGTGATGCATCCGCGCACTCATCACCGGCATCGCACTCACCGCGACCACAACGGTCAGGACCCCGACCACCCAGGCCGTCCACGACGCACCGCGTAGAGCGTCGAAGCTCATGACCCAGGGTGAAATGAACATCAAGACGCCGAAAACGCCCATCGCGTAATCCGCCATGGCCATGTCCGGACGTGCCATGTGCGCCAGACCCGACAGTGCAACCAGGACACCCAGGACGACGAGTGACCACATTGCCCGATCGGTGGTGTCGAGCCACATCGGCGAGAGAGCCGCAAAGACGCCGAGAACCACCGCGACGGCATCTTGCATTCGATTCCACGACTTCATGACGAGACCTCCAAAGACGAGAGTGTGTCCACCTGTAGTACACGCCCGCGGCAGATCGAGATCAACTCTCCGCCAATTGCATTCGCGTTGCAGTTAGAGGCGATGTGGAGGCTCGAATATCAAGATTTGTGACTATTCGTCCGGATTGCCACGAGCCCGCGCGGAGCGCTGGCCGCGATATGTCCCGAGAGTGCCATGAGGGTGAGAGTGGTGAATGCGATAGCGGCGGTGATCATGGGTGGTCCTTTCACTGACTGTCCTCGAGTGTCGTCTGCCGACCTGTGGCCGAGCAGGGCACACGGTGTGAGGACGCTGAGAGAATCGAAGAGTCCGCACAGACGACCCGTGAGAAGGTTCTGGGGTGACGCAATCGAGTGCCCAGGACGTGATCGAACAGTTGGCCGACCTCGCGGATCCCGCGGATGCCGCCCAGCTACAGAAGTTCTTCAAGACAGCGCCGGGGGAGTACGGCGAGGGTGACGTCTTCATCGGCGTGCGAGTACCGAAGACGCGTTCGGTGGTGAAGAAGCATGTCGGTCTCGAGTTGTCTCAGGTACGCCTCCTTCTCGACAGCGACGTCCACGAGCATCGCTTGGCCGGTCTGTTGATCCTTGTTGCTCGATTCGAAAAGGTCAGTCGCCCAAAATTTTTCGACGACGAGAGTCGCTCCCGCATCGCCGACTTCTATCTCAGCGCTGTCGAGGACGGGCGGGTGAACAATTGGGATCTCGTGGATTCGTCCGCCGGACAGATCCTCGGCGGCTGGCTGTACGACCGAGATCGCCGGCTGATCTTCGAGCTTTCCGATTCGGGTGACCTGTGGCGACGACGGGTGGCGCTGCTGACGACTTACGGATTCATCACTCGCGGCGACGGGTCGACCACGCTCGAGCTTGCCGCGCAGGTGCTGGGTGATCGACGAGACCTGACCCAGAAAGCGATGGGCTGGATGCTCCGCGAGGTGGGCAAGCGGGTGGACCGGGATTTGTTGACCGGTTTCCTCGCGAAGAATGCAGCAGACATGGGACGCACGGCACTGAGCTACGCGTGCGAACACCTGACCGCAGACGAGCGAGCGCACTTCCGGGCGGCCCGCTAGCGAAGTACCGCTCGGTAGGTTGTGGGACGATTCTCGGTATGCCCGCCACCCGTGTCGAGGCGTCTCGAATTGTGACGATCGGTTCACTGATCGCTGCCGGCGTCGCAGCTCTGTGTTATCTCGTGTACTCCGTTCGAGCCGTCGAACCCGTTGATTTTCTCGTCTACCGCTACGCTGCCCAGGCGTTCGCAGCGGGATCGAACATCTACGAGGGCAATCTGTCCGGCCCGTTGATCGTCGAAGAGGGTATGCCGTTCACCTACACCCCATTCGCGGTGATCTTCCTCTGGCCGACTGTCCTCTTCGGCTGGTGGACTGCCTATCTGCTGTGGTCGGGATTGTGCATCGCGGCGTTGGTGTGGACGGTTGCGAGGTTCACTCCCGCTCGCGTCCCCAAGCGGCCGCTTGTCATGGCGGCATTGGTCCTGGCCGTGTCGGTGACTCCCATCGTCAGTGCGCACATCTCATTCGGCCAGGTGAACTTGGTGCTGATGGCGCTCGTACTGCTCGACGTGACTCGCCGAGAGGATTCGAGATTCGGCCGGTGGTTTCCGCGAGGACTGCTGATCGGCGTCGCGGCCGCGATCAAGCTGACTCCGGCTCTCTTCATCGTCTACTTCGTCGTCACGAAGCAGTGGCGACTCGCGATCTGGAGTTCGATCGGATTTGCCGCGGCGACCGCCGTCGCAGCAGTGGTGGACCCGGCCGTCAGCTGGACCTTCTGGTCGGACGTCGTCTGGAACCTCAGCGACCGGGTGGATTTGAGCGGGCAGGCGATCGCGAGTGCCGGCAACAGTTCGCTGCAGGGCGGACTTGCCGCGCTGGGCCCATGGACAGCGTCTCTGGCGATGCCGTCGACCGTGCTGTGCGCGGGGGTAGCGCTATGGATCGCCCGAGATGTCTATCGCGTCGGGCGAGCGGTCGATGCGGCGTTGGTGATCGGATTGAGCGCGCCGATTCTTTCGCCGATCAGCTGGATTCACCACTGGGTGTATCTCGTGCCTGCTGCCGTCACGGTTCTCTTTCGGCTTCGATCGCCGCTGCAGTTCGGTGCGGCCGCTCTGGGGTTGGCCATCGTCTACTGCGGGCCGAGTATGGGACAGCAGTTCATCGAGACGTCACCGCTCCTGCTGCCGTTCGGGTTGGTCCTTCGTGAGGGTTTCCTGATCGTGACCCTCGTACTGATTCTTGCGCTGTGGCGGTTGCCCACAACGGCGCCTGCGTGGGTTTCGCGGCGGGACTCGGGAGACTCCGAACATGACGAAGCCCCCGATTCCGCAGGGAATCAGGGGCCGTCATGCATCGAAGCAGGGTTCAGAACTCGATCTTCAGGTGATCGGTGATCGGCTTCGCCTGGCAACCGAGGATGTAGCCGTTCGCCACGTCCTCGGCGTCGAGGATTTCGGAGTTGTCCATCTGAACTTCGCCTTCGGTGACGGTGCAGGCACACGACCCGCACTCGCCTTCCTGGCAGGAGTACGGCACGTCGAGGCCCTTGGCGAGCATGATGTCGACGAGCGTCTGCTTGCGCGGCCAGACGAGGGTGTGGGTTTCACCGTCCAGTTCGACCTCGACGGTTGCGGCGTCGGCTGCTTCCTCGTCGGAGACCTCGGCTACCTCGACGTCACGGAACGGGTCGCCCGCGAGTGAATTGAAGACCTCGGCGTGAACCTGCGTGCGGGGCATGCCGGCCTCTGCCAGTGCCTTGTGGACGGCGTCCATGAAGGGTCCTGGACCGCACATGAAGGCCTCGTACGCGACAAATGGCTTGGCCAGTGTCGCCAACTGTGAGACGGCGGGGAGTCCCTGCACGGTTTCGATCCAGTGGACAACGGTGAGGCGGCCGGGGTGTTGCGCTGCCAATTCGCGAAGTTCGGCGCCGAAGATGACGGACTTCTCGTCGCGATTCGCGTAGATCAGCACGACGTTGCCGCTGCCCTGCGTGAGGGCGGACTTGAGGATCGAGATCACCGGAGTGATGCCGCTGCCTGCACCGAAGAGCAGGAAGTCGTGATCGAGCGACTTGGGCGTGAAGACACCTGACGGCGGCAGCACTTCGATGGTGTCGCCGACCTGGAGTTTGTCGCACAACCAGTTGGAGCCGTAGCCGTCGACGGTTCGCTTGACGGTCACCTTGGGGGCGTCGTCGGTGAAGGGTGAACTGGCCAGCGAGTAGCAGCGTGCGACCGAGCCGGTCTGATCACTCGGGATGCGCAGGGTCAGGAATTGACCTGGCTTGTAGTCGAACTTGTCCTTCAGTTCTGCGGGAATCTCGAACACCAGCGACCGGGCGTCGGAAGTCTCTTCGATGACTCCGGACACGGTGAGTACCGCCGATCGCGAGCTGTGCGGTACCTCGACTGTCGTCATCGCGAAGCTAGTCCTCTCGTGAAGCTGGGTAAAGCGCAGGTCAGTGAAGTGCAACATCTAGAACGTGTTCTAGTTCAATGTTAGCAGTGATGAAAAGCTACTGGGGATCGTAGTCGCCGAGCAACACGTTCCCGATCAGCGGGAACCACGGCGGTCTGATCCAGCCGTCCTGGCAGTCCGGGGTGGCGTCGACCTGCCCGAACGGGCGGTTCGTGAGCGGCGTCCGGGCGGTTGAGCTGCCGAAGTCTGTGCACGGGCTGTTTGTCGGTACACAGTGGGAACCAGGTGAGACGCCGGTCACAAAGAATCGGCTCGAATCCCTCCCGCAGTCACATTCGTGCACATCCCTGAGGAGATACCGATGGCTATCGAGCTCAACCAGATCTGGGACTTTCCCATCAAGGAGTTCCACCCCTTCCCTCGCGCCCTGATGGGTGTGGGCGCTCACGACATCATCGGGGTGGAGGCCAAGAACCTCGGCTTCAAGCGCACCCTTCTGATGACGACCGGTCTGCGCGGTTCGGGCATCATCGAGGAACTCGTCGGCAAGATCGAGTACCAGGGTGTCGAGGTCGTGCTCTACGACAAGGTCGAGTCGAATCCCAAGGACTACAACGTCATGGAGGCCGCGGCTCTCTACCAGAAGGAGAAGTGCGACTCGATCATCTCGATCGGCGGTGGTTCGAGCCACGACGCCGCCAAGGGTGCTCGCGTCGTGATCGCACACGACGGTCGCAACATCAACGAGTTCGAGGGCTTCGCCAAGTCCACCAACAAGGAGAACCCGCCCCATATCGCCGTATCCACCACGGCCGGAACGGGTTCCGAGACGTCGTGGGCGTACGTCATCACCGACACGTCGGACATGAACAACCCGCACAAGTGGGTGGGCTTCGACGAGGCGACCATCGTCACCCTGGCGATCGACGATCCGCTGCTCTACTACACCTGCCCTCAGCATTTCACCGCGTACTGCGGCTTCGACGTACTCGCGCACGGCAGTGAGCCTTTCGTGTCTCGTCTCGATTTCGCGCCTTCGCTCGGTAACGCGATCTACTCGGTCGAGTTGGTCGCGAAGAACCTGCGCGAGGCCGTCTTCGAGCCGCGCAACCTCAAGGCCCGCGAGGGAATGATGAACGCGCAGTACATTGCCGGGCAGGCCTTCAACTCCGGTGGCCTCGGCATCGTTCACTCGATCTCGCACGCGGTCAGTGCCTTCTTCGACAGCCACCACGGTCTGAACAACGCCATCGCGTTGCCGCGTGTGTGGGAGTACAACCTGCCTTCGCGCTACGAGCGCTACGCCCAGTTGGCCGGCGCACTCGGTGTCGACACTCGCAACCTCACCACGGTTCAGGCCGCAGATGCTGCCGTCGAGGCTGCCATCCGTCTGGCCAAGGACGTCGGTATCCCCGACAACTTCGGTCAGGTTCGCACCGACTCGTACGCGAAGAACCAGATGAACACCAAGAAGTACGAGGGCCGTGGTGATGTCATCAAGGGTGACGAGAAGACTGTGCGCGCCATCTCCGAGCACATTCAGGACGACTGGTGCACCCCGGGCAATCCCCGTGAGGTCACCGTGGAGTCGATGATCCCGGTTGTCGATCACGCGATCAACAAGTCGTACTTCTAGCAGGGCCTTCGGCCCCGTGCGCCTTTTTGGTAGCCCGCACTACCAAAAAGGCGCACAGGGGCTTGCCCCCCATGAAAGGTATTCCATGTCCGGTCGCAGTTTCTCCAGCGGAATCGAAGTGAAAGATGCTCTGCGAGAGCAGGACTACATTGCCGATGACGAGTTCGCGGTAGTCGTTCATCTGGCGACGGCGTTGGGGCGTCCGCTCCTGCTCGAAGGTCCGGCCGGTGTCGGCAAGACGGAACTGGCGAAGTCTCTGGCTGCGATCGGGGGCCGCAAACTGGTGCGATTGCAGTGCTACGAAGGGCTGGACGACAATCGCGCCCTGTACGAATGGGACTACGCGAAGCAACTCCTGCACGTGCAGATGCTCCGCGACCGGATCAGCGATCAGGTTTCCGAATTCGACAGCGTCGCCGAAGCGTCCAAGTTTCTGGCCGATCAGGATTTCGGTTTGTACTCCGAGAACTTCCTGTCCGTACGACCGCTGCTCGAAGCAATCCTCTCACCCGATCCGGTAGTGCTTCTGGTCGACGAGGTAGACCGCACCGAGGAATCGATGGAAGCACTGCTCCTCGAAATTCTCGCCGAACAGCAGATCACCATTCCCGAGGTCGGTACGTTCGTTGCCCGCTCGCAGCCCTGGGTCATCCTGACGTCCAACGACACCCGCGAGCTCTCACCCGCACTCAAGCGTCGTTGTCTGCATTACCATCTCGGCTATCCGACATCGGAGCGTGAACGCGAGATCGTCACGGCCCGAGCGCCTGAGGTGGATGCGGCCACGGCCACCGAGGTTGTCGAATTGGCTCGCATCCTGCGTGACCTCCCGCTGCGCAAGAGTCCGTCCATCTCGGAGGTCATCGACGCGGCCAGGGCGGCAACAGTGCTCGCGGCCGGCGGATTCGACACCGCTTCCGACGCCAAGGTGCGCGACATCCTGCTCACGGCGTTGCTCAAGTACTCGTCCGATGTGACGCTGGCCAAGGAACGATTCGACGGAAAGCGTCTCGAATCACCGTCGCGTGACGGTGGCGAGCCGATCGAGCGGGCCACGGTGGCAAGCAAACCCGCCAACACGACGACGGCCGTGTTCCGGGGCACGGGTGGACGTGACCCTCATCAACAGGGAATCCGCGGCGGCAGCGGAATCCGTTCGACGCGATGACGACGCTCGGTGGCCTTGCCGTGTGGCAACCGTCGTTTGTTCTCGACGTGGTGTCCGCGAGTTTCGGCCGATTGCTGAGGGCGGCCGGAGTTTCCGCGTCACCGGCCGAGGTCATCGAGGTTCGGCGTGTTCTCGCGATGGTCGGCGCTTCGGATCGTGAGACGTTGCGAGCATGTCTTCGGGCAGTGTGCGCCAAGTACTCTCACGAGCAGGCCGGTTTCGATCGGGCGTTCGACGCGCTGTTTCGGCCGGCCGCAGGCAAAGCGCACGGCGAGCGGATGGGTTCGCGCGCCGAGGTGGCGGACGGTCTGCCTACCGCGCTGGGGATCGACGAGGATCAAGAAGTAGGCCGGTATGCCGAGTACAACGAGCGTGCAGCCGAGGTCGGCGACTACTTCGATACTCCGGAAGCGGAGAAGGGGTTCAACCCGCACAAGGACGACGACGATGTGTCGATGACGTCCAGCGATGCGGAACTGTCGGTGGATACCGGTTCGGAGACCGGTCGACGGGGAGTCAGCTACACGGTCGACGTGGACCGTGCCGCATCGGCAGTGGTCGGCGACTTGAGCACCAGTGTTGCTGCAGCAGTGGTCGGTTCGTTGTCCTGGGACGATCCGACGTCGATCCTCGCCTGGCTGGATGCATACGACCCGAGCAAAGCGTATGCGGACGTCTCCGACGACGGGCCGCTGACGCAGGCGCAACTGAACCGGCTCGTCGAGGCGGTCGAAGCGTTCGTGCAAGCACTCTCGGCCGCTGCACTCGCCGAAAGCGCTCCCGATGCGCCCGACAGCGAATCTGCTGCGGGCGCAACGCACAACGACATCGAACTCGCGTGCCACGAAGTGCTTCGGCGGATGAGAGGACCGTCCAGACCGCGGCCCCGAGAGCGCTCTCGTGGGCATCTCGACATGCGGCGCACGGTGCGTTCGAGCCTGCGCACCGACGGGATACCCTTCCATCTCGTCGTGAAAGCTCCTCGCCCCGATCGTGTTCGACTACTTCTCATCGCCGACGTGTCGCTGTCCGTGCGCCCCATCACCGCGTTCACTCTGCGCTTGGCTCAGGCAATGCATCGCCGAGCAGATCGTTGTGAAGTCCTCGCCTTCGTCGATCGTCCGGTCGACGTGACCGACACCCTTCTCGCCAGTAGTGGTGACGGCGCACTGGCCGCGGTACTCGCGCACCCGGGTCTGGATCTGGAAGCCAGCAGCGATTACGGGCGGGTGCTCACAGAATTGTTGGACGAGCACGGAAACACCTTGAACTCACGGACGTCTGTCATCATCGTGGGCGACGGTCGGTGCAACGGGTTGCCCCCGCAGGCGGACAAGCTCGAGGAACTCCGCCGAAAGGTCCACCGTCTGGCCTGGATTACGCCTGAACCACAGCGTTACTGGAACCAGGCATCGTGCGCGATGCCGGAGTATTCGGAGATCTGCGACGAGGTTGTTGTTGCCCGAGATGCCGCGCAACTGATGGCAAAGGCCGCCGAGCTGGGGCACGCACTTCGCTGATGTCAGTGCACTTCACCGATGTCACTGCGCGATCTGTCGTGAACTAGTTTGATCTCATGTCCGAAATCAGGGGATCGATCTGGCGACCGATCGCGGCGCTGACAGTGCTCGGCGCCGTGTGTGGGGTTGTGGCGCTCGGCGTGTTTCAGTGGTGGTGGAAGTCGTTGGCGTCACCGCACATTCTCACCGGAGGATCCTATCGGGAGCCGTTTTCCGAACCGACATACACCGGACCCGGATTCATGGACCTCTTTCCGGCAGAACCTGCCCCGTGGCTGTACTCGGGACTGGTCCTCGGACCGACGGAGGTGGGCTTGCTCGCCGGGATCGTGTTCGTGGTGTTCGTCCGGTGTAATCGTGCGCAGAACCGCACGATTGCACCGGACGAATCATCAGAGCGCTAGCAACGCGCGCGAGCGCAGGCGAGGGTCTGCCAACGGACGTAGCGCCAAGCGCAGCAGGACCAAGACGTTGTCGTCGCCGGCAATCCTGTTGACTTTCAACGTATTGCACTCGACACACTGGTGAACGAGCATCCATTCACCGTCTTGCCGGACCGACAGGCAGAGCGCCGCCATGGCACCTCGGCACTGTTGTGCTCGGTCGCCCGGAACGCGACCGTCCACGTGGCGGCTGGCCAGACAGTTCGGGCAGTGGTTCCGATGAGCGGTACCCGGCGCCGCAGTGGAGATGTCCAAACGGCATGTGAGACAACGGAAGCTCGATCCCTGTTCTCCGCCGATTCCGTGCAGTACGTGCTTGGCCCGTTGCGGTGCCCGCCGCGCGTGGGTGCTGGGATTCCTACGTGGCATCTGATTCCCTCTCACAAGTCGCCGAAGGCTTCGAGCGGGAAGGGCGGTTGCGCGAGCGGCCGCACTGCCATTCTCATCAACAACAACTGGTTGTCGTCTCGGCTGACGGGGTTGGAGGTGAGCTCGAGGCACTGTGCGCAGCGGTGGATGATCATCCAATCGCCACTGCGCAGTACTGCGATCGAAATGGGAGCCATCCGCATTCCGCAGTCCGACGGTCCACCTTCCACCTGGTCGAACAGGTGTCGGGAATGCAGGCAACTGGGGCAGTGGTTTCGGCGATCACCATCGGGGCCGTACGTCATGACTGTGAGTCCGCACTGAATGCACGAGAAGGTGTCGGTTTTCGAGATGGAATTGTGTGATTGAGGCACTGGAGAACTCCTAGCTGAGTGAACAAAGCAGTAGGAGCAGGCCGAGGGGGCCTCGCGGCTGTCAGTCCGACGTTTCGAGGATCAGCATGTGACCCTCGAGGTTGCCGGCAGTGCAGGGGCGAGAGGCGCGCTCGGCGCGGGCTGGGTCATAAACACCTTCTGAATCGGTTCTACGGGCCACTCTGGCCGCAACCGAAAGTACAGCGGGACCTTCCCGCCGCGCCATTCATTTTCCCGAGACGCCTTACCTGCCCGAACGGGTAGGTAAGCGCCTCTCCTTCGGTGGGTGTGCCCCGACTGCTCTCCGCGTAGGCTCGGGGCCAGCGATTGTAAGGTGGATCACACCAGTTTGTGCACGTGGGAGTTGATGCGCTGAGAGCGACGGATGCGAAATCCCGACCGGAGATCTCAGAGCAGCGAGAGGAGAGTGGGGTCGTGTCCGTGGCATACCCGGATGCTGTGAACCACGGTGTTCATCGCCGCGGCACTGCTGCTCGACTGGTCAAATTTCACGCCCCCGAGATCGTCTTCGGTATCGGTTCCCTGGTCGAGGCAGCACACGCGACTCTGAGGTTCGGCGGGTTCCGACCATTCCTGGTCACCGATCCCGGTCTGATCGACGCGGGATGGGTCAGCGAACTCGAAGACCATCTCACGGAGCAGGGATTGACGGCGACGGTGTGGTCAGGGCTGACGCCCAATCCCAAGGACTTCGAGATCGCGGCCGGTTTCGAGGTGTACCAGGAAGGCGAGTGTGACGTCATCATCGCGCTCGGCGGCGGTTCGGTCATCGATGCGGCTAAAGGTGTAGCCGTCCTCGCTGCCAACGGTGGCAACATACTCGACTACGAGGGGGTAGATCAGGCGACCAAACCGATCCCACCGTTGGTGATGGTTCCCACCACGTCCGGCACGGGCGCGGACGTGTCGCAGTTCTGCATCGTCACGGACACGACCCGCGGCACCAAGATCACCATCATCGGCCGGGCGCTGGTTCCAGATGTGACGGTCATCGATCCGCGGTTGCTCACGACGATGCCCGAGTGGCTCAATGCGGCAACAGGATTGGACGCACTGACGCACGGAATCGAAGCCTTCGTCTCACTGGCGCACAATCCGTTGACCGATCATCACGCGCTCCGCGCTGTCGGCCTCGTGACCGAGAATCTGGTGCACACGATCCAGGACCCGATGGAGATGGAAGCTCGATCGGTGATGGCGCAGGCGAGCCTCGAGGCCGGGTTGGCGTTCACCAACGCGATACTCGGAGCCGCGCACGCCATGAGCCATCAGGTGGGCGGCATGCTCGACCTTCCGCACGGCGTCATCAACGGAATTCTCTTGCCCCACGTCATCCGGTTCAATTCCACCACGGACGCCGCCCCCTTTGTCGCCATCGCTGCGGCACTGAGTCTTCCCGAGCAGCGCGGCACCCCGGAGGAAGCAGCGCTGGCAGTGGCCGACCGTGTCGAACGTCTCGCACGGGAGGTCGGTGTGCCGAAGGGGCTGGGGGAGTTGGGTGTTCGCGAGGAAGACCTGAGTAGGCTCGCCAGCTTCGCGTTGCTCGACGCCTGCATGTCCACCAATCCCAGGGAAGCGACGCAGGAACAGATGGTGGCGTTGTTCCGAGGTGCCTTGTGAAGATGGACGCTGTGAAGATGGACGCTGTGAAGATGGACGCTGTGAATTGGTGCAGGCGATGACCGCGGACCTGTCCCGGCTCACCGGATTACGATCGGGTAAGAGTTCGTTCTACCCGCAGTATCGCGGTGCGGCCGAGCGCCTCGAACGCGTCGTGCATGCCTTGGAGTTGATCTCGCGGGCTTTGGTGCGCACCGTCGAGGGGCCGGAAACCCTCGTCTGCGCGGTCGCGGAAGCTGCCCGTGCGCATCTGAGTGCCAACTGGATAGTCTTCGCCTTGGCTGACGGAACTTTGCCCGACGCCGGACCACGGCGACTGGTTCTCGGCCCGGACGCCACCCCTTTTCTGGTCGACAACGTCGAGGGGCCGCCACTTCCGGAGGATGTCGTCGAATGCCTCGACGACATCCGGTACGGAAGAATCGAATCCAACTCGGTGATCGACGCGCACTACGCGTTTGTGCCGATCGTGCTCGGTGGCGGCGTGGTAGGTGCCTTTGCAGCCTGGACGCCGGCCAACCGAACCCTCGACACGACGGACGGAGCCGTGCTCAGCATTCTGGCCAGCCAGACTGCTGTGGCTCTGCAGAATTCGGCGCTCTATCAGCGCGGACAACTACTGCTCGAGCGTGCCGAAGATGCGTATGCGGAGGCCAATCGTACTGCAGCCGACCTTGCGGTGCGCAACAGCGAATTGGAGTCCACTCAGCGTCAACTCGGAGTGGCGCACCGGCACCAAGTGGTCGACGACGAACGTCACCGGATCGCCCGCGAACTGCACGACAGTGTGACACAGGCGGTGTTGTCGGCGGGCATGCAGATCGAGGTCTGCCGGAGCGACATCCCGGAGGCTGAACGCAGTGAAAGGCTGGACTTGGCAAAGGATTTGACCAGGAGGGCGGTCGAGCAGCTTCGTTCGGCGATCTACGCGCTCAATCATTCGTCGGACGCGGACCGGACGTCGTTGCCCGAGATGCTCGAGCAGCTCGGCGTGGTTCACATGCCGGACGAGTTGGCGGTGAGCGTTCGCGTCGGCGGTACCCCGACCGAACTTCCGGGCGATGCCGAACACGCTCTTCTCCGGATCGCTGGGGAAGCTCTTTTCAATGCAGCGGTCCATGCTCATGCGAATCGGGCGGTGCTACGTCTGACCTATCGGGCGGACTCCGTGTTGCTGTCGGTCTCCGACGACGGTGACGGCGACCCTGCGCGAATGCGTCTGATCCTCAAACTCGCAGCCACCAACGACGTCGACGGCCGCCATCGCGGTCTCGCGAACATGCAGGCGCGAACACTCGAGTTGGGTGGTGCGCTCGAAGTACGGCGCGCGCGGATCGGTGGGATTCAGATTCTCGTGCGACTACCACTGCCGTTCGACTCGGGCATGGAAAACCTTTGCTCCACAACTGAAATCGAGAGCGAGGAATCATGACCACTGCGCGTCCCGTCATCACCCGCGGAGCATCGCCGGTTCAGGGATTGGTTCGAATCGTCCTGGTCGACGACCATGCAATTCTGCGGCAAGGGCTCCGCTCGGTTCTCGAGCGCGAAAGCGATCTCGAGATCGTGGGGGAGGCGTCGTCCCTCGCCGAGGCACTCGCCGTGGTCGACAAGGTCGGCCCGGACATCGTCCTGATGGATCTCAAACTCTCCGCCAGTTCCGACTACGAGGGACTGACCCTGTGTGGCCAGCTGTCCTCGGCGCATCCCGGCCTCGGACTGTTGGTTCTCACCACGTTTCTCGACGATCAACTGGTGGTGCGAGCGGTGCACGCGGGTGCTCGCGGCTATGTCGTCAAAGACGTCGACACCACCGAATTGGTGCGTGCGATCAGGGCGGTCTCGCGGGGTGAGAGTGCGTTCGATTCGCGCAGCGCGTCAGCTGTCGTGCGATCGCTCAACGGGCAGTCGTCGTCGAAAGAACGATTGACCGATCGCGAACTCGAAGTGCTCAGACTCCTCGCAAACGGCTTGTCCAACATCAAGATCGGTGAGAGATTGTTCATCTCACCGACCACCGTCAAGTTTCACGTCAGCAACATCATGCGCAAACTCGAGGTGAGCCGTCGAGCAGAGGCCGTCTACGCCGCGAGTAAGCAAGGTCTGATCTAGCTCTGCTCGGAGACCGTCCAGGCGCGCAGCGCTTGATGCTGTAGGAGGAGCACGCTCGAACGAGTTGTGCGCAGAGTCGACGCGGTCATCTCGGCAGTCAGACCCACTGCGATTCGTAGTACCAGAACCTCACGTTGGTCGTCGGTCAGGCGACGCGGGCGTTTGAATTGTCCGTCGATGTTGCGTGACTGGGGAATTGACGCAATTCGTCGAGAGGCCAACTCGTACGCGAAGGTCTCGATGCGTGTGTCGGCCGAGATCGTGTCGGACATTCGTGTGACGACGTCCAGGGTGCATTGGTGGGCGAGATCGTCGGCGAATGTCGCGACGGGCGTCCCGAGGAGTCTGGCGCGATAGTAGAGAACGACGCGAGGGTGCAACCGGGCCAGTAGTTTCGACAGTGCATGGTGATCACCGGCGAATGCCTCGGCGGCGGTGCGATTCAGGGAAATCGATCGTTCACAGGTTTCGGGTGAAGCGGTACGCGCGAAGGGTGGAGTCGGTGAAGTGTTCGCGCCCCTGATCGACAGCTTCATCAGCAACTCCTCGATTACACCGCACCTGACCATGCTGGAACGAGAATTGAGGTACCCCGCCGAAATTGCGGGTAAACCTGAAGTTACCTGCCAGGTGTCCGGTCTTTTCGCCGGGAGCGCCAGTCCGCGAGCATTCGCGGCATTTCCGCGGCCATGAAGTCGAAGAAGTCGCGCAGATCTGCCATTCGATCGCCGGCTGTTGTTCCTTCACCGAGGACTCGTATGCCCTCGTCCGCAACTGCCGAGACCTGGTAGAGCGAGGACTGTTTCGTGACAAACGCGTCGGCCCACATGTCGACGCTGACGCAGTAGTGCTGACGCCGCGATCCGGGGACGGCCACACGCTCGATCAATCCGACTTGCTGGAGGTATCTGACGGCTCCGGAAATGGCGGCGGGGCTCACTCCCAACCGAGATCCGAGATCTCCTGGCGTGGACGAGGGTGTCTCGCTGGTCATCAACGCGGCCCAGACGCGGGCGGGCATCGGCGGAAAACCCATGTCGCTCAGTACGAGTGAGAGTCGCTCGACATAGTGTCGGCTCTCGTCCGGTGCAACGGTGTGGCTGGTGTCGGTCATCGGAACCCTTCGATCTTTCCGTCTTTTCTATCTTCACACATTTGTGAAATCGGCGTACGGTCAAATTCATGGGTGCGGCAATTTCAGTGAAAAGCCTCGTCAAGACCTTCGGTACCACCCGCGCGCTGGACGGCCTCGACCTCGACGTCTCGACGGGTGAAGTGCACGGATTCCTGGGGCCGAACGGTTCCGGAAAGTCCACCACTATTCGGGTGCTCCTCGGCCTGCTCCGCTCGGACTCCGGAGACGCAACCGTTCTCGGCGGCGATCCGTGGCGAGACGCTGTCACTTTGCATCGACGTCTCGCCTATGTGCCTGGCGACGTGAATCTGTGGCCCAACCTCACCGGCGGTGAGGCTATCGATCTGTTGGCGGGCCTGCGCGGTGGCCTGGACCGAAAACGCCGCAGCGAGTTGCTCGATCGCTTCGAATTGGACCCGACCAAGAAGGCGCGCACGTACTCGAAAGGTAACCGGCAGAAGGTTGCACTCGTGGCCGCGTTCTCGTCCGACGTCGACCTTTACGTCCTCGACGAACCCACATCGGGGCTCGACCCGTTGATGGAGGCGGTATTCCAGGACTGCGTCGAGGAGGTGGCTCACGCCGGAAAGACGGTACTGCTGTCGAGCCATATCCTCGCCGAGGTCGAAGCGCTGTGCGATCGCGTGAGCATCATCCGCGACGGGCGAACGGTGGAAGAGGGAACACTGTCCGAACTCAGGCATCTCACGCGCACGTCCGTCGCGGCGGAGACGCAGCGTCCGATCGGTGGACTCGACGGACTCGGCGGTGTCCACGACGCGGTGATCGACGGTAACCACGTCACCTGCGAAGTCGACAGCGCGCAACTCGGACCACTCATGACGTACTTGGTCGGATTCGGAATCGTGGCGCTCACTTCCACTCCGCCGACTCTCGAAGAACTTTTCTTGCGGCATTACGGTGACGAACGGGCCAGGGAGACTTCGGTACACCTGCGAGCCGAGACCGGAGTACGGCCGTGACCGTTGTTGTCGAGGCCGCTCCACCGGTACCGGCCTCGGCAAGTCAATTCACCGGCACACGCCGACTGGTTCGGCTGGCTTTGCGGCGGGACCGAATTCAGCTCTCCGTGTGGGTTATCTCCATCGTCTTGTTCATGCTGCTGGTTGTCGCCAGTGTGACCGGGCTGTACTCGACACCCGAGGAATTACGAAACATCGCAGTCAGTTCCGCGGTATCGCCGGTCGCGCTGGCGACCAACGGGATCGTGTCCGGTGATTCGCAGGGCGCGATAGTCGCCAGTCAGTCGGTGCTCGTGTTCGCGTTGGTGGCCGCATTGATGAGCACCCTTGCGGTGGTTCGCCATACGCGACAGAACGAGGAGACCGGCCGAGCCGAGATGATCGGTGCAGCGGTGGTAGGTCGACGAGCGCTCCTGACCTCCGCATTGATCGTAACGGTCGGTGCGAACGTCGTTCTTGCACTGGGAATTGCACTGGGATCGATCGCCGTCGGTTTGCCTGTCGTCGGTTCGTTCGCGTTGGGCGCCTCGATAGGTGGGACCGGAATCGCGTTTGCCGGAGTGGCAGCCGTGACGGCGCAGATCACCGACGGTGCTCGTACGGCCAACGGCCTGGCGGGTGCCGCGATCGGCGTTGCGTTCATGCTGCGCGCGATCGGCGACGTGAACAGTACGGTCGTCGACGACGGAACTCGCGTGGTCAGTGGCTGGTTGTCGTGGCTCTCGCCGATCGGATGGGCACAACAGATCAGACCTTTCGACGACGACGCCTGGTGGATCCTGTTGTTGCTGATCGGATTCGCGGCTGTGCACGTGGTGGTGGCTTTTGTTCTCATCGGCCATCGCGATCAGGGAGCGGGACTCGTTCAGCCCCGACCCGGCCCGCCAGTCGCGGCATCGTGGCTACCGTCGGCCTGGGGCCTGGCGTGGCGCATGCAGCGAATGACGATGTTCTGGTGGATCTTTGCCGTTGTCATACTCGGGTTCGCGTACGGCGCTGTGGGCAACGAGATCGACGCGATGGTGGGATCGTCGCAGCAGACCGCGGAGATGTTCGAGAAACTTGGCGGCGGCGGATCGGATCTGGTGGATTCCTACTTGGCCACTGCTCTGGGGCTCACGTCGATAGTCATCGCGGCGTATTCGGTCCAGAGTCTTCTCCGGATGCGGGGCGAGGAAACATCGGGACGGCTCGAACCGTTGCTGGCAACGTCTTTGTCGCGGTGGAGGTGGATGCTTTCCCACCTGGGTGTGGTTGTGGGCGGCGTGATCCTCGCGCACGTCTTGATGGGTGCCTTCACCGGTTTTGCCTTCGGGCTCGTCACGGACGACATCGGCGGCAACACACTTCGTATGACTGGCGCCGCGTTGGCCTATCTGCCTGCGGTGCTCGTAGTCGTGGGGTTGGTGTCGTTGGCTTTCGGACTGTTTCCGACGTACGCGTCGGCGCTCTCCTGGGGAATCTTGGCGGCATGCATCGTGCTCGGGCAACTCGGCACGTTGCTGAAGCTTCCGCAGGTAGTGCTGGATCTGTCGCCCTACACTCACGTGCCGGGTGCCCCTGCCGAGCCAGTGACAGTTCTGCCACTGCTGGCAATGATCGTTGTGGCAGTGGTGCTTTCGACAGCATCGCTTGTTGCGTTCCGTCGTCGCGACCTCCAGGTGTAGGAGAGCTGAAACTCAACTCAGAATTCGACGAAGCTGGCGAGCCCGAGCAGCAAGTCGTCCGGTCGAGTCGAATAGTTCGGATTCGTCAACACAGAGAGTGTCCGTCGCCCAGGCAGTCCCGTGGCGTAGGCGATACCACGGTGACAGCGTTCGGGGATCTGCCGTGAGGTGCTCCGGGGTGAAATGCGCGGTGAACTCGATGGTCGGTATGGCCACGGGCATCGTCAGTGTCGCGAACAGTCCGGGCGGAAGCGCGTCGAGAAGGACCGCGGCGCGCTCTTGGGCCGTGAAATCGAGGTCTGTGAGCAGGCGGATCCAGACGTCGAATTCAGGGGAGTCGCCACCGGCGAACGGCCTCGCGGAATTGATCGGCCGGATGTCGAGGTGCTGGGCGAACGGCACAAAATCCACCGGGATCTCCAGCGGCGGCAGGGTTGACGGGTCGGCCGGAGCCGGTTCGGCGACAGGGGCGGACATTGTTGTAGCTCCTATGTCGCGGGCCAACCGAACGAGAGCGGATCCCGAACCGGTCAGCGTGACGTGGCAACTGACGGTCCGCCCGCCCCGCATCTCGCCGACAGTCAACTCGGCCGGCCCAGGAGGAACGGGGCGGTCCAGATGCGCCGTGACTGTCAGCGGTTCGGCTCCGGACGCGTCGGCCGCCACCCGCAGCATCCGTGCAATTGCGAGTCCGCCCTGGATGCCGTCGAAACTCCGCCAACTGGAGTCGAATTCGGTGTGATGACGCGCTGCGTCGGTCGACGGCGCGGCCGCCACTGATGCCTGACTAGTAATTGCCATAGTCAGCACCCTAGGTGCTGACTATGGCTATGGCAAGCTAGGTTCTATTCGGGAGTGCTGGACGACCCACCGAAGAGCATGTAGATGAGGATCTGAAGAATGCCGAGAGGATTGATCTCGCCGAGGCTGCTCATGTGTGAGGAACTCCTGATTGCAGGGATGGGTATTGTTGCGTCGCAACGTCACTGAAAGTACGGCAATTCGGACAGTGTGGTGCGAAATTTACCGATAATTCACTGTCCGCGAGTCGAGCGGCAGTGCAGGTAGGCGTCAGTGACCACGTCGAGAACGCGATTGCCGTGTGCATCGACCAATTTCGCTGTGATGGTCACCAATCCTCGCGCGCGATTGTCGAACACGACGTTGTCGACGGTGACCTTTCCGCTCAGGGTGTCACCGGGGCGAAGCGGACGGAGGAAGCTCACGTCGCGCATGGTTTTCCCGGCGATCACGTTCCACTGGTCGTAGAGACTGGCGACCACCAACTTCTGGCAGATCGACAGGGTGTGCAGCCCGCTGGCGATCAACCCGCCGAAGACGCCGGACTCGGCGGCTTCCTTGTCGACGTGAAACCACTGGGGATCCCACTGTGTTGCGAACTCGACGATTTCCTCTTCGGTCACCGAATACGAACCCAATGGGATCACTTGGCCGATCTCGAGATCCTCGGCGAACACTGCGCGTTTGTGAAGGGCGGCCGAATCGTTCATGGTTGTGAAAATCTCCTGCGTGTTCCGGGTGTACTCGGAACATACTCTCGCAGTGTGTTCGAGTCGGTCTCCGGTGTCGTCGGGCAATGCAGGGTCACTAGAATCGCCACATGGTCGACGACGCGAAAATCGAGCCGAGGGCGCTGGTAGGAAAGTGGCACTTCGAGCGGGACATCGTCGACCGCCTTTCCGGTTCCACCAAGCTTGTATTCGGCGAGACCACTATCACCGACGCCGGTGACGGTCGGATGCGCTGGTACGAGAGCGGCACGCTGCGTGACGGCGACCTGGAATTACCCGTGTTCCGAACTCTGTTCGTTGCCGAGCGCGGCCTCGAGTGGGCCGTGACATTCGAAGACGGCAGAGAGTTCCACGACTGGGCGCCGGGGGAGGAAGTCGAGCACCTGTGCGGTGCGGATACCTACCGCGGGCGAATCGACGTCACTGCCGGAGATCGATCGACCTGGACTGTCGTCTGGACCGTGACGGGGCCGAGCAAGGACTACACGATGACCACGCATCTCACCCGGCCCTGATCACATCGCTCGCCAGTTACTCGACGCCGATCGTCACCTCGGTGGACTTCACGAATACCGTTGCGGCTTGGCCTGGTTCAAGATCGAGATCCAGTGCGGCATCGCGGGTGATCGACGAGGTCACAATCTGATTCCCGCCGTCCAACTTCACCTTGACCGTCGCCATGACGGTGCCGAGGTTGACCTCGGTGATGGTGCCGGTGAGTTGATTTCGTGTGGACAGTCGCATCGCTGAACTCCTGTGCTCTCGGGTGGGTGTTCTTCGACCATAATGCGATGGTCGCGTGTCTACCCAGTGATTCCGCAGGTGCGGACATGCGGGCGCCGCCGGTGCGCGAATATTGTCGGGCGGTGGAGGTAGATTCCGGTCATGACTGAACCCGTGAAAGGCCCGGCGTCGTATTTTCCGTCGATCGAGAAGAAGTACGGTCGGCCGATCGGTGAATGGCAAGAGCTGATCAGAAGCTCAGACCTCACGAAGCACATGGAATTGGTCAACTGGTTGAAGTCGGAGCACGGTATGGGTCATGGGCACGCGAATGCGCTTGTCGCCCATACGCTGAAAGAAGGCTAGTTCTTTTCAGGCGGCCGATGCGTCCAGCACCAACCAGCCGCCGTGATGCTCGAATACCTCGAACGGCACACGGCTCTGCCGGCCGACCGCACGCAGTGACTCGAGATCGAAAGTGCGGATGTGGCCGTGGCACGCGGTGGCTTCGTCTTCGAAGGGGACGGCAATGACGACCCGTTGACGCGCGATCCGGAGTGCTTGCGCGATCACGGCCTCGCCGACTGCGTCGTCGACGTGTTCGAGGAGATGAATCGCGGTGACGGTGTCGGCGCTGTTGTCCGGTGCCGGTACTTCACCCGCGTCGCAGATCACCGTGTCGATCGTGATGCCGAGTTCGGGGGCAACCGCGTCGAGCAGGATCATCGTTCCGGGCAGGATGTCCGTGGCGGTCACGTCCATTCCGGCGCGCGCGAGCCGCAGGGGCAGGAAACCGAAGCAGGAACCCAGATCGAGCACGGAACCGCGGACCAACTCTTCGGCTTTGTCGTGAATCGGCGCGAAATCTGCAGTGCCGTCCAGTAGTTCGGCAAGGGAGTTCCGGTAGTAGGTGGTCCAGGATTCGAGAGCGCCGTCCACGGTGGAGCGAACCAGGCCGACCATCGTCAACTCGAATTCGTCCTGACCGAACTCCGCGTCCTGGATCGACGAGGTGACTCCGGCGACGAGTCGCTCACTCAGATCGGCGGGAGTGAGGGAGTGCCTGACGTGGAGGCGACCGCCTCGGCGATCGAGCGAGATCGGACCGGACTCGACGCGTTCGACGGTGACATGTCCGAACGACCACAAGCCCGGCGTCGACGGCGCCAGGGAATCCAGGACGGGTTCGTTCGTGATGGTGGACATGATCGCCTTTCTCAGGTGGTGATGCTTTCTCAGGTGCTGATACCGGTCCGCAGGGACTGCGTACCTGTTTTCAAGAGTTCCGGTAGCTCGAGTGAATCGTCGGTGAGCCACTGCTCGTACGCCGACATCGCGACCCCGAGCAGAAGATAGCCGACCGTGCGTGGGCCGTGATCGGTCGGCTCGAGATTCATTCGGCGTGCGACGTAGTCGGCGACCACCTGCCGCCAACCTTCGTACATCACCACAGAGTATGCCTGAAGCGTCGGAACTTCGAGGATCAATTCCATCCGTTTGCGATGTACCGCAGTCTCTTCCGGTGGGAAGGTGTTGAACGTCAACAATGCGGATTCGAGTGCGTCGACCAACGGAATATCAGCGGGCAGTGAATCCAGGTGCTCGCGCATCTCGTCGAGATGTCCGTCGAAGTCTCCCCAGGGGACGGCGTTCTTGGACGGGAAGTAGCGAAAGAAGGTCCGACGCGCGATGCCGGCGGCGTCGGCTATCTGGTCGACGCTCACCTCGTTGAAGCCGACTGTCGAAAACAGTTCGATCCCGATCGTGCTGATTCCCTCCTTCGTTGTGGAGGGGCGACGACCTATCCGAGCGGACGGTTTCTTGCGGCTACGCATACTTTTTTCGCTCCATGTGTGTCATTCTGCACTCGATGCCATTACAGTGGTGAACCGAGTCACAGTGAAGTCCCACTAGTGACCACCAACTCCCAGGTTGGAAGTCTGATCTACAGACTTCCAGACGGAGTGCGACCGCAGGAGGAATCCATGTCAGATCGTGACAACAAGGCGCTCGAGAACGACCTCGTCGAGGAGTCCCTCGTGGAGGAAGTTTCCATCGACGGCATGTGCGGCGTGTACTGACCGTGTCTGCTTTGGATCTCGATGCGGGGTGGAAACTCCACCCGCAGGTAGCGCTTCGCCCCGAACCTTTCGGGGCGTTGCTCTACCACTTCGGAACACGCAAGCTGTCGTTCCTGAAGAACACGACCATCGTTGCGGTGGTCAAGGCGTTGCCAGACCATCCTGATGTCCGGTCCGCACTACGTGCGCAAGGCATCGAAGATGACGCGGCTCCCCAATATGCCCGCGCGCTGAGCACTCTCGCCGACTCGCACATGATCGTGCCTGTCTGAGCCAGACGCTCGCCCCCACGTGCGGAACAGCCCTTCCGCACGTTCGCCCGCTTCATTTCTTCGCGAGGACACAGCCATGACCTCAGTTCTTGAACAGCCCTCCCCGCCCGCCAAGGTGGGTCGCCTCGTCGATCAGTTCGAACTCGGACTCGACGCCCCCATCTGCCTGACGTGGGAACTCACCTACGCCTGCAACCTGTCCTGCGTGCACTGCCTTTCGTCGTCGGGTCGTCGTGACCCCAACGAGCTGAGCACCGAACAGTGCAAGTCCATCATCGACGAGCTGCAGCGTATGCAGGTTTTCTACGTCAACATCGGTGGCGGCGAGCCGACGGTACGCTCCGACTTCTGGGAGCTCGTCGACTACGCGACCGACCACCAAGTTGGTGTGAAGTTCTCCACCAACGGCGTGAAGATCGACAAGAAGGTCGCGGCGCGCCTCGCAGCCAGTGACTACGTCGACGTGCAGATTTCCATCGACGGTGCCACCGCTGAGGTCAATGACGCTGTGCGCGGGCCTGGTTCGTTCGCGATGGCCGAGCGCGCTCTCGCGAACCTGAAGGAAGCCGGCTTCAAGGACGCCAAGATTTCGGTGGTCGTCACCCGGCACAACGTCAGTCAGCTCGACGAGTTCAAGGCTCTCGCGGACAAGTACGACGCGACCCTGCGCATCACTCGACTGCGTCCTTCGGGCCGCGGCGCCGACGTGTGGGACGACCTGCACCCGCGTCCGGAGCAGCAGCGTGAGCTCTACAACTGGCTGGTCGCCAATGGCGAAGGCGTCCTGACGGGCGACTCGTTCTTCCACCTCTCCGCCTTCGGCGATGCACTGCCCGGTCTCAATCTCTGTGGCGCGGGCCGCGTCGTGTGCCTGATCGACCCGGTCGGTGACGTGTACGCATGCCCCTTCGCGATTCACGAGCAGTTCCTCGCCGGAAACATCGTGAAAGACGGTGGATTCCAGGAAGTCTGGCAGCACTCGGACCTGTTCGAGGAGCTGCGATCGCCCCAAACCGGTGGCGCCTGCAGCAAGTGCAACCACTACGACTCCTGCCGCGGCGGCTGCATGGCGGCCAAGTTCTTCACCGGACTGCCGATGGACGGACCTGACCCCGAGTGCGTCATCGGCAACGGTGAAATGGCACTGGCGTCGGCGGGAGAGGTCCCGAAGTCCAGTGTCGACCACTCCCGTTCCGGTCAACGTAAGACCCCACGTGCATCGGTGCCACTGACACTGATGATGCGTCCGCCCGCCAAGATTTGTGACGAAAACCCGCTTGCGGGAATGCAGTAACTACTGCGCGATACCGACAGTGCGGCGAAAGCTGCACCCCAGAGAGGTCAGTTCAATGGCTAAGAATGCTTTCTTCGAGACGGTGGCAGAAGCACAGCGCCGCGCGAAGAAGAGGTTGCCCAAGTCCGTGTACGCGGCGTTGGTAGCGGGATCCGAGAAAGGGCTGACGGTCGACGACAACGTCGCGGCATTCAGCGAATTGGGTTTCGCTCCCCACGCTGCCGGGCTGTCGGACAAGCGCGAGATGTCCACCACCATTATGGGCCAGGACATTTCGTTGCCCGTCATGATTTCACCGACCGGTGTGCAGGCAGTGCACCCCGACGGTGAAGTAGCGGTAGCCCGTGCGGCTGCAGCACGGGGAACAGCCATCGGACTGAGTTCTTTTGCCAGCAAGTCCATCGAAGAAGTTGCCGCGGCCAACCCGCAGGTCTTCTTCCAGATGTATTGGGTCGGCAGCCGCGACGTGCTCCTGCAGCGTATGGAGCGCGCTCGCGCTGCCGGTGCCAAGGGCCTGATCATCACCACCGACTGGTCCTTCTCGTACGGTCGCGACTGGGGCAGCCCGTCCATCCCCGAAAAGATGGACCTCAAGGCGATGTTCCAGTTCGCACCCGAGGGAATCATGCGCCCGAAGTGGTTGCTCGAGTTCGCCAAGACCGGCAAGATCCCGGACCTGACCACCCCCAACCTCGCGGCTCCCGGCCAGCCTGCACCGACGTTCTTCGGCGCATACGGCGAGTGGATGCAGACTCCGCTTCCGACGTGGGAAGACATCGCCTGGCTTCGTGAGCAGTGGGGTGGACCGTTCATGCTCAAGGGCATCATGCGCATCGACGACGCCAAGCGAGCTGTCGACGCCGGTGTCTCCGCTATCTCGGTCTCCAACCACGGTGGTAACAACCTCGACGGCACCCCGGCGCCGATCCGTGTGCTCCCGGGCATTGCCGAGGCCGTGGGCGATCAGGTGGAAGTTGTTCTCGACGGCGGCATTCGACGCGGCGGCGACGTCGTCAAGGCGCTCGCACTCGGAGCCAAGGCCGTCATGCTCGGGCGCGCCTACCTGTGGGGCCTCTCGGCCAACGGCCAGGCCGGTGTCGAGAACGTGCTCGACCTCATGCGGATGGGCATCGACTCGGGGCTGATGGGCCTCGGCCACTCGTCCATCACCGAACTGAGCCCGGCGGACCTGGTGATTCCGGAAGGCTTCACACGCACATTGGGTGCCAGCTGAGATTACGGCTCCGATAGAGCTGTGAGTTGACACTCGACGAACACACGACCCTGGCCGGACGCCTCGTCCGGTCCAGGGTTGTTTTCGGTCCGCACGAGACCAATCTTGCTGTGGGACGCTCGCTTTCCGATCGGCACCGTGCGTACTACCAGCGCCGCGCCGAGGGCGGAACCGGGATCGTCGTCACCGAAGTGGCCTCGGTATCGGAGAACGACTGGCCGTACGAGCGGGCGCCGTTGGCGTCGCAATGTGGCCCGGGGTGGCAGTCGATCGCGGCTGCATGTGCTCCGTACGGAACGCTGGTTCTGGCCGGGCTCGGTCATACCGGCATGCAGGGATCGAGCGCATACTCCCAGTCGGTGCTGTGGGGACCGTCAAGAGTGGCCGACCCGGCGACGCGTGAGTTGCCGATGGCAATGGGGCAGCCGGAAATCGACCAGCTGATAGTCGGCTTCCGTGAGGCGTCGGCGCTGGCCGTCGCTTCGGGAATGGACGGAGTGGAACTCGATGCCGGTCCTCGAAGCATTCTGCGACAATTCCTTTCGGGTCTGACCAACACTCGGCAAGACCGATACGGTAGCGATCGCGTTGCTCTTGTTCGCGAGGTCATCTCGGCAGTGCGCGAGGAAGTCGGGTCGGATCACGTTGTCTCCCTGCGGTTGTCCTGTGACGAGGAAGCTCCATGGGCGGGCCTGACGCCCGATCTTGCCATCGGTATCGCGCGTGAAGTGTCTCCGTTCCTCGATCTCCTTGTCGTCGTTCGTGGCGGACTCTATTCGTCCGACCGGTACCGCCCCGATTTTCACTGCCCGCCGAACTTCAACCTCGATCTGTGCCGTGAGATCAAGGCCGCTCTGTCGATTCCTGTTGTCGTGCAGGGGAGCGTCGTGGACATCGCCGACGCTCACGCGGCGCTGGAAGTAGGTGAGTTCGTCGAGATGACCCGGGCCCAGATCGCAGACCCGGACCTGGTCGTGAAAGCCGCGCGCGGCGATCGTCCCCGGCCGTGTGTGCTCTGCAATCAGACGTGCCTCGTGCGTGATCCTCGCAATCCTGTCGTGACGTGCGTCGGGAATCCGAGCGCGGGTTTCGAGACGGTGGACCCCGATGAGCGAGAGCAGATTTCGACACCGGGAGCCGTGCTGGTCGTGGGGGGTGGCCCCGCTGGGATGGAAGCCGCACGGATCTCGGCGGTGGCGGGGCACTCGGTCACACTCGTCGAGAGTTCATCGCAGTTCGGCGGCATGATCCGAACTTTTGCGCGAGGTGACGGCCGTAGCCGGTTCGCACTCCTCGCGCAGTGGTTGGAGGACGAATGCCGTCGTAGCGGCGTGACGATGCGGACCGGGGCGGCGCTCGACGCCCAAGACCTGGGTGACGCACGCAGCCGGGGCGAGTTTGTTGTCGTTGCCTCCGGCAGTGCTGCGAGGCCGCCGACGTATCCGGTCGACGATTCGGTTCGATGGTTGGATGCGTCGGAAGCCTTCGAGAAGTTGAGCACCGTGGGGCCGGGTCCGGTCGCGCTGATCGATCCCCTCGGTGGACCGATCGCGGTGGCGCTCGCAGAAGCACTCGCGGCCCATGGCATCTCCGTCTCGATTGTGACTCCCGACAGCATCGTCGGTTCGAGGCTCGGTGCGAGTGGGGATCTGGTCGGCGCCAACACGCGCATCCAGCAGGCCGGGGTCACCAGGGTGCTCGCGTCACGTGTCACCGAAATCGCTCGAGGGGCCGTCTGCGTCGAACACATTCATACCGGCGAGCGGTCACAGCTCGAGTGCGAGGTGGTGATCGACTGCTCGCCTCGTCTGCCGAACGAAACGCTGAAGGAAGAGGCCGACATTCAGGTGGGCGACTCGGTTGCCCCGAGAACTGTTCTCGAATCCATCCGCGAAGGGCGCTTTGCAGGGTTTACTACTAGAACGAGTTTCAATTCTGCAGAGAGGGCTATCTCATGACACAGGGTTCAGTTCGTTCGCTCGAAGGTCGCGTTGCTTTCATCACCGGCGCAGCGCGCGGTCAAGGACGTGCGCACGCGGTCAAGATGGCGCGCGAGGGAGCAGCGATCATCGCGGTCGACGTATGCGCGTCGGTGGCGTCGGACAATTCCTACGACGCAGCAACTTCCGAGGACTTTGCCGAGACGATACGTCTGGTGGAAGCGGAGGGCGGGAAGATCCTCGCCCGTGAGGTCGATGTCCGTGACGGCGCAGCGCTCACCGCGGTGGTCAAGGACGGCGTCGAACAGTTCGGACGTCTCGACATCGTGGTCGCCAACGCCGGGGTCTGCAACTGGAATCGATTCTGGGAAATGTCGGACGAGCAGTGGGAAACCCTGATCGACATCAACCTGACCGGAGTCTGGAAAACCCTCAAGGCCTCGGTGCCGGCGATCATCGAGGGTGGGCGCGGTGGATCGATCATCGTGGTCAGTTCGGTGGCCGGACTCAAGGCGCTGCCCGGACAGGCGCACTACGCGAGCGCCAAGTTCGGTCTCGTCGGTCTGACGCAGGCCGCAGCAAAGGAACTGGGGGAGTACAAGATCAGGGTCAATTCGATCCATCCTTACGGAGTGAATACGCCGATGGGGGTCGACCAGGGCGCTCTCGAGGTATTTGCAAAGTTTCCGCAGTACCTTCCCAACTTCACTCCGATCCTCTCGGACATCGCTTTCGCCGAACCTGACGAGATCGCCGATACCGTCCTGTGGCTCGCCGGTGACGGTTCCCGCACCGTCACGGCAAGTCATATCGCGCTCGATCAAGGAAACTCCAAGGTCTGATGACGCCGTACCCGCGCCTCTTCGCGCCACTGCGCCTGGGCAACCTGACACTCCGCAATCGGGTCGTGTTCTCCGCACACCTGACCAATTACGCGGAGAACGGGTTGCCGACGGAGCAGCACGCGAGCTACTACGAGGCGCGGGCACGCGGCGGTGCGGGTCTGATCATCACCGAGGAGCACTCGACGCATCCTTCGGATCGACCGTACGAGAAGATGATTGCGGGCTATCGGCCGGAAGCGATCGAGGGATACCGGCGGATCACCGACGCCGTTCATGCGCATGGTTCGTCGATTCTCGCGCAGATCAACCACAATGGGGGTCAGGGCGCTGGAACCTATTCGCGATCGCCGCTGTTGGCGCCGAGCGCCGTTGCGGATCCGTTGTTCCGCGAGGTGCCCAAGGCTGTCGACGACGCGGACATCGCCGAGATTCTCGCAGGGTTCGCCCTTGTTGCGCGCAACTGCGTTGCCGGTGGCTTCGACGGGGTGGAATTGCAGGCGTCGCAGTCGTCCATCGTGCGCGCGTTTCTCGCACCCTCGACCAACCTGCGCACTGATCGCTACGGCGGGGGCGTGGCGAATCGTGCGCGTTTCCTTCTCGAAGTGCTCGGGGTACTGCGTAAGGCCATCGGCCCGGATCGTGTGCTCGGTGTGCGCCTGAGTGGATACGAAGGAACGCGGGGTGGCATCGAACTGTCCGACGCGGTAACCACCGCCCAACTCATCGAAGCTGACGGTCACGTCGACTACATCAACACCACCGTCGGAATGGCCACGGAAACACTGCATCTGGTCGAAGCATCGATGGCTGTACCCACCGGCTACGCCAACTTCGTCCCGTCTGCGATCAGGGAGGTCATCGATCTTCCAGTCGTCGGAGTCGGCCGTTTCAAGACGCCGGAGCAAGCCGAAGCTGCACTCGAGGACGGTGTATGCGATCTGGTGGGCGTAGTTCGCGGGCAGATCGCCGATCCGGATTTTGTGAACAAGGCGCGTGCTGGTCAATCGGTACAGGTGCGAACCTGCCTGTCGTGCAACCAGGAATGCGTCGGGCGGATGGGTCTGGGACGTTGGTTGGGGTGCACCGCAAATCCGCGCGCCGGTCGGGAATCGGTACCGCTGCCGATGCCGCGGCGACGGGGCCGCACGGTGGTGGTGGTCGGTGGTGGCCCGGCCGGCCTGCAAGCTGCGGCTACAGCGGCCCAGCGAGGTCATGCGGTGACGCTGTTCGAGCGTGAACGAAGACTTGGGGGACAGATTCTTACCGCCTCGGTGGTACCGGCTCGCCGTGAGCTCGCCGACCTCGTCCGGAATCTCGAATCTGAGTGTCGCCGAAGCGGTGTGACGATCGAGTTGGATGCTGGAGCTGATCTCGCGATCATGAAGGAGCGCGCGCCCGAGGTGGTCGTGATTGCAACCGGAGCGCGGCCTGTGCGACCGGCGTGGGCGGGTGGATCAGAGCGTGTGGTGGGTGTTCGAGACGTTCTCGACGGCAAGATTCTGCCGAGTGGAACGGTGCTCGTCTACGACGAACTGGGATTCCATCAAGGTACGTCGGTGGCGGAGTTCCTCGCTGATCGAGGCTGTGCCGTCACGATCGCGACCAACGGCATGGTGGTCGCGCAGGACCTGAGCATCACCCTGGATTTCGAGGGGTGGAACCGCCGGGCGTTCGAGAAGTCGATCGGTCAACGGGCAGATCTGATGGTGACTTCGGTGAGCGCTGGGGCCTCGCCGCTCGTGAGCTTGGTTCACCTTCCGACGGGTGTGACCGAGGAAGTTGCAGTCGACTGGGTGGTCTTCGCGACACAGCAGGAACCTGTCGACGAGTTGTGGAACACCTTGCAGGGAAGCTGTTTCGAGAAATTTCGCATCGGTGACGCCTTGTCTCCGAGGCGTTCGCACGCGGCCGTCATCGAGGGGCATCGGGCCGCGTTGGCGATATAAGTCGTCCGTTTTGTCTCTGGTTCTCGAAAGTATGTTTTGAGCATGGACAGTCGGGAAGCGTGGCAACTGGATGGCGAGGACCTCAAGGGTGAGGTTCTGGATCTGGTGCGCGCCCGACACGAGTTGCAGTCGCGGATGGTGTTGCTGATCGTGGAGATGTT